>NZ_JBWVBC010000012.1:0-144878 GCF_057221055.1 Ruegeria sp. HKCCD7181 | reverse complement strand
CAATCGTGCCGATGTTGACGTGCGGTTTTGTACGCTCAAACTTTTCCTTTGCCATTCCTCAGGCGCCCTTTTGCGATTTGGGGGACCCTTGGTCCCGTTGTTACATCTGCGCGCGCGAGATATTTGGTTCAAAGGGGAAAATCAAGCACATCCTGCGTGAAAAGCTGGTTAAGACGCCGGATTTTGCGTGACCTCAGCAGAATCGAGGGGCTGGATCAGGCTGGGTCGGCTGTCGAACCAGCCATTGTCCTTGTGTTCCTCTGCCAGCCATTCTTCTACGCGGTCAGCCACTTTCAGAGCAAGCCCGCTCATCTGCTCTTCCCTTGTCCGCTCATTGCCCGACCCCTTCAGGGCGCTGCCACCGGTTGTGTCTTCCAACACCTGGAACTGTTTGCCCTTGGCCAGAAACTCTTTTTCTCGCACATCGTAGACATTGACCAGAACGATGGCGGTGCTTTTGGGATTGTAGAGAACCGGAATACCCGGAGGCGCCAGCATGTATCCTTCTAAGCTAATGCCAATGTCATATTCCTGAGCCCCCTCGTAGCGACCCAACCGGATATCTACTGCATTCTGGATTGCCTCTGTCCATTCTTCAGGCGTTGCATCCCGAGACACCGGACCCTGCACCGCCTTCTCGGCAAACGCATAGTTAACCCGTAGTTTGAACTCGCCCAGCGCCTCGGGTTCTTCGTAAACCTGCGTCTGCGTGCATGCGCCCATCAGGGCAAGTCCGGTGATCAGGGTTAGAATGCGCAACATGTGTCTCTTCTCGATAAGCCTGTTTTTATTGGATGTAGCGCACCGATACGGCCAGTGCCAAGCCGTATCGACAGAATTTCACCTTCGTGACAACTCTGTCACGAAAACTTGTAATCACGTGGGAAGCCATAGGGTGCCTTTTTCCCAACGCCAGCCCGCTTGGCCAGCCATTGGGTCATGTCCGTTTCGTGACGGGTTTTGTCACCGCCCATGGACCATTTCAGACCCTCTTCCCAGTTGAACGTGGTGACGTCAGACAGCCCTCCGTCCAGTTCCAGTGTTCCCTGACGTCCGCGTGCCATATTATACTTTTGCAACCGTACACCCTTGCCGCGAGTCATCTCAGGCAGTTCGCCAATCGGGAAAACCAGGAACTTGCCGTTTTGGGAAACGACCGCGACGTGATCCCCTTCGATCGGTTTGCAGATAACTGCCGTCTCGTCAGTTTTGACGTTCAACACCTGCTTGCCGTTGCGGGTCTGGGCCAAAACGTCATCCTCGGGCACCATGAAACCGTTGCCCGCATCCGACGCCACCAGCAGCTTGCGCCCCGGCTTGTGAATCAGAATATCGACGATCTGTACTTCGTTCGGCAGATCCACCATCAGACGCAGCGGCTCGCCCATACCCCGCCCGCCGGGCAGGTTGGCGGCGCTGACAGTGTAAAACCGGCCGTTCGACGCAAAGACCAATAGTCGATCCGTTGTTTCAGCATGGAAGATGAAGCGAGGACCATCGCCGTCTTTGAACTTTAGCTCGCGGGTCAGGTCAATATGTCCGGTCATCGCACGAATCCAACCCATCTGAGAGCAAACGACCGTGATCGGCTCTTTGTCGATCATCGCTTCCAGCGGCACCTCTTCGACTTCGCCCGCCTCGGCAAAACGGGTGCGGCGGGCGCCACCTTCGTAGTCTTTTCCGAAGGTTTTCTTGGTCTCTTTCAGCTGCTCGGCAATCTTGGCCCATTGAAGGCTGTCATCCGCCAGAAGATCTTCGAGATTGGCGCGTTCTTCCATAAGCGCGTCACGCTCACGCACCAATTCCATCTCTTCGAGACGGCGCAAGCTGCGCAGGCGCATGTTGAGAATGGCGTCGACCTGAACCTCGGACAGTTCGCCCTCACCCGGCTTCGGCGAGACATAGTCGGCCTCGCTGGTGGCGCGGACATGATCGATGCCCCAATCCTCGCGCATCAGCGCGGCTTTTGGATCGTCATCGTAACGGATGATGTCGATCACACGATCAAGGTTCAGGAAGGCGACGATAAAGCCTTCCAACACCTCAAGCCGGTGATCGATCTTGGCCATACGGTGACGCGAACGGCGCAGCAGCACCTCTTGCCGGTGATCAAGGAAGGCGCGCAGCACTTCCTTCATCGAGCAAACCTTGGGTGTGACCCCGTCGATCAGCACGTTCATGTTCAGGCTGAACCGAACCTCGAGATCCGAGTTGCGATAGAGCATGCCCATCAGCACCTCTGGGTCCACGTTCTTGGAACGTGGTTCCAGGATCAGGCGGATGTCATCGGCGGATTCGTCGCGCACATCAGCAAGAATCGGGATTTTCTTGGTCTGGATCAGCTCGGCGATCTTCTCGATCAGCTTGGATTTCTGAACCTGATACGGGATTTCGGTGACGATGATCTGCCACTGACCTCGGCCCAGATCCTCGACCTCATACTTACAGCGCAGACGGAAGGACCCGCGCCCGGTACGATAGGCCTGTGCAATGTTCTCAGGCGGTTCGACAATAACACCACCAGTTGGGAAATCGGGCCCGGGAACGTAGTTCAGCAGGGTATCGTCACGCGCATCTGGTATCTTGATAAGGTGCAGACACGCATCACAGAGCTCGGCAATATTGTGCGGCGGAATGTTGGTCGCCATACCCACTGCAATGCCGCTTGAGCCATTGGCCAGCAAATTCGGGAACTGCGCTGGCAGAACGACCGGCTCGGTCAAAGTGCCGTCGTAGTTGTCGCGGAAATCGACGGCGTCTTCGTTTAGACCCTCCAGCAGCGCCTCGGCGACGATGGTCATCCGAGCCTCGGTGTATCGCGAGGCCGCCGGGTTGTCGCCATCGATATTGCCAAAGTTCCCCTGTCCGTCGACCAACGGGTAACGAACGTTGAAATCCTGTGCCAGACGCGCCATCGCATCGTAAATCGCGGCGTCGCCATGGGGGTGATAGTTACCCATCACGTCACCGGAAATTTTGGCCGACTTGCGGAACCCGCCTGTCGCACTCAACCGCAGCTCGCGCATCGCGTAGAGGATTCGCCGGTGCACCGGCTTCAGCCCGTCACGCGCGTCGGGCAATGCACGGTGCATGATTGTACTCAGTGCGTAGGTCAAATAACGCTCGCCAATCGCGCGGCGCAGCGGTTCGGCTACCTCGCCCCCGTTCTCGGGGGCCTCCATGTTGGGGTCGTCGATCGTATCATTCATAGATGATGTGATACGCCGCCAGAGCTTCTTGGTAAAGCAAGCAACGCATAATTTGCTGGGGACAAGTCGCGCTTTTTGCAACAGGGGGAGACAAGTCCCCGTTTTCCCCGGTTTTTCGACACATCACCCAAATTATGTTAGAATTTCATCAATTGAACTGCTGCCTTTTTTTGATGTTACGATTACCGGGGGATGCGCCATGACGCGCCTTATTCTTGTTACCTTTGCTGCGCTCGGCTGGTGTTTTTATGTCATCAGCGGCGGTCCTGACTTCGAACCGCGCGGTCTGCGCACCGAGCAGCCAGAACGTGTGGCATCTGTCCAGAAACAATCCCCTGCGCCCGCTGCATTGCCCCAAGCCGAAGGTCTGGTGACCAACGTTGCCGCACGCACGGCCTCTGTTCGAGTTCAACCTGAGCCGGCTGCTGCAACCGAAGACAAAGTTATTGAGGTTGTCGAGGTGGAACCGGCAAGCCTCAATGGGTTTTCCCAGATTTCAGTGTTTGCCGGACAAGACACGAGCTTTACGCTGGCCTCTCTTGAAGACGGAGCAACAGGGCTGCAACAGGTTGCGCCGACCGTGGATGATGTCCCCGCGCAAACTGTTTCAGAACCGGAACCCACGAAAGACATCCGCGAAATATCGGGCACGCGTGTAAACTTACGCGACGGGCCGGGCACGATCTACCCGATCATCGGCAAGGTTAAATTGGGCCAGAAAGTCGAAATCCTTGGCGAATCGGGCACCGGCTGGCTGCGCCTGCGCGTGTTACCCGTGCAACAGGTCGGGTGGATATCGAAGTCACTGGTCCGTAAATCTACCAACTGACGCACCGCTGTCATTGCCCTAACACGAACCCCACAATAGCTATGGCAGGATTCAGGTTCGGAAGTGGCATGCAGAAATCTATTCTCATTACAGGTTGTTCATCCGGGATCGGCCAGGACGCGGCACATGGAATGCGTGCGCGCGGGTGGCGCGTTTTTGCTTCGTGCCGCCAACAGCGCGATTGCGACCGCTTGCGAGCGCAGGGCTTTGACAGCCCGCTGATCGACTACACCAACACCGAAAGCATGACAGTTGGGTTGGCTGACGTTCTGGACGCCACGGGTGGAACCCTCGACGCCCTGTTCAACAACGGGGCCCACGGCCTGCCAGGTGCTATCGAAGATCTACCTACCGATGGCCTGCGCCAGATATTCGAAACCAATGTCTTCGGCTGGCACGAACTAACCAGACAGATTATCCCCGTGATGAGAGCACAGGGACATGGACGAATAGTACAGAACTCGTCCGTTCTGGGGCTTGTGGCCTTTCCCTGGCGCGGAGCCTACGTCGCCACGAAATACGCGATTGAGGGGCTAACCGACACATTGCGCTTGGAACTGCGTGACACGGACATCAAGGTCATACTGATTGAACCCGGACCGATTACGTCAAAAATCCGGGAAAACTCGATCCCAAAGTTCGAACGGTTCATCGACTGGAAAAACTCTGCGCTGCGGCAGCGATACGAAGCGTCTTTGCTGAAACGCCTCTACGAACCTTCCGGACCCGACCGCTTTGAACTGCCCGCTTCGGCTGTTACTCACAAGTTGGCTCACGCGGTCCAAGCCAGACGTCCCCGTGAACGTTACTATGTGACAACACCCACTTATATTGCTGGATATCTGCGCCGGATCCTGCCGACACGTGCGATTGATCATATCCTGTCTGACATCTGAGACGAAATAACTTGTTCGCTTTTGCGGCTCCCGGGTCTAGATGAGAGCGACGGAATCAAAACGCGGACGGTAAAATCATGGACCTTTTGATGGTCGTGTTGCTTTTGGCCATGGCGGCAGTCGTAATTGTGCTGGTTATCGGCATCTCCAATTTCGGCAAGAGCGGAACGAATGCTGCAATGAAAAGCAACAAGATGATGCGTCTGCGCATCCTGTTTCAGTTCATTGCCGTGGTGCTGATCGTGCTCTACGTCTATCTGCGCGGACAGGGAGTTCAATAGATGGTCGTTCTCAACAAGATTTACACACGCACGGGCGATGATGGCAAAACTGCCTTGGGCAACGGTGAACGTGTGGCCAAGTATTCGGGCCGCGTTGCCGCATATGGCACAGTGGATGAGTTGAACTCCTTTGTCGGCGTAGCTCGTACCGAGGCCGGAGACGAGGTTGACGCCGCCCTGTCGCGCATCCAGAACGACCTGTTCGATCTTGGCGCAGATTTCTGCCGGCCCGACATGGACAAGGATGCCGAGGCCGACTACCCGCCTCTGCGGATCGTTCCAGCCCAGATTGATCGGCTTGAAGCCGAAATCGACGCAATGAACGAAACTCTGGAGCCACTGCGCAGCTTTATTCTGCCAGGTGGATCGCGGCTGGCGGCACATCTGCACGTCTGCCGCACAGTGTCGCGCCGAGCAGAGCGCCTGTCTGTGGAACTGACCAACATGGAACCTGTGAATGAGGTTGCGGTAAAATACCTCAACCGCCTCAGCGACTGGTTCTTTGTCGCCGCGCGCTGCGCCAACAATGGCGGACGCGACGACGTCCTTTGGGTTCCCGGCGCAAACCGCTAATCCAGCGCCGTCCGGCTGCTCACAAGACAGAAAATGACAAAACGCGACGTCCCGGAGCCACGACGTGACGATTTTGCCCTGTTGCGAGTCGCTACGACCCGCTATCAAGCGCAGCGAGAGCATTGGTGGAGTCGCAACGCGGCTTGCCGTTTTTGTAAGGAGCATACGCAAAAATGAAGGTACTTGTGCCTGTCAAGCGCGTGATTGACTACAACGTGAAAGTCCGGGTCAAAGCGGACGGCAGCGGCGTTGATCTCGCCAATGTAAAAATGTCGATGAACCCCTTCGACGAAATCGCGGTAGAAGAGGCGATCCGCCTGAAAGAAGCCGGCAAAGCTGACGAAGTCGTCGCGGTTTCGATCGGTGTGAAGCAGTCGCAGGAAACCCTGCGCACCGCGCTGGCCATGGGCGCCGATCGCGCCATTCTGGTTGTCGCTGCTGATGACGTGCATCAGGACATCGAACCGCTGGCCGTTGCCAAGATCCTGGCCAAAGTGGTCGAGGAAGAGCAGCCCGGCATCGTTCTGGCCGGTAAGCAGGCCATCGACAACGACATGAACGCGACCGGCCAGATGCTGTCGGCCCTGCTGGGCTGGAGCCAAGGCACTTTTGCGTCCGAGCTGGACATCGAAGGCGACAACGCCAAGATCACCCGCGAAGTTGACGGCGGCCTGCAGACCATCAGCGTCAAGATGCCGACCATCGTCACCGTTGACCTGCGCCTGAACGAGCCGCGCTATGCGTCGCTGCCCAACATCATGAAGGCGAAGAAAAAGCCGCTGGATGAAAAAACCGCCGCCGATTATGGCGTCGACGTCACGCCTCGCCTCGAGGTCGTCAAGACCGAAGAGCCGCCGGCACGTGCCGCAGGTATCATCGTGGGTTCGGTTGACGAACTGGTCGAGAAACTCAAAGAAGCGGGGACTGTGTAATGGCTGTACTTCTGCTTGCCGAAGTCAACAACGGTGAACTGAGCGTTGACGCCACCGCCAAGACCGTTGCTGCCGTCAAGTCGCTGGGCGACATCACCATTCTGGCCGCAGGCGGTTCCGCCGCTGCTGCTGGTGAGGCTGCTGCCAAGATCGACGGCGTATCCAAGGTACTGGTTGCCGAGGACGCGTCATTGGGTCACCGCCTGGCGGAATCGACCGCAGCGCTGATCGTGGGTCTGGCCGATGGCTATGAGCACATCGTGGCACCGGCCACTACCGACGCCAAAAACGTGATGCCGCGCGTGGCAGCCCTGCTGGATGTGATGGTGATCTCGGATGCCTCCGGCGTGGTTGACGGCTCGACCTTCGAGCGTCCGATCTATGCGGGCAACGCAGTTCAGACCGTGAAATCGAGCGACGCCAAGAAAGTCGTCACCATCCGCACGTCGACCTTCGACGCCGCTGGTGAAGGCGGATCTGCACCGGTCGAGACCATCTCGGTTGGTGACAACCCGGGTCTGTCGTCGTGGGTCGAGGACAAGGTGGCCGAAAGCGACCGTCCTGAACTGACCTCGGCTGGCGTTGTGGTTTCGGGCGGCCGTGGTGTCGGCTCGGAAGAGGACTTCAAGCTGATCGAAACACTGGCTGACAAGCTGGGCGCGGCGGTTGGCGCCTCGCGCGCAGCCGTGGACTCGGGCTACGCTCCGAACGACTGGCAGGTGGGTCAGACCGGTAAGGTTGTTGCACCAGACCTGTACGTCGCTGTCGGTATCTCGGGCGCGATCCAGCACCTGGCGGGTATGAAGGACTCGAAGGTTATCGTCGCGATCAACAAGGACGAAGAAGCGCCGATCTTCCAGGTCGCCGACTTCGGACTGGTCGCAGACCTGTTCCAAGCCGTCCCTGAGCTTACCGAAAAGCTCGGCTGATAATACCCGATTGTTCAACGAACAATCTTACAAGGCCCGCCATCAGGCGGGCCTTTTTTATGCCAAGTCCCGAATTACCCCTGCCAGAGCCTTCGCGATATTGCGATGCGTTGCCGGACCGAGCATGCGTTCTGCCATCGGCTGCTGCATTGTTCCGAACAGCATGTCCTCCAGTTCGTCGGACGCCCCGGACACCTGAACTTGCAGAGCGACGGTACTAGTGGACAATGTCGCAAGAGATTTCACCATCGGCAGGTCCACCGTGACCGGATCGTCGAAAGGTTTGTCTACGAAACGATCCTGCTGTCCAGAGATTACCTCAAGCCAAAGTAGAACAACTGGCGAAGAGACCTGTCCCAAAAATGTCGCGAGTTTTGTGCGCCAACTATTGCGGAGTTCATCGGCGACAGAGTTAAACCGAACATCCCTGTGGCTCTTTAATCGATTCACCAAATGCCGCACAAAATGGATGTCGGTAAAATCCTCCTCAGGGTAGAGCGCTGTCAGGTCCTGCGTTGGTTTCAGGAAGCGGTCATTTCGCCGCGGATGCACTTGATAGAACCGGTTCGATTGCCCCAATACACCGGGAACCTGCAGCACACAAAGCTCGGAAGCATTTGCAAATTCCAGAAGACCCGAATCCAGGCACAGTGCTTCAGCTCCACAAAATAAACTGCCAAAATTGATGCAACGCCTGCCCAGCTGGGATTCGAGGACGGCAGGAAAAGGCTGATTCACGAATCGGCCAAACGTCTCATCTCCGCCGATACAGGCTATGTATGGACGGTCGAATGCACGCTGTGGCGCCCGAAATGACAAATTCGAAGCACCGTATTGGCAAACAGATTCCGCAGGACCGCCCGCGCCCATTGGTTGGTAGCTCATAACAATCACCCAGTTTTCTTCACCCGGTTGCCATCTTGAAGCCTTATGTCTTGCGGAATCCTTAATGCGCGCATTTGAAGCGAATTTGACGACCCCCATCCCCTTGCCGCCGGGACGGAACTGCCGATAATGTCGCCGTATTCTGCGAATAGGGGCACCAGGACATGGACGTGAAATCAGTCGGAGTGATCGGCGCTGGCCAAATGGGCAACGGTATCGCTCATGTCTTGGCGTTGGCGGAATACGACGTGCTTCTGAACGACATCAGCCAGGAGGCGCTGGATGGTGCCATGGCAACAATCGAGGCCAATCTGGCGCGCCAAGCATCGCGCGGCAAGATATCCGACAGCGATGTGAAATCGGCTCTGAGTCGCATTACCACAACTTTGAATCTGCCGGATTTGGGGAATACTGATCTGGTGATCGAAGCTGCGACCGAGCGGGAAACTGTCAAACAAGCGATCTTTGAAGACCTGTTGCCGCACCTGCAGCCACACACGATTTTGACGTCGAATACGTCTTCGATCTCGATCACGCGACTTGCCAGCCGTACAGACCGCCCCGAACGTTTCATGGGATTCCACTTCATGAACCCCGTTCCGGTGATGCAACTGGTAGAACTGATTCGCGGCATCGCCACTGATGAAGCGACATTCAGCGCCTGTAAATCCGTGGTGGATAAGCTGGGCAAAACTTCGGCCAGCGCTGAAGATTTCCCGGCATTCATCGTGAACAGGATCCTGATGCCGATGATCAACGAGGCGGTCTATACGCTCTATGAAGGCGTTGGGAATGTGCAGTCCATCGATCAGTCAATGAAACTGGGTGCAAATCACCCGATGGGACCGCTTGAATTAGCTGATTTCATTGGATTGGACACCTGTTTGGCAATCATGAACGTACTGCATGACGGGCTGGCCGACACCAAGTATCGCCCCTGCCCGCTGTTGACGAAATATGTCGAAGCCGGATGGCTCGGACGCAAGACTGAGCGCGGGTTTTACGATTACCGTGGCGAGGTGCCCGTACCAACCCGCTAAGGCCGGAACGGGCCAGTCATTATGCTGTAAGTATCTGCTGTCAGGTGAAAACTTGGATCAGGCCTTATCGACCTGTCCCAAGGACAGAGTGTGCTTTCTGAGCCAAGCCATGAAGCCACGCGGGTCGCGTTCCAGTAATGCCATGTCTTCATCCGAAATTGGGTCACCGATGACCGGGGACTGCGGCTTGTGGCAGGACCGAACGATCTCATGCAGCAGCAATCCCTGACGCAGAATGGGCGATAGGCGGTTGGCGATTTGATACCAGCGCGAGTTGCTTCCGGGGAAGAAGATCGGCACGACTCGCGCACCCGAGCGGCGGATCATCTTTGCCGTAAACACATTCCATTCCTGTTCCTGCGCAGGGCCGAACCAACCATCGGACGACATAACGACACCTGACGGGAACAAGGCGACAACACCGCCTTCCTTGAGGTGATCCATCGCCTTACCGCGCATTTCCAGCATCTTGGACTGGGCTTCAGGGTCGTGCGGGAAAGGCACGGGAATCATGAATGACGTCGCAGCCTCGTCGAGGCCTGTCAGCACAGATCGGGTCAGGATACGATAATCGCTGCGGACCCGCCCGATCAGCTCGGCTAGGATCATACCGTCAACCATGCCATGTGGGTGATTGGCGACAACGACAACGGGCCCTTCCTGAGGAATGCGGGCAAATTGCTCGGCCGGCGTAGTCAGATCGATTCCCATGGTGTTGAGGGCACCGCCCCAGAACTTCTGCCCGCGGTAGTGCTCGTTCTGCTTTTCGAACTTGTTGACCATGCGCAGAATGGTCAGCTTACCGGTGCACCATTCGATGGCGCGAATAGCAAACGAAGTCCAAGGATCATCAAACGAGTTCGCGTATGTCAGGGTCTTGCGATCGTAGACTTCGCCCCGATCAGGGTCTTGATCCACGACCGGGCCTGTCTTGGTATCGTGCGTGGTTTCCGCCAATTCCTGGTCTTCCCGTCCAATATGTAGCGGCAGTTATCCTGTCAAAACCCTTCGCCGAACTTGTCGTTCACCAGAGTTTCCAATGCTTCTGCCAACGCCTCAGCATCCGGGCCGGACGTCTCGACGTCAATAGTAGTTCCGCGCGACGCTGCCAACATCAAAAGACCCATGATACTATCCCCTGAGGCAGAAAGTCCGTCTTTGGACACCTCGGCCCTTGCGTCAAAGCCTTCGACCACTTCGACTAGCTTGGCTGAAGCGCGGGCGTGAAGCCCCTTTTCATTAATGATTTTCAAGCTTCGATTGATCATTTCAATATTTCCGGTCTTAGTCCAGCGTCACATTTTGCGCGTTGATGTATTTGCGGCCAGCCTCCAGAGCCAGACGTACGGCTTCGGCCACCGACAGGTGGCGGCTTTTGGCCAATTTAATCAGCATTGGCAGGTTCGCCCCATATAGTATTCGCCGATCCTGCGGCGCGCAGGCCCGCAAACTGAGGTTTGACGGGCTGCCACCAAACAGGTCGGTCACGACGACAACGCCGTCGCCTACGTCCACCTCGTCGGCGGCGCGGCATATCTCGGCCTGTTTTTCTTCGCGATTGTGGTCGGCCTCAATCGGGACGGCGACCAACCCGGGTTGCTTGCCAACCACGTGTTGGGTGGCGGCCAGATATTCCTGCGCCAGTCCGCCATGAGCTACAATTACAATCCCGATCAATCTGGCCTCGCATTCAATGATCGACGTTCCATTTCGCGGTGCCTAATTGACACCTGCTGCCCCTCTTCTGCAAGAGCCTTTGCAACCGCCTCTGCCATTGCAACCGACCTGTGTTGCCCACCTGTACAACCGAAAGCCACGGACAGGTGCGCCTTACCTTCGGCGCGAAAGGCCGGCAGCAACCGGATCAACAGGTCCACAACCCTGTCAAAGAACATTGCGTAGTTCGTATCCGATTGAACATAGGCCGCGACATCTGGATTTCGACCATCCTCTGCGCGCAGCTCTGGACGCCAGTAGGGATTGGCCAGAAACCGACAGTCAAAAACCATATCCAATCCGCGCGGCAATCCCCGCTTGTACGAGAAGGACTCGATTGACACCGCTAAATGCCGCCCGCCCTGAGGGGCAAACCAGTGTTCGACCTCTTCGCGCAGCTGATGAATGTTCAGAGAACTCGTATCGATCAGTGTATCCGCTATTTCCCGGATCGGCTGCAGCAACTCTTTTTCCTGCCGGACACCAGTTTCCGGGCTAGCGTTTGTTGCAACCGGGTGCCGCCGTCGGGTTTCCGAAAACCGACGGAGCAACACTTCGTCGCTGCAATCCAAATAGAGCGTTGTCAGATCGACGTGCTCCATCCGCCCCAGTTTCGCAGCCAACTCGATAAAGCCGATAGTCGAGAAGTCGCGGTTACGCACATCTATGCCCAGCGCCATTGGCCGGGTGTTTTCTGATCCATCAAGCAATCTGGACAGTAAACCCATGGGCAAATTGTCAATTGCCTCAAAACCAAGATCTTCCAGAACATGGATCGCGGTCGAGCGTCCTGCACCGGATGGGCCTGTCACCAAGACGATGCGACGCTGCGATGTCATGCGTTCGGCCATTGCGGGTCCACGCGCCCCATTTTCACAAGTTGAACCAATGCTGCTGCCAAATTGGGGGTCCCCGCTGCGCGAAGCAAGGGAACAGTTTGCCTCAGGACCTGAACCTGGGTCGGGTCGGGCAAACGTTGGGGTTCAGAGAGTTCCAAATCCACCACGTAGGACAGCGCAACCGGCCCCGTTGAGTCCGCCCGCAGCAGGCCGATGCCCCGTGCTTCAATCAAGCCCTGAATCTGCTGCATTGCATCGGCCATGACCCTACCGTCCTGCATTCGCAGCTCGACCCGGTCATCGCCAACCAACTGTGCCCCGATCGCCATCAATTGTAATGCCAGCCCGGACTTACCGGATCCGGACGGCCCAACAATTAAAACCCCCTGCCCTTGAATCGAAAGACAGGTTGCGTGAACGCAGGCCGCGTCACGGCCGGCTGTTTCTGTCAGGGGAAGGATGTCCATGAGCCTATACAGGAAGTCCCACGACAAACCGCGCGCCCAGCGGGTCTGAGGTGATATCCGCCTCGGTTGGACGGATGTTTTCTGCCCAGATCACGCCACCATGCGCCTCAACAATTTGTTTGGATATGGCCAGCCCAAGGCCGGAGTTATTGCCGAAGTGTTCTTCAGGTCGTTCCGAGTAGAACCTTTTGAACACTTTGGTCAGAGCTTGATCAGGAATACCGGGGCCCGTGTCCTCGACCACGATCAGCACCCGCTTGTCGCGTTGACGCACCCAGACACGAATGGCATCGCTTTCCTGGCAGAACGAAATCGCATTGGTTATCAGGTTTACAAAGACTTGCGCCAACCGCGCCTCAAGTCCATTGATCACGATGGGTTCGGATGGAAGGTCCGTAATGTATTCGATGCCCTTGGACCGAGCATCTTCGCCCAGAAACTGGCCGATATTGCCGAGGAGATTGAGCAAGTCGAAGGGTTGTTCTTCTTCTTTCACCAGTTCAGCGTCCAGGCGAGACGCGTTAGAGATATCACTAACCAGGCGGTCCAGACGGCGCACATCATGCTCGATAACACCCATCAGCTTTTCCCGCTGGTCGTCCCGTTTGACCATGCGCAAAGTGCCGACGGCAGATTGTAGACTGGCCAGCGGGTTCTTGATTTCATGGGCAACGTCGGCTGCGAACTGTTCATTCGCGTCAATCCGATTGTATAGGGCCGTTACCATCCCGCGCAGCGCTCGACTGAGGCGCCCGATCTCGTCCGGGCGCGCACTGAGATCCGGAATGCGAATACGCCCGGGATTCACACCTGCTCCACGGTCCTTGCCCATCTCCGCCGCGGCAGCCAAATCAGCCAGCGGGTTTGCGATGGTTGAAGCCAGTACCAGACTGAGGCCAATGGACACCAGCAGCGCCACAACGAACATCTGAAGAATACGCTCTTGTTCCTGCCTTGCCAGTGCATCTATCTCTCCGGCGGGGCCTGCCATCGCAACCGCACCGACAGGGGCACCGTCGACAAGAATAGGTGCGACAGCCACGATAACGGTGTCGCCTGCGTCGTCCAGCACGGTTTGAACCTGTACTTCCCCCGCCAGGGTCTTTGGGATTATCTCCTGTACGCGCTGAGCCAATGTGGGATCTTCGCCTTCCGGCACCCGACTAAAGATCGCATGAACACCCATCCATACAGCGTTCAATGCGTCGCTGATCATTGTGCTGCCAGTCGCAGCATTACGATCCGGGCGAACAAGAATCGGCAGTTCGGACTCCGGTCTCGTCCCGCGGGTCCAACCAATCAGAGTACCCGTGCCATCATAGACGAACACCTCGCCGCCTTCTGGCAGACTAAGCCCTGAAAGCGTGTCCCGCACATCCGGCACAACGGACCCACCAATTCCTGTGACGCTTGGTTGACGCAACTGCGTTTCAAAAACGTTGCTGACCAGTTTCGCGTCGCCAATCAGGTTACGAGCGGTCTGCTGCACCCTTTGTTCGCGGGAATTATCCAAGTAAAGCAGCCCGGCCACCAGAATGACGAGAGCAATAAGATTGAATGTAATGATCCTGCGCGCCAGCGGTGATCTGCGCAGTGAAAATAGATTGCGCCGCGACCGCTTGGCTTGCAGCTCCGCAGACTCAGGGTCCTGGGGAATGACCCAGTCATCCCCAAGAACGACGTCACCGTCGCGCAATTCGCTGGCTTGGTCAGTATCGCGCACGAAACCCCACTACCCCTTAAACCGGCCGCGCCTATTCTTCGTTATAACGATATCCGATGCCGTACAAAGTCTCGATTGCCGAAAACTCGGGGTCGGCGGCGCGCATTTTCTTGCGCAGACGTTTGATATGGCTGTCGATCGTCCGGTCGTCCACATAGACCTGATCGTCATAGGCGACATCCATGAGCTGGTCCCGGCTTTTGACAAAACCCGGGCGCTGAGCCAGTGCCTGCAACAACAAAAACTCCGTCACTGTCAGCGAAACATCTGCACCCTTCCAGCTGACCGCATGGCGCAGGGGATCCATCCGCAGCTCACCGCGCTCCATAACCTTTGCGTCGCCAGTGTTGGTATTAGCAACATCACCCTCAGTCGCTTCCTGCCGCCGTAACAGGGCGCGGATGCGTTCAACCAGCAAACGCTGCGAAAACGGCTTTTTTACATAATCATCTGCGCCCATGCGCAGTCCCAGAACTTCGTCAATTTCATCGTCCTTGGACGTCAGAAAAATAACCGGCATCTGGGTTTTCTGCCGCAGGCGCTGCAGCAGATCCATGCCATCCATGCGCGGCATCTTGATATCCAGCACGGCCATGTCCGGCAGCTTCTTGTTGAACGCATCCAGCGCCGCCTGTCCGTCATTATAAGTTTCGACCTCAAACCCTTCGGCTTCGAGTGTCATGGATACGGACGTCAGAATGTTTCTGTCGTCGTCCACCAGTGCGATCTTTGACATCGGGGTCACCCCTATTCCTGCTCACTCGCGAAATAATTCGCTTATTTGTAAGGCATTGTTGGCGGTTTTAAGACGCCGAATCAATCCGTAACTGCGAATCGTGCCTTTGTTGGGGCGGCTATGCGGCAAATTTGCCTTCTTGCCCTCAAGATTATGCCTGGTTTTTACACAGAGATTTCTTGGTGGCGCTAAACCTTAGCTTGGTTGCGCTAACTGCGCCAAACCGTCCTGTTCATGCCCCAAACGACCGTGATAAGAGGCCCCTGTCCGCCGGATATTCCGGTACAATGCCCCAAGAGCGCAAGCGGCCCCAACCGCCGCCGCGCCGCCACAGGAGAATATACGCATGACATCTGGACGGGTTAACCCGCAATTCCGCCTCGAGGATCAGGGCATCGAGGGTCTGGGCAATGTCTATTACAACTTCATGGAACCGGCGCTGATCGAAGAGGCGCTGAAGCGGGGCGAAGGTACGCTTGGCAATGGCGGAGCCTTTCTGGTCACCACAGGCAAATTCACTGGCCGCTCACCCAAGGATAAGCATGTCGTCAAAACCGACAGCGTCGTCGATACCATCTGGTGGGAAAACAACGCCGCGATGAGCCCCGAAGGCTTTGACGCACTTTATGCCGACATGCTCGAGCATATGAAGGGCCGCGACTACTTTGTGCAGGATCTCGTTGGCGGAGCCGATCCGGCCTATTCGATCAACGTACGCATGGTAACCGAGCTGGCCTGGCACAACCTGTTCATTCGCCACCTGCTGCGTCGCCCGGACCGCGAAGATCTGGACGATTTCACGTCGGACTTTACCGTCATCAACTGCCCCAGCTTTCAGGCTGACCCGGCCAAGCACAACTGCCGTAGCGAGACGGTGATCGCGCTGAACTTCGATCGCAAACTGATCCTGATCGGCGGCACCGAATATGCGGGTGAAAACAAGAAGTCTGTCTTCACCCTGCTGAACTACATGCTGCCGGAAAAAGGCGTGATGCCGATGCACTGCTCGGCCAACCACGCCGTCGGTAACCCGGTCGACACAGCCGTGTTCTTCGGCCTCTCGGGCACTGGCAAGACCACCCTTTCCGCCGATCCTGCGCGTGTTCTGATTGGCGACGATGAACATGGCTGGTCCGACCGCGGCACCTTCAACTTCGAAGGCGGCTGCTATGCCAAAACGATCAACCTGAACGCCGAGGCGGAGCCGGAAATCTATGCGACCACCAGCAAGTTCGGCACCGTGATCGAGAACATGGTCTTCGACCCCGAGACCAAGGAACTGGATTTCGACGACGACTCGCTGACCGCGAACATGCGCTGCGCCTACCCGCTCGAGTATATCTCGAACGCCTCTAGCAGCGCTCTGGGCGGTCATCCTAAGAACATTATCATGCTGACCTGTGATGCGTTTGGTGTACTGCCTCCGATCGCACGGCTAACTCCGGCACAGGCAATGTACCACTTCCTGTCCGGCTTCACTTCCAAAGTGGCCGGGACCGAGCGTGGCATCACCGAGCCGCAGCCGACCTTCTCGACCTGCTTTGGTGCGCCGTTCATGCCGCGTCGGCCTGAAGCGTATGGCAACCTGCTGCGCGACAAGATCGCCCAGCACGGCGCGACCTGTTGGCTGGTCAACACTGGCTGGACCGGTGGCGCCTATGGCGTTGGAAGCCGGATGCCAATCAAGGCGACGCGCGCTCTGCTGACTGCCGCGCTGGACGGATCCATGGCCGACGCCGAGTATCGCAAGGACGCCAATTTTGGTTTTGACGTACCTGTTTCCGTACCCGGCGTGCCCGAAGTGCTACTGGATCCGCGTCGCACATGGGACGACCAGGCAGCCTTTGACAAACAGGCCGAAAAACTGGTTCAAATGTTCGCCGCGAACTTTGAGCAATACATACCGTTCATTGATGAGGACATCAAAGCGGTCGCCATTGGATAAATGCAAAAGGGGCCATTGCGCCCCTTTTTCTCGCAGCAGGCGTTATCAAATGCCCTCACCTTATCGAGACATGCTGAACAAAATATTTGCGGCAGCACCCGACTTACGGTATCTAGCCAAGTCATTACAAAGACCCGTCCGGTGTATCTGATTGGATTAGGGTACAGTAATTAGCTTTGGGCGGCTCCTGCGAATACACTCACACTCGTGCCGTAAGTTGCCCGATCAGATGGTGAAAGAGTCCAATTGGGGGTGGGCACCGGGCCAAGTGCGATGGAAAGAACCTCTTTCCGACATTCTGTGCCGGGCGCTGGAAAAGACAGGTAAATCATGACGGAAATCTCGAAACTCGCAGAACTGCGCAAGCTGATGCAAAGTATGGAGCGCACGTTGGGGCTGGAGGAATTGTCCCCGGTCGAGCGTGATATTTACTACGCGGCTGAAGAGCTGTCGAAGGCAACTCAGGAAGTGCGCACATTCGGCCTGATCGAACACACGCTGGTTCAAAGTGTTTCGCGTCCGACTTTTTTCCGTGCGCTGAAGTCGCTGGTTCAAAAGGGGTACCTGTCGCAAAGCGGCAGCGCCAATCGGGGACGGTATATCGTTCATGCCCCCAGGTGACACGCCCTCGCGGCAAATAGACGGCTGACTTCTGTGCAAGGGTGGATTACGGACACGTTTTACGCCTCGTTGGCCTATGTGGTGGCATCGCTTCTGACGTTTGAAGTTCTGATGCCCCTTCAGAACATATTCTTTCCGCAATATCCCAGTTACGCCAGCCTGTTGTTTCTACCGCATGGCGTACGTGTTCTGTCGGCCTGGCTGTTGGGATGGCGCGCGATCTTCGCCCTGTTGCCGGGTGTATTTCTGGTGTTTGCCCTGATCGGAGGTTGGGACGTATTCCTGCCCAGCCGGCTGTTGGCGATCACCGTAGCTGTCACTACCGTGCCCGCTGTGTTCTATGTCTGCAAATGGATAGGCTGGGACCTGTTTCCCAAACCTGGCCGGCGCCCGTGCTGGATTTGCGTCATGGGTGTCGGGGTCGTCACATCCCTTCTTTTGGCAATTCTGACGAATCTGGCATTTGGCAGTGCCACCGAGGAGTATGTCGCCTATCTGATCGGCGACATTTCCGGCTTGTTTTTTCTGATGCTCGGTCTTTATTTCACCTTTCGGCTGACCGAGAAACGGACCTGACGGTTCAGCCCATCACTCCGCGCCGCAGCAGGTTCAGACCGGCTGTAAGTAGAACCAGCAGGGTCAACTTTCGAAACTGCGCCTGATTAATCCGGCTTTGCAAAGACAGACCACCCCACATTCCCGCAAGTGCAGGCACGATCAACAGCGCTGAAAACACAGCCGTTTCTGCCCGCAGAATCCCCGATCCAACATGCGCCACAGCCAAAGCCACCGCACCCAACCCATATATGACGCCCTGCACACGCATTTGGTCCTGCCTAGGCGTGTTCAGCGCCGTGAGGTAGGCCACAGTAGGCGGACCCCAGACACCGGAAACGCCACCGACAAAGCCCGCTACTGCGCCCGACGCGGCCTCGATCCAGGCCGAGGGGCGTTGCAGTACCAGTTTTAACCCCAGCAACTGCACCATCGCAAAGAATGACACCGGGATGCCAATCATCATCAAGAATACCGAGGGAGACAACAATCTGACCATTTGCGCACTGATCAGCAGAAAGATCAGACCAACCCCCAGAAAAAGCCGGAATTGACGCACCGAACTAAGCGCCGCTGAAGTGCCTCCACGCAGGGCTTGTACTCCGTTTGTGACTAATGTGGGCAGGATCAGCCCGGCCAGAGCCAAATCAGGAGGCAACATGATGCTGAGCCCCGAGACCAGAACCGTAGGCATTGCAAACCCCACCATTCCTTTGACCCATCCTGCAAGGAATGCGACCACCAGGGCCAGATAAAGATCTTGGGGTGACATCATCGAAAACGGCGCCATTCCCCTTCATAGCATTCTGGAATCTCTCTGCACCGCAAAATCGACTACGCAATTATTGAACTTTTTTTAGGTTATATTAGTATTTTTGTTGCGCTGCATGTGCAGCATGGTATGACCAGACGACCCAGAGAAGGACGTGATTCATGGCCCATGACGGACAGGACGTGACCAACATGACCACACAAGCTGTATTGCCCGACCTCCTGACCCTAACCGGTGCTGCCGTGCCCGTGGTTGAAACCGTTTTCGAACGCGCACGCGAGTCAGTTCGTGCGATGGTGACGGAAGATGGCCGGATCTCGGGTGCGCTGATCGAAGCACACCAAACTGCCGCACACGGGTTGGCGTGGCTGGCGACCTATCACCAGTCTCTGCATCAGATGCAACGCTGGGCCCAGGCTTTGGATGCCGACGGCAAACTCGGTGAGATGGAGCAACTGATTCATCAAATCGCTTTTGGCGAGTACCTGCACCAGATCGCCGGTGGCATACCGATGAACCAAGGCGAAGTTGTCCGCCTGCAGGATCTGGGTTTGGGCTGGGATGCCCTGTCCGGCTTTCAAGGCCCCGAAGTACAGACCCTGATGGCGCAGGCCAACAGCCAGACCGCGCGAACCCGGCTTGTAGAACTGATGCAGGATCAAGCCGGCTCTACCATGTTCGGCGCATCCGGTCTGGACGAAGAGCTTGAAATGATCCGCGACCAGTTCCGCCGCTATGCACAGGAAAAAGTCGAACCCAACGCGCACGAATGGCACCTGAAAGACGAGTTGATCCCGATCGAGATAATCGAGGAATTAGCCGAAATGGGTGTGTTCGGCCTGACCATCCCGGAAGAATTTGGCGGCTTCGGCCTTTCCAAAGCATCGATGTGTGTTGTGTCCGAAGAATTGTCGCGCGGCTATATCGGCGTCGGCTCACTGGGCACCCGGTCTGAGATTGCAGCCGAGTTGATCATTGCAGGTGGCACCGACGCGCAAAAAGCCCAATGGTTACCCAAAATCGCCAGCGCAGAAATCTTGCCAACGGCTGTATTTACTGAACCGAACACCGGGTCGGATCTTGGGAGCCTGCGCACGCGTGCTACCAAAGATGAGAACGGCAACTATCAGATCACTGGCAACAAGACCTGGATCACCCACGCCGCACGAACCCACGTGATGACTTTGCTGGCACGCACGAACCCGGACACGACCGACCACCGCGGTCTGTCCATGTTTTTGGCAGAAAAGACACCCGGCACGGACGAGAACCCATTCCCCGCCCCCGGCATGACGGGTGGTGAGATCGAAGTGCTGGGTTATCGCGGAATGAAGGAATACGAACTGGGATTTGACGGCTTTGCGGTCAAAGGCGAAAACCTTTTGGGCGGCGAAGAGGGCAAGGGTTTCAAGCAACTGATGGAAACCTTCGAGTCCGCTCGAATCCAGACCGCTGCCCGCGCCATTGGTGTGGCGCAATGTGCGCTGGATATCGCGATGCAGTATGCTCAGGACCGCAAGCAATTCGGCAAGTCCCTGATCAACTTCCCCCGCGTATCGGGCAAATTGGCGATGATGGCTGTCGAGATCATGATAGCGCGGCAGCTGACCTATTTCTCTGCTTGGGAAAAGGATCACGGCCAGCGCTGCGATCTGGAGGCTGGAATGGCCAAATTGCTGGGCGCCCGCGTAGCCTGGGCTGCTGCGGACAATGGCTTGCAGATCCACGGCGGCAACGGGTTCGCTCTGGAATACAAGATCAGCCGCGTTCTGTGCGATGCGCGTATTTTGAACATCTTTGAAGGCGCTGCTGAAATTCAAGCGCAGGTTATCGCGCGGCGGTTACTGGGGTAGATCCCGGCCCGTCGCGGTTTCCCCAACTGAACCCGGCTTCGTGCCGGGTTTTCTTTTTTTTGCAATTTGACCATTCCCACAAATCTCGACGGGAAAGTTCGGACAAATCGGTCCTGAGGCGCTTCCGGCGAAACTTCCCCCTCGGAACGCGCTCGGGAATCAGGTAATGGGCAGCAACTTTTACGGCCACCTGCGGGTCAGAGGAGAGATGAATTGAAATCCATTGCCGTACTGCTAGTCACTTGTGTGGCCTTTGCCCTTGCAGCGTGCGCCTCTGCACCGCAAACCGGCCACAGCGATGTCGACGATCTGGCACAAGCCATTCAGGCGCTTGGCCCCGAGGTTGACTCAGGTGAGGCGCGCCGCGCCGCTGAGATATCGTTCTCCTATTCGCAGCAGCTCAAACAGGAATGGAACGTCACTGACCCAGCCATCATCCACAATGCCAAGATCGTTAATGGCTTTCGTGAACAAGGCCTGTGTAACGACTGGGCCCAGGCCATGACCACGCGTTTGCGGCAGGAAAACTTCCGAACGTTGGACCTGCACTGGGCCACATCGCCTCCAACAGCGTTCCGGATCATCCACCACTCGGCTTTGATCAGTGCCAAGGGGGATTCGATGTATGACGGTATTATCCTTGACCCGTGGCGGAACAGCGGCGCGCTGTACTGGGCACCAGTGCGCGAGGACACCAGATACAATTGGAGGCCGCGCCAGGAAGTGCGAGAAGAACTGCTGAGCGGAGCAAACCCCTACTGATGCAGTTCACGCGGCCACACCCAGAGGATAGAACACCCGCATGACACGCCTGATCCTGATGCTGCCTTTTCTGGCCCTGTTCCAATGTGACAAGGACGAATCTGTTGCCGCCTATGGCGCGGCGGACCGGACATGGGTGTTACAGGAGATAAACGGCCAGGCCTATGAGGCCAGTGCCCTTTTGCGGTTCCCCGAAGACGGTCGCATAGCAGGCAACGCCCCCTGCAACAGCTACAACGGCACGCTGAATGCGCCCTACCCCTGGTTCGAGATCAACGATTTGACTGCGACTCGTGCTGCCTGTGCAGGTCTCGAGGCCGAAGGGGTATATTTCGCCGCATTGTTGGCCATGACCCAATCCGAAGTTTCCGGCGATGTGTTGATCCTGCGAAATGAGGATGGGCAGGAAATGGTTTTCAAAGCCGCCGAGTAAACTGTTCGACAAACCACGCGCGCGCCTCAGGTAAAGGGTTGTGCCCATGCGAAGGCGCAACTTTGTGTTCCAGGAAGTACCCGGTGGTGCGCAGCCCATCCGCGATTTCCACATCCGGTGCATTACCTTCACCTCGCAGGCAAGATGGCAGAGGCAGCAGTTTGTCAGCCCATTCCCCTGCCCCGACGGCACTGACCGCGCGCCCGCTCTTAGGCGAAACGTAGACCAAGCTCTCGGTCGCCCCGGTCACCGCGCATGTGGTCAGGTCGAGGCCAAAACCCAATTCGTTCAACAACGCCAGTTCCCAGCGTAGATAAGCCAATGGCCAGATTTCGTCCTGACCCAGCAGGTCCATTAATTGTTCGGTCTGCTTGTAGATTGCGGGATGTGGTTCGCGTTCGGGCAGGCAGAACGACAACAGCGCCACCACTGCGTTCAACCCAGCCAGCGCAAGCCGACCCGAAAACGCCGACGCCGCTCGGGATCGCAGGGGTTCGACTTGATACGTTCCAATGTGCTCCTCGAGCCGCGCGCGCCACAGGACATCCAACTGAGCGCCGGGTTGCAGGATCGGGGCTATCTTTCTGCTGGAGCCGCCACGCACAACACCAGCATGCCGACCGTGCGCTTCGGTAAACACTTCAATAATCGCCGCGGTTTCGCCGTGGCGGCGGGTTGTCAGAAGTATGCCGTGATCACGCCAATCCAAAGGCGGCTCCTAATGGGGTTCGAAGAATTGCCCGGACACAAGACCGCAACTACAGAGCATTCGCAAGGTGACTATAGGATGGATAACCTTGTTCCGTAACAGTCAGGCAGCTGGCTAAATGCTAAGATCAACGGTGTTGGCTGCAACATCAGAACGATTCCATAGATCGAATTATGTGGGTCCGACAACGAAACAGACAGGAGCGCGCCATGAAGAGGTCTTTTTTTGTCTCACCAGACAACTATCCCCAAGCCCTGAACGTGTTGGGCGACGAAATCACCGTTCTGGCACAATTGGACCAGATCGGCGACTACGCCGTTACGCTCAATTATGGTCACGAAGGCAATGGACCGCCGCCACATTCGCATCCGTGGGGCGAGACTTTTTTTGTCGTTAAGGGTGAGGTTGATTTCGTGATGAATGGGGAGGAGAAAAAAGCGACACAAGGCACCTTGGTTCATTTCCCCGCCAGCACAGTACACAGCTTCAAATTTGGGCCAGGTGGGGCGCATCTGCTGGAAATTTCCGGCCGAGGGTCGCGTGCTGTCGAGATGTTTACAGCGCTAGATCGTGAGGTTCCGGGAGGTGATCAGGACGGGGCGAAGATCGCTGAGGTGCTGCGCAAAACCGGCGTAGAGCTATCCGGGTGACGCTTGGTCTGAATCCGACCGAGTTTATGCAAACTGCTGCAAGATCATCGGCTTGACAAAGTTTCCCTGATAGCCATTACTTAACAATATTGTTAAACAGGAGGCCATCATGCGAGGAATCACCATCACCTACAGCTTCGATGGCGACGAAGCTGAATGGCAGGAGACCACCGATGCCTTCATCGCGGCCATAGATGCCGATCCTGAGGCCGCTGGTAAGTTCGTTTATCAAGTTGCCGTCGCCGATGATGGAAAATCTCGGTTTCACTGGGGCCGATGGGACAGTGCCGAAACTCTGGCGCACGTTCAGTCACAACCCTATTTTAAAGCCTTCGCCGCCAAGATTCGGGAATATGCGGGTGGCGCACCCAACGCGACCGGACATGACATCCAAGCCAAAACGAGTGGTTGGTAAAGCTAATCCAGCCCCTCTTCACCAAGTAGATGCCGCCCTTGCCGATCCTCTACTTCGATCACCCAGAGGTCCGGGTCAAAGCTGCGTTGGCGTTGGATCGTTTGATCCACCTCCGCTTCGGCGCCGCTCGACAGTTCCACCCATTTGCGCTCACCGCTCATCAGATCGAAACTGCGCTGGAAGGCTACCGCTTGGCCGTCCAGAGTATTGAGCTTGACCAGCACAGCGCCAGCCGTGTCGTCACCGTGGGCTACGACGAACGCTGGTATTTCCTGAAACCGTAGCCGCGCCAGATAGGCGTGGACCCAGAAATCAGCTGTCAGGCGGGTCATGCGTTTCCGTCTTTGAAATCCAAACCCATTTCCGAGTATCGCTCGGATTCCTCCAACCAATTGGGTCGGACTTTGACCTGCAGGAACAGGTGGATTTTACGGTCGAGGAACTCTTCCAGTTCCGCACGCGCCGCCTGGCTGACGGCCTTGATCGTCTCGCCCTTTTTGCCCAGAACGATGCCCTTGTGCCCATCACGCATGACATAGATGATCTGGTCGATCTTGGCGGAGCCGTCCTTGCGTTCTTCCCAGTTTTCAGTCTCGACCGTCAGTTGGTAAGGCAGTTCCTGATGCAGACGCAGGGTCAGCTTCTCGCGCGTCATTTCAGCCGCGATCATACGCATGGGCAAGTCGGCGATCTGGTCCTCGGGGTACAGCCACGGGCCTTCGGGCAGTTCCGAGGCAAGCCATTTGCGCAGGTCGTCAACGCCGTAGCCGCGCTCGGCCGAGATCATGAACGTTTCCGCAAACGGATAGCGCGCGTTCAGGTCGCTGGTCAGTGAAAGCAGCACTTCGGACTGGACCTTGTCTATCTTGTTGATCGCAAGCGCGACTTTCCTGCCCTGCCCGATCTCTTCCAAACCTTCGAGGATGCGCTCGACGCCTTCAGTGATACCGCGATGCGCCTCGACCAGTAGTACCACGACATCCGCGTCAGCCGCCCCACCCCATGCGGCAGCAACCATAGCGCGGTCCAGACGGCGGCGGGGTTTGAACAAGCCCGGTGTGTCGACAAAGACCAGCTGTGCATCACCTTCCATCGCGACGCCACGGATGCGGGCGCGGGTGGTTTGCACTTTATGCGTCACGATTGAGACCTTGGCCCCGACCATGCGGTTCAGAAGGGTGGATTTGCCTGCGTTTGGCTCTCCGATCAGGGCGATAAATCCGGCGCGTGTGGTCATGTGTCCTGCGATCCTGTTTGCAAGTGCGCACCCCTATAGCAGAATAACGCAGCGGGCCAGAGGGATTTGTCGCATTGCTGCCATGCGCCCGAAGTGGCAAGGCACAGGCACACCAAGCCAAATCAAGCCAGGTGACTACCCCAACAATAAGGCAGGACATGAAACGTCGTGAGTTTCTATTGGGAAGCGGAGCAGCTGCTGGTGCCTTGGGGCTGGGCGGATACGGGTTGGCCGCAGGAGGCACGGCAAAGGAACTGACCATTCAGCCTGCAAGTTTCACGCTTCGCGATCAGGTGACGACTGGAATGGTCAGCCTGTCCCGAGAGGCGCCACCTCCGGTTTTGTATGGGCGGCAGGGAGAGGTAATGCGGCTGCCGGTGCGCAATGCACTGCCCGAATATACCGCCATGCACTGGCACGGGATGCGAATTCCCAACGAAATGGACGGGGTGCCCTACCTGACCCAAATGCCAATAGGTGAAGGAGAACTATTCGCCTATGAATTCACGCCACCTGATGCTGGCACTTATTGGTACCATCCACACTGCATGACAATGGAACAGATGGCTCATGGTCTGACAGGTGTGATGGTGATTGCCGAGCCTGAAGACCCCGGCTTTGACAGCGAGCAGATCATCAATCTGCGCGATTTTCGTCTGGATGAAGAAAGTCAGTTCCTGTCCGCATACACGGCGCGTGGTGCGGCCCGTGCCGGCACATTCGGCAATCATCAGACCGCAAACTGGCTGACTGCACCCGTATATGATCATGGCGCGGGTGGGCTGGTCAGGTTGCGAGTAGTGAATACGGATACGACGCGCATCTACAAATTGCATCTTGAAGGCGCCAAAGCACGGATCATCGCCTGGGACGGCCACCCGGTCGAATTCGACATCCCCATGCCCAGCGCAGATGAGCCACTGCTGGTCGGACCTGGCCAACGAGTAGACATCGCAGTCGCTATGCCGTCGGGTGAAGGGCAAACCGTTGATCTTATGGCCAAGTTACCCGGACAGCCTCACCGCGCCATGGCCCAGCTGCGTGCCGCCGGAATGCCTGTTGCGCGGGACTTGCGAGAATTGAGCCCCTTGCCGGCGAACCCCGTGGCCAAGCCCGATCTGGCCAATGCCGAATTGCACGAGTTCGTCTTTGGCTGGACGCCGGAAGGGGGTGAGCCGAATAACGGTTTCTGTGGGTCCTTGGGTTACAATTTCTGGTCGATCAACCGCAAACCCTGGCCCGGTGATGCGGCGCATGGAACTGGACCAATTGCGACCCTGGAGATGGGTAAAAGCTACGTCCTGCGCCTACGCAATGAGTCGCCAAATCTGCACCCGATCCACCTGCACGGGCTGGCCTTCGTACCGCTGAAATCAAACCTGCGCGCACTACCGCCGTTGATGACCGATACAATGTTGTTGCTGAAGGACGAAGTGGTCGAGATCGCGCTGGTTGCCGACAATCTTGGTGACTGGGCCTTTCATTGCCATGTAATCGAGCATCAAAAGACCGGACTGACCGGGTTCATTCGGGTAGCGTGACCGAAAACCTATCTGGACGAATCCAGGGTAAGAGCCAAAACGTGGTTCGGATAGGATTGTTCGTGAATCCGGAAATCCGTGGTTCCAACCTGTTCAAACCCCTGAGACAAATAAAATTCGATAGCCGGAGTGTTTTGTGAATTTGTCGTCAACCAGACCGAGCTTTGGCCAAGTTTACGGCAATGAGCCGTAGCCAATTTCAAAAGCGCTTTACCAATGCCGTTTCCGTGGTGGCGCGGCTGCACGTAAAATGTTGCTATTTCTATATCAGAAAGTCCGGGGACCGGCGCGACGCTGCCTTGGGCCACGTGGATGTATCCATCGATACCGTCTTGGTTTTGGGACACGGCCAGTAAGTTCTTTGAGCAGTCCATCAAACTCTCAAACCGCGAGACCGTGAACTCAGACAGTACATAGTTGGCAAAAAACGGGCTGATTCCCTGCCGTAAATACGTTCCCACCCAAACCTCGATTGAAAGCGCGGCAAGGCTGGCCGCATCAGATTTGCTGGCGAGTCTGATCGTCATGTGTCAGAAATGCGAGGCACGGGTCAGCTCAAACGCTCCAACAAAGCTTTGGCTGCAGCCTGTTCGGCTTGCCGCTTGGATCCGGCTGTAGCCTGCGCCTCTGTTCCGTCTTGCAACCGGGCGGCGATTGTAAAAACCGGTGCATGGTCCGGGCCGCTGCGCTTGACCTCAACGTAGCTAGGCGGTTTCTGGCCACGGGCCTGCGCCCATTCCTGTAACGAGGTTTTTGCGTCACGTGCGTCAGCTTCGACATTATGCACCCTGTCACCCCAAAGTCGCAGGATCACATCGCGGGCGGCTTCGAAACCTGCGTCGCGGTAAACAGCTGCAATAACAGCCTCCATCGCATCCCCCAACAGGGCCTGCTTGCGACGACCACCCGACAGCATCTCGGACCGCCCCAACTTCAACACAGCACCCAGATCAATTTGACGGGCCACGTCGGCGCAGGCTTCCTTGCGGACCAGGGCGTTGAATCGGGGCGCCAGCTGACCCTCAGAGGCTTTTTTGTCGGCTTCCAGCAACGCGGTTGCCATGACTAGGCCCAACACACGGTCGCCTAGAAACTCCAACCGCTGATTATCAGGGCGGGTGCTGGACGAAACCGAGCCATGGGTCAGCGCACGCACAAGCAGTTCGGGATCGGCAAACTGATATCCCAACCGTTGCTGGAACGCTTTTATCTCAGCTGAAAGCTTCAATTGACCGCCTTGAAGTAACGATCGCTGCGCCAAGTCCAAAAGAACAGCATGGACCTGCCAGCTGACGAGAACATGATACGATCCGCACGTCCGATCAGGTTTTCATATGGCACAAACCCGACCCCACCAGCCGACTGCGGCAACCGGCTGTCGGCAGAGTTATCGCGGTTGTCGCCCATAAAGAAATAATGGCCTTCGGGAACAGTGTAGACGCCTGTGTTGTCTGATCCCTGATTGCCGATGTTGAGTACATCGTAAGAAACGCCATTGGGCAGAGTTTCGATCAGGCGGGTCTTTTCGCAGACGCCTCCAATACCGACAGGACCATTTTCGCAACGCGGGCGCAGGCCCTGCGGACCCTGCGGTTCGGCGACCTCAGTAAACACGCCATCAGGCTGTTGCGGAATTGGTGTTCCGTTAAGAATAACCTGCCCTTGTCGCACCTGAATGCGATCGCCCGGCAGGCCGATCAGCCGCTTAATATAGTCACGACCGGTGACTGGGTGGCGAAAAACGATCACATCGCCGCGCTCGGGCTCGCCACCCCAAAAACGAGTGTCGCCATCGCCTTGCATCCAACCGCAGATATCTTCAGCGTCGATGTTGAGCCCAACACTAGGAATGATCAGGCTGGGGCAGGACGCATAGGAATAACCATAGGCCATCTTGTTGACGAACAGAAAATCCCCGATCAGCAGCGTCTGTTTCATTGACCCCGAGGGAATCCAGAAGGGTTGGAAAAACAGGGTCCGGAAAATGCCCGCAATCAGCAGAGCGTAGACGATGGTTTTGATCGTCTCCCAGATGCCACTTCCGGTTTTGGCGTCCTCAGCCATTCTGCTCTCCAGTCCTTGCCTTGTTGGGGTGCTACATGCGGGTCGGTTGGGGGCAAGTCAAGGCTGCGCGGCGCTATCTTGAAGCGGGCGCGCCTCGATCACCACAAAGGCTTGCGCCCAAGGGTGATCATCGGTGAGCGTGACGTGGATGATCGCCTCATGCCCCGCTGGCGTCATCTCTTGCAAGCGCTCGGCAGCCCAGCCGGTGACATGCATCACGGGCTGGCCTGTACGCAGATTCGTGACAGCCATATCCTTCCACGCGATCCCCATACGCAGACCAGTACCCAGCGCCTTGGAACATGCTTCTTTCGCCGCCCAACGCTTGGCGTAAGTACCTGCGGTATTGGCGCGTCGCTCGGCCTTGTGCTGTTCGGTATCGGTGAAGACACGATTGCGGAACCGGTCGCCGAACCGGTCAAGCGTGCCTTGGATGCGGTCTATGTTGGCGAGATCCGTGCCAATTCCGAGGATCACATCACACCTCCAACACTACGGTGCCCAGTTTTTGCCCGGCCTCGACCATTGCGTGAGCCGAGGCAGCATCCGTGAGGCCCCCTGCGGGAACGACAGCGTGGCTGAGCGCGTTTTGGTCTAACCAGTCGCCCAACTGCGCCTCACCCTTGCGGCGGGCCGCAGCGTCAAGCTGATAGACGATCAGCATATGCAGTCGGATATTTTTGAACATGAACCCGTAGAAATCGAGCTCGGGACGCATTTGGGAAGCAGAC
The DNA here is from genome assembly GCF_057221055.1 of Ruegeria sp. HKCCD7181. Lineage (NCBI taxonomy): Bacteria > Pseudomonadati > Pseudomonadota > Alphaproteobacteria > Rhodobacterales > Roseobacteraceae > Ruegeria > Ruegeria sp. HKCCD7181. The sequence continues at coordinate 115,535 of NZ_JBWVBC010000012.1, read as the reverse complement.
GCATAGCTGGCGATGGTTCCACCAGGGCGGATCAGCGACAGCGACGCGTCCTGATTGGCGGCAAAATCGACCTCGACGATCCGGTCGACGCCCGCACCGTTGGTAAGATCCATCACGGCCTCCGTCACGTTTTGGGTACGGTAGTTTACCCAATCTGATGCACCTGAATGAGCCGCTTTTTCCTCGGAACTGACTGTCGTGATCACCCGCGCACCACCCAGCGCGGCCATCTGGCAAGCATAGCGACCGACAGTTCCGGCGCCCCCGGTGACAAGGACGGTTTTACCATCGACGGGGCCATCGCAAAAAAGCGCATACCAAGCAGTCATGGCCGGTATCCCGAAACAGGCACCCTCGGCGAAGCTGGTGGTTTCGGGCAAAAACACAGCCTGTTCCGAGGGCAGTGTAATATACTCGGCCCCGGTTCCGAATGCGCGTTGCCATTGGCCGTTCCAGATCCAGACTCGTTCGCCAACGCGCGCAGGGTCAACCCCGTCGCCGACCGCCTCGATTACCCCGGCGCCATCGGAATGCGGCACCACCATGGGAAACTGCATCACGGCGCCCGGTCTCGCGCCACCGCGCAGTTTGACATCGGACGGATTGACGCCACTTGCGTGAATTCGGACCAACACTTCGCCCTGGGCAGGTTCGGGCTCGGGCAGATCAATCAGTTTAAGGACATCCGCCGCCGCACCAAAGCCGCTATATGTGATTGCTTTCATGACGTTCCCTCACTCATTACTGGGCGTCCGGTTCATGCATTTCCAGATCAAAAACCAAGATACCCGCGCCGCCTCCGACGCACATGTCGACCAGCCTTGCGCCCAGTTGGCGATGCACTTCGTCGTCGGCATAACGTTGCAGGCCGGATTCGCTGTCGAAATCCAGCGTAAAGCCAAAGGGATAATTCGGTGATTTTTCTTCAAAGTCCCGATTGGGTCCGAATACAAAGTTGCCACAGCCCGGCAAGCGATCAGCAACTTCACTAAGACCCTGCATCACCGCTTCGATCTCCGAGCGGTCGTGCTCGGGTTTCAGGCGCAGCATCACGCAGTGCCGGATCATCTCCGCGCCTTATCTGTCATGAAAACCTCACTGTGAAAATCTTGTAGCTGGCCACGCCAAAAAAACCCGCAAAGGCGAAATCGAACCAGCGACGCGTACGGCGATACGTACGGACCATACGTTCAGACGAGAACAGAAACGCGTATCCGATGAAGATCAGCAAGGACCCCGAATACAGCAGGGCGAAATACCCCAGAAGCATCACCAGGCTGGCATCGTTTGGCGCGACGATCGCGTAGATCGATCCCCAGCTCAGAATCGCCTTGGGGTTGGTCAGGTGGATGGCTGCGCCTTTGGCAAAGATGGTTCGCAGCGATCCGGTAACCGGATTGCCCAGCGCCACCTCATCCGTAGTCAGGGCACGACGCAGTGCCTTGAGCGCCAGCCAGCCCAGATAGGCCACGCCGACATAGCGGATGACCTCAAACACCCAGACATTAGCCAGCATGATCGCCGACAACCCCAACGCCGCAGCGACACCCCAGGCAGCAGATCCCGCGCAAATGCCCAGAGCAAAGGCCAACCCTGCCGTGCGGCCTTCGTTCATGGCAGTTCCCGCGATACCCATGGTCGCCGGACCCGGAGATCCCCCGGCCATGAGCCAGGCAATCCAGATCGCAACGAACCCAGAGGTGATCATGCCCGCGCCTCGTTCATCAGACGACGCATCTCGGCGATCGCCGGTGTAAGGCCCAGAAAGATTGCTTCACCAATCAGGAAGTGGCCGATATTCAACTCGCGTACCTCAGGAAAAGCAGCCACGGGTTTCACAGTATCATACGTCAAGCCGTGACCTGCGTGGACCTCCAACCCCAGCGAATGGGCAAATGCGGACATCTCGCGCAGAGATTCCAGTTCGCGGGCGGCTTCTTCCGACCGACCTTCTGCATGGGCATCGCAATAGGCGCCGGTGTGTAGTTCGATCACTTCGGCGCCGATGCGGTGGGCAACCTCGATCTGGCGCTGATCGGCGGCAATAAAGATCGAAACGCGGCAGCCGGCGTCGCGCAAGGGCGCGATGAAGTGGGCCAGCTTGTTTTCTTCGCGCGCCACCTCCAAACCGCCTTCGGTCGTTCGTTCCTCGCGTTTTTCGGGGACGATGCAAACCGCGTGCGGTTTATGGCGCAGGGCGATTTTCTGCATTTCGTCTGTGGCCGCCATTTCAAAATTCAAAGGCACCGACAAGACCTCCATCAACCCGTCGATGTCAGCGTCCGAGATGTGTCGGCGGTCTTCACGCAGATGGGCGGTGATACCATCGGCCCCGGCTTCCTCGGCGATTTTGGCAGCACGCAACGGATCGGGATAAGCGCCGCCGCGCGCATTCCGCACAGTAGCCACGTGGTCGATATTGACGCCAAGTCGCAGGTGGGTGTCAGACATCTTTCGAATCCTTTTTCTGCCCATGGGTTGAACCTAATGGGTTTGCCATGGGAACGGCAGTCTCTGCCTGCGCCAATCGCTTGATTTGCTCGAATTTTGCTTTGATCCGAGCCCGGCGGCGTTGTTGGTAGGTTCGGATCAGAGGGAGGCTGAGATACGTGCAGATTAAACCCGCCACGATGCCTGGAATAATCCCTCCAATCATGTAGGGAAAAAACACTTCGTGGTAAAAGATTTTGAGCCCGTGCCAGTCAGCGACACGGTCAGTGAACACCGCAAAGAAATTGTTTTTCAAATCGCCCAAAGCATCGGCAAACTTTCCCATCAAACCGTGGGTGTCACCCTTTTCGAACTTGGTTCCCAGCAGGAAATGACCGGTTTGAAGACAAATCACCCCTATAGGCACATAGGTCAGCGGGTTGCCAAAAAACGTGCCGCTGAGAGCGGCAAGAATGTTGCCGTTGATCAGTCGGGCCAGCACGGCAGCAACAAGAAAATGCAAGCCGTAAAACGGGGTAAACGCGGCAAAAACCCCTGCCCCGATGCCACGTGCGATCCGCTCGGGCGTATCGGGCAGACGGCGTACCCGGTGTTTGACGTAGTGAAACGCGCGTGTCCAACCGCCACGCGGGTAGACGAATTCCGAAGCAATCTGGACAGGCGAGCGTCGATCTCGGCGCTTGAATACCACTCCTGATCACCCCTTCTCAGCCTGCCGCCACTGCGGTTTTCGTCCGATCCCGATAACGCTCCACCGAAGCAACATCGCTCTCTGCTTCAAGCATCAGCATCAGCGAGTGCAACTGCTCTAGGTCGCGCAGTTCGACATTAATCAAAAGGCGATAAAAATCCGGTTTTCGGTCTACAAATTCCAGGTTCGAGATATTAGCCTTTTTCTCGCCGATCAATGTGCAAATACGTCCCAGTACACCGGCGTCATTGCCGATGGTCAGGTCGAGTGTTGCACCATAGACGGCCGGATGCGTGCCCGAGTGCCAGTGCAGGTCGACCCAGCGGTTCGGTTCACTTTCGAATTCGCTCAAGCGGTCGCAATCGATGGCATGCACGACCACACCTTTGCCACGATATGTGATGCCCACGATGCGTTCACCCGGCAATGGCTGACAGCAGGGCGCACGGTCGAACTTCTGACCCGGCTCCAGACCAATCACCGCACGACGCAGAGGGATTGCATCGCCATCATCCTGCGTCAGCTCGGGATAGACGGCGCTGACGACATCATGTGCGGTCAGTTCAGCACTACCCAGGCGAGCCAACAATTCGTCGCGATCTTTGAGCCGCAAGTGCTTCGCTGCCGTTTCCAGTGCCTTGTCGGTGGCCTTGCGGCCCACATGTTCAAATCCCGACCGGGCCAGTTCCTTGCCCAGCTTGATGAACCTCTCGCGATCCACCTCGCGCAGGGCGCGACGGATGGCGGTACGGGCCTTGCCGGTCACGGCAATTTCCAGCCATGTAACCTGCGGCGTCTGACCGTCGGCCGTGATGATGTCCACCGACTGTCCATTCTTTATCCGTGTCCACAAAGGCACGCGAATGCCGTCCACTTTGGCCCCCACGCATGCATGGCCGATGCGAGTGTGGATGGCATAGGCAAAATCGATCGGCGTCGCTCCGCGCGGCAGCTTGACCACGTCACCTTTGGGCGTGAAACAGAAAACCTGGTCAGAGTACATTTCCAGTTTGACCGCTTCGAGAAAATCTTCGTGATCGTCCTCGCTGTCAAACTGTTCGGTCAGGTTGGCGATCCACTTGGCCGGGTCGACGGCAAAGGGGTTTTCCGAGCGCACACCATCCCGATAAGACCAATGCGCGGCAACACCGGTTTCAGCCACGTCATGCATCTGACGTGTGCGAATCTGGACTTCGACCCGTTTTCCGTCACGGCCCGAAACTGTGGTGTGGATCGAGCGGTATCCGTTGGATTTCGGCTGACTGATGTAATCTTTGAAGCGCCCCGGAACCGCGCGCCAGCGCTGATGGATGGCTCCAAGAGTGCGATAGCTGTCTTCCTCTGTCCGGGTGATGATGCGAAACCCATAAATGTCGGACAGACGCGAGAAACCCTGATCTTTCTCCTGCATCTTGCGCCAGATCGAATACGGTTTCTTGGCGCGTCCAAAAACCTCGGCATCGATCCCGGCCTTGTCCAGCTCATGACGCATGTCACCGGTGATGCGGTGGATCACATCACCTGTTTCCCTTTGCAGGGTGATGAAACGACGGATGATTGACTGGCGGCCTTCGGGATTGAGAACACGGAAAGCAAGGTCTTCCAGCTCTTCGCGCATCCACTGCATACCCATGCGGCCAGCAAGAGGCGCATAAATGTCCATGGTTTCGCGCGCTTTAACAACCTGCTTTTCGGGCCGCATCGCCTTGATCGTGCGCATGTTGTGCAGGCGGTCAGCCAGTTTGACCAGAATGACGCGCAGGTCCTTGGACATGGCCATGAACAGCTTGCGGAAGTTTTCGGCCTGTTTGGTCTCGCGGCTGGACAGCTGCAGGTTGGTCAGCTTGGTCACACCATCGACAAGCTTGGCTACTTCTTCCCCGAACATTTCCGAGATTTTGCCATAGCTGGCCTTGGTGTCCTCAATCGTGTCGTGCAGCAACGCAGTAATGATTGTCGCATCGTCCAGACGCTGTTCGGTCAGGATGGCGGCGACGGCAACAGGATGAGTGAAATAAGCCTCGCCGGAATGGCGGAACTGCCCTTCGTGCATCTGCTGCCCATATTCATAGGCCTTTGCGATGCGCTCGGCATTTGTCTTGGGATTGTAGTTGCGGACCAGCGCAATCAGGTCTTCAGCAGAAATCATCCGGTCCGCACCTTCGTATTTGGGGATTACCCCTGGCCCTGAGCCTCCATTAGCGCGCGCAGGAGCTTTTCTTCCGACATATCGTCATCGGCAGGCTTGTCCGATTCCGCACCCATCAGCAGAGCCATCTGATCTTCTTCGGGCTCATCGACCTCAATCTGAGTCTGGTTGGCTTCGATCAGACGTTCGCGCAGCTCATCGGCGCTCTGAGTTTCGTCAGCGATTTCGCGCAGCGACACGACTGGGTTCTTGTCATTGTCACGATCCACGGTGATCGGGCCACCAGCAGAAATCTCGCGCGCACGATGGGCGGCAAGCATCACCAGCTCAAACCGGTTCGGGACCTTGTCTACACAATCTTCGACCGTAACGCGGGCCATGGGGCGCTCTCCGTAAATGAATCCGTGGCAGGAAGGGGTTTATCTAAGCGTGATTCCCCGCCTTGACAAGCAGGAAATACCGCAATTGCAAGGATCACAGCGGCGTCACCGAGGCCACATCCTCGGACGGCAGTGCGGCCACCATCTCAGTGACAGTCTCTCCCAGCACCGGGTGACGCCAGTCAGGAGCAACATCTGCCATCGGAACCAACACAAACGCCCGGTCCTGAAGACGCGGATGCGGCAGGATCAGCTGATCCGGAGCCAGCTGCATCTGATCCTCTGCGGACAGCGTGCGCCAGCGGTTGTATTCCGCTAGGTCAGGCAACACGTGGTCTTCCCAGCAGACCAGATCAAGGTCCAGCGTCCGCATTCCCCAACGCTGAACACGGGCGCGGCCAAACTCGTGCTCGATATCGTGCAGCGCTTGCAGAACCGCCTTTGGCGTCATATCGGTATCAATCAATGCCGCTGCATTTACGTAATCTGGCCCGGCACCCGCCGGGAAGCACGGTGTAGAAAAGAACCTGCTGGCCGCACGAATCACCAACCCTGCCTCTGCCATGGCGCCCAAAGCCTGTTCAAGTGTCACCTTGGGCTCTTGACGTCTCATACTGAGATTCGCGCCCAGTGCCACTATGGCTTTTGACTGTGTTTTTGCCATTATTACCCCTATATTCAGGCCAGAGAATACTTGCGATTAGGCCCAAAAGACCTATTTTAAGCTTACCATTGTGCTGACCAAATTTTTCTCACTCACGGAATCACACGGTGCGATGGTTTATACCGGAAGGACCTATTTATGTTTTATAAGGACGAACGGCTAGCGCTGTTCATCGATGGCTCGAATCTTTACGCAGCCGCAAAAGCTCTGGGGTTTGATATAGACTACAAGTTGCTGCGGCAGGAATTCATGCGCAGAGGTAAACTTCTAAGAGCTTTCTATTACACCGCGCTACTGGAAAATGACGAATACTCCCCGATCCGACCACTGGTAGACTGGCTGCATTACAACGGCTTTACCATGGTGACGAAACCGGCCAAGGAATACACCGACAGCATGGGGCGCCGAAAGGTTAAAGGGAACATGGATATCGAGCTCACCGTCGATGCCATGGAACTGGCGCCGCGTGTTGATCATATTGTGCTGTTTTCGGGCGATGGGGATTTTCGCCCGCTGATAGCCAGCCTGCAACGCCAGGGCGTGCGCGTTTCGGTCGTTTCGACCATTCGCAGCCAGCCACCGATGATTTCGGACGAACTACGTCGTCAGGCCGACAACTTTATCGAGCTTGAGGACCTGCGCGATGTTATCGGTCGCCCTCCGCGCGAGATGCCGGCCGAACCGCGCAGCGTTGCGGCCGCTGGCGGGCTCTGATCCCACGGCCGCTTGCCACGGGGGTATAAAATAAGCGCGGTCAGGATTGTTCATCCTGGCCGCGCAGCTTTAACTATCGATTGGTACTCAAACACCATCTGAATAGCGGCAATTCATGTCAGGTAAATGACGCGCTCCTGTCTGGACCATGGCAATGAAAAGACTTACCTGTCTCTCAAGGAGACAGACGCATGACCAAGCCGCCACTGACACTTTACCTTGCAGCCCCGCGCGGGTTTTGCGCCGGCGTGGACCGCGCAATCAAGATCGTCGAGATGGCCCTGCAGAAATGGGGGCCGCCTGTCTACGTGCGCCATGAGATTGTCCACAACAAATTTGTTGTCGACGGATTGCGCGCGCAAGGAGCCGTATTCGTCGAAGAGCTGGACGAATGCCCCGATGACCGGCCAGTGATTTTCTCTGCTCATGGCGTCCCGAAATCCGTACCGGCCAGGGCCGCGCAACGGGAAATGATCTATGTGGACGCCACCTGCCCATTGGTGTCGAAAGTGCATGTCGAAGCCCAGCGCCATTCGGACGCAGGGTTGCAAATGATCATGATCGGCCACAAGGGCCACCCCGAAACCATCGGCACCATGGGGCAGCTTCCCGAAGGCGAGGTTCTACTGGTGGAAACCGTTGAAGACGTGGCCACGGTGCAGGTGCGCGATCCCGAAAAACTGGCCTTTGTTACCCAGACGACCCTGTCGGTGGACGATACCAAGGATATTGTTGCCGCGCTCGAATCTCGGTTTCCGGCCATTGTGGGCCCCCACAAGGAAGATATCTGCTACGCCACCACCAACCGGCAAGAGGCCGTCAAGGCCGTTGCCCCCAAATCTGACGCCCTGCTGGTGGTCGGCGCGCCGAACTCGTCCAATTCGAGACGCCTGGTCGAAGTCGCCTCGCGCGCTGGGTGCCGTTACGCACAGCTGGTACAGCGCGCCACTGAAATCGACTGGCGGGCGTTAGAGGGGATATCCAGCGTCGCCATAACTGCAGGTGCGTCGGCACCCGAAGTTCTGGTCAACGAGGTAATCGACGCATTCCGCGCCCATTATGACGTCACCGTGGACTTGGTCGAAACCGCCACTGAAAGCGTGGAATTTAAGGTGCCCCGCGTCCTGAGAGAACCTGCATGAGAGGTGTGCCAAGGGCACCTCTTTTTCTGGGGCTGGCAGGTCTGATCCCGTTTGTCTGGGGGGCGCTGACTTACCTGAATACCGATTTGCAGGCGTGGGGAACGCAGGCTTTGGGTCCACGATTTGTAGGACCATACGTTCAGTTATTCTACGGCGCGGTGATCCTCAGCTTCATGTCCGGAATTCTGTGGGGGTTTGCGACTAAAACCTCAGGCAGCAAGGCTGCGACATGCTATACCCTTTCCGTGCTGCCAGCATTGTGGGTGTTCTTCACGACCGGCGGCGGCCCGGTTGATACGGGCATCAACCTGATTGTGGGATTTTCCGTTCTCCTTCTACTGGACGCGGCGTTCTGGTATTGGCGCCTGGCCCCGCGCTGGTGGATGAAACTGCGCCTTCTGCTGACCGCCGTCGTTGTCCCATGCCTTGCTGTCGGAGTGTACCTATGAGCGATCGTGACACCATTTCTGTTTATGACGAACAGGCGGACCATTATTCCGATCTCACCGATGCGGACAACGCCGGAGATCCACAGCTGACTCGGTTCATCAACGCTGTTCCCGCTGGCAGAAAAGTGCTGGACCTGGGATGTGGTCCCGGCGCGTCGGCGGCGGTGATGGCGCAAGCGGGGTTGACGGTCGATGCCGTGGATGCCTCGGCCGAAATGGTTCGGCTGGCGTCGGCGCACGCCGGTGTCACGGCCTGGCAGGCCACTTTTTCGGACTTGGATGCAGTCGCAAAATACGACGGCATTTGGGCCAATTTCAGCCTTCTGCATGCCCCACGTGTTGATTTTGCGACCCATCTAACAGCGATCCATAAGGCCCTGAAGCCGGGCGGTCACTTCTATATCGGAATGAAGCTGGGACAGGGTGAAGGGCCTGACCGGCTGGGGCGCTACTACAGCTACTACAGAGAGGATGAATTGAAGGATTATCTGCAAGAGGCAGGCTTTATCGTGACCGATCAACGACTAGGCAGCGGAACCGGGCTGGACGGATCGGTCTCGGACTGGATTGGGTTGGCAAGCTATGCCTGAGTTGTTTGCCTATACCGATGGTGCATGTTCGGGCAATCCCGGCCCCGGAGGCTGGGGCGTGCTGTTGCGTGCGATGGATGGCGATACCGTCTTGAAAGAACGCGAATTGAACGGCGGTGAAGCCGAAACTACAAACAACAGGATGGAATTGCTGGCCGCGATTAACGCATTGGAAGCTCTGGAGCGTCCGTCAAATATCACCATCGTTACCGACAGCGCCTATGTGAAGAACGGCGTGACAGGTTGGATTTTCGGGTGGAAGCGGAACGGCTGGAAAACCTCGAACAAGAAACCGGTGAAGAATGTGGATCTGTGGCAGCGTCTGGATGAGGCACAGACACGGCATGATGTGACCTGGGAATGGGTCAAAGGTCATGCGGGCCACCCGGAAAACGAAAAGGCCGATGAACTGGCGCGCGCGGGTATGGCGCCTTTCAAACCGAAAAAGACCAAGGCATGAGCGGTCTGGCACTGCTGGACTATGCCTCGGTTCTGGTCTTTGCGCTGACCGGCGCACTGGTAGCCAGCCGGGCACAGCTGGATCTGGTCGGGTTTGGCTTTATCGCATGCCTGACAGCGGTGGGCGGAGGCACTGTGCGCGATCTGTTGCTGGACCGGCATCCCGTGTTCTGGGTTGGCCAGCCGAATTACATCCTGATCGCAGCCGGCGCGGCAGTGCTGGTATTCTTTACCGCGCATCTGGTCGAAAGCCGTTATAGTTTGCTGATATGGCTGGATAGTTTTGCCCTGTCCATCGCTGTTGCCGCCGGCACTGGCGTTGCCCTCGCTCTAGATCAGTCCGGAGTGATCGTTGTTCTGATGGGCATCAGCACTGGCTGTCTGGGCGGGCTGATGCGTGATGTTGTCTGCAACGAGGTACCGTTGGTTCTGAAACAGGGTGAACTGTATGTATCCTGCGCCTTTGCAGGCGCACTGGCCGCTGTTCTGACGACCCGCCTCGGGTTTGATGAGTTGGTCGCACTGACGACCTGTGCGCTGATCTGCTGGGCCTTACGGGCGGGATCGCTATTGTTTGGCTGGCAACTGCCGGTATACAAAAGCCGTCCGCCGCGCCGGTAAGGTGCCGCGGCTCGAGTTTCCCCGCTTCACTCGTGGTACACACTTTCGTTCCTGAAACTCGCGAACCTCGCGAGAACAGGCAGCCTGTTTGGGATCATACAGCGTTGTGGCACCATGAAGCCCAAGTTTCACGGAATTAACTGCAGCGGGAGAAACCAATGGGCATGAAAAAAACACTAGAGGACTTCGACGCTGCATATAACGAGGCGTTCAACCGGGGTGATGCCGAAGGCTGCGCGGCATTCTTCACCGAAGACGTCATGCTGATGCCGCCAAACGAGCCGATGACACGCGGCAAATCAGCGTCCCTGGAAACATACCAATCCCGAATAAAGGAAAATACCGGCGGCACCCATACAAACGAATTGATAGATTTCGGCGTCGAAGGCGATATGGCTTATCAGGTTGGAACATATGCTATCGAGGACACAGACCCGCCGGAGCAGGGTAAGTTTGTCAATATCCTGCAGCGTCAGACCGACGGCACGTGGAAGGTCAAGATTTCCATATTTAACAGCGATCTACCTTAAATTCGCGGCTCGGGTAGAAGATAAGTTCAACAGTCTTTGGCGCCGGAAACACCACGTTATCTGCTCTCATCCCAGTCTCAGCGCCGCAGATAAGTCTGCCAGATCCAGATCACCAGCAGCGCACCCAGCACAGCGCCGACAAAGCCTGACAACCAGCCCATTATCGTCAACAACGCGCGTAACAGAAGCCCACCCAGCAATGCACCAATGATGCCGATCAGCATGGTAGTCGGAATATCGGCCTCGATCCGCAACAAACGGGTCGCCAGAAACCCGGCTGCAGCACCGATGACAATCAGGGCAACGATGGGCAAGTTACTTCCTCCAATGCGTCGGAACGATGATCAGTGCACCTATGGACGAAACGATGGCATTCAGGCCCGGAGATCCGACCCCAAAGTTGAAGCCGAACATTCTGCCAAACATGATATGCGCAAAGAAAAACAGAAAAGCACCACCGATACAAATGATGATGGATTGCATGTATCCGTTATGGGTAAAGCCAGATTTTTCCGAGAGGCCTCCGACGGCGGCCGCAATCAGCACTGTCCCCATCAATGTCATATACAAATCTGTTTTTCCTTCTAAATCCGGCTTCCACGGGCCACATGCCAGCCACGCAGAAACACGTCCACATCCTGCGCTCCTTTACCTGCCCGTTGCAGGCGTAACAGGTCAATTGCTCCGTCCCCGCAAGCCACGCGAAGCGTGTCATTCAAAACCTCACCTGGCGCGCCCTGCCCCTCGGCCAGCCGTGAGGCCAAAAGCTTGACGCGTTCGCCACCCATCTCGGTCCACGCACCAGGAAAGGGTGACAAACCGCGAATTTGGCGGTCAATCTCCACCGCCGGTCTGGTCCAATCCACGCGCGCCTCGGATTTCTCGATCTTGGCTGCATAGGTCACGCCGGCCTCGGGCTGTGGATTCGGGGGCAATTCTGGCAGGCAGTTCAGGGCCTCGACAATCAGTTCCGCCCCCATAATTGAAAGGCGGTCATGCAGCTGTGCCGTGGTTTCCTGAGGTTCGATTTCGGTAGCCCGGCGCATCAGCACCGGCCCGGTATCCAACCCGGCCTCCATCTGCATGATACAGACACCGGTTTCCGAGTCTCCCGACATGATTGCCCGATGAATCGGAGCAGCACCGCGCCAGCGCGGCAACAGGCTGGCATGGATGTTCAAGCACCCCTGCGAAGGCGCATCCAGAATGGATTGCGGAAGGATGAGACCGTATGCGACGACCACGGCCAAGTCAGCTTGCAGCGCAGAAAACGCTGCCAATTCCTCAGCCGACTTCAGTGAAACCGGGTGCCGCACGTTCAGGCCAAGAGCCTCAGCCCTTGCGTGTACCGGCGTCAGGCGGTCTTTCTTACCGCGCCCGGCCGGTCGCGGCGGCTGGCAATAAACGGCCGCGATCTCATGCCCGGCATCGACCAGCGCATCGAGGACGGGAACCGAAAATTCGGGGGTTCCCATGAATATTATCCGCATCCGCTCCTCCGTTGGACGGCGTTTACCCCGTCTTTTTGGCCTTGCGCAGCAGCATGTCACGTTTGACCTTGCTGAGCCGGTCGAAATACATCCTGCCATTCAGGTGGTCGATTTGATGCTGCACGCTGGTGGCCTCGATGCCGACAAAATCGCGGCGGTCAAGCATTCCCTGTTCATTCAAATACTTGACCGTCACAGCGCGTGGACGCTTCACCAGGGCCGAAACGCCGGGCAGGTTCGGGCTGGCTTCTTCGTGTTCCCGCAATTCGATCGAGCTGTGCAGGATTTCAGGGTTCGCCATGCGCACCACGCGACCGCGCTCGGTCGATCCATCCACAACGGCCAGCCGCAACATCACTCCAATCTGTGGCGCAGCCAAACCAACACCGGGCATCGCCTCCATCGTGTCGATCATGTCATCCCAGATCTCGCGAATCTCATCCGTGATTTCGGTCACGTCTCCGGCTTTACTGCGTAGCCGCTTATCGGGCCACGGCAAGCACGTGCGAACGGTCATGCGCGAGCCTGCTCGCGTTTGAGCTTTTGCATCTTTCGCGTGATCATCTGGCGCTTGAGCGGTTTGAGGTAATCGATGAACAGCTTCCCGTTCAAGTGATCGATTTCATGCTGGACGCAAGTCGCCCAGAGACCATCGAATGTCTCTTGCTGCAAGTTCCCGTTTCTGTCCATCCAGGCGACTTCGACCACTTTGGGGCGGGTGATCTCGGCATATTGTTCCGGGATCGAAAGGCAACCCTCTTCATAAACATTGGTCTCATCCGAGGCCGAGATAACCTCGGGGTTGAACATGACCAGAGGGCGCGGTGCCTCGCCCTCTTCCTTTATGCAATCGATCACGATCAGCCGGTCCAATACGCCGATTTGGGGCGCGGCCAGGCCGATACCCGGCGCGTCATACATCGTCTCCAGCATGTCATCGGCCAGCTTGCGAAGATCGTCAGTGATGTCGGCCACCGGCGCGCAGACCTTTTTCAGACGGGGATCGGGGTGGATCAGGATATTGCGTTTCATGAGGCTGATTTAGGGCATCGCGCCCGCCGCCGCAACGCCCCCCTTGCACCTGCGTAATTTACAGTTAGCTTTCGGCAGGACAGATGGAGCAGACATGACTTTCAACGACCTGATCGACCGCCGGGGAACCAACAGTTCAAAATGGGACAAGATGGAACAGCTGTATGGCGTTTCATCCGAGGATGGGCTGGCCATGTGGACGGCGGATTCCGATTACAAGACGGCGCCTTGCGTCCTCGACGCGGTGCGCAACGCCGCTGAACACGGCGCGTTTGGGTATTCCTGGATACACCCGGACTATCTGGCGTCCATTCAATGGTGGATGAAAACGCGCCATGACTGGGAGGTTGATCCCGACTGGATCCTGACCACTCAGGGGCTCGGTAATGCCATTGCGCTGTGCCTGGATGTCTGGAGCGCGCCGGGGGACGGAGTCGTCATCTTCTCTCCCGTGTATCATGAGTTCGCTCACAAGGTGAATAAGACCGGGCGAAAGGTGGTTGAATGCCCACTTGTACGCGAGGGCGATAGTTATGGGCTGGATCTCGAGGATGCGCAGTCTCGGTTGGACGGGTCGGAGAAACTGCTGTTGTGGTGTTCACCGCAAAACCCGTCGGGGCGGGTCTGGACGCCCGATGAACTGCGCGCCGTGGCCGCGTTTGCCGAACGCAACGGGCTGATCCTAGTTTCCGATGAAATTCATCACGATCTGGTCTATCCAGGACATAAATTCGTGCCCATGGACGTTGCTGCGCCTGATGCGCGGGCATGGACCGTAACACTGACCGCGGCGTCCAAGACCTTCAACATCGCCGGGCAACGCACCGGCAACATGATCATTCCTGACCCCAAGCTACGTGCCCAAATGCGGCACCGCCTAACCACTCTGGACTATGACCCCAGCGCAATGGGCGTCGCAATGATCACCGCGGCATACAGCCCCGAAGGAGCGGAATGGGTTGACGCCCAAATCGCGCACCTGGCCGAAAATCGGCGATTGTTCGATGAAACCATCGCGAAAATCCCAGGGCTGTGGTCCATGCCACTGCAGGCAACCTATCTGGCCTGGGTCGATTTTTCAGGCACAGGTATGGATCACAACGAGTTCATACGTCGTCTGCGGGAAGATGCGAAGATTGCCACCTCTTCCGGACCCGGCTTCGGAACCGGAGGCGAAACCTTCGAACGGTTCAACTTGGCAACGCAACGCGTGCGGGTTGAAGATGCTTGTGCCCGTCTGAAACACGCTTTCAGCGACTTGCAGTAAGCTGTGCGCCGTCTGGTTGCAGCATGTCTTCTGGTGATTGTGGCAGGCGGGGCTTGGGTCGGTTGGCACCGCTATGGCCCACGCCCTGACGCGCCACCTTTGGCCCCTGAGGCTGATCGGGTCGACTACATTCTGATCGAGAAATCGGCGCGGCGCCTGACGGCTTCATTGAACGGAAACACCGTGATCGAGACCGACATCGCGCTGGGTTTCGCACCCGAAGGCGACAAGGTCATGGAAGGCGATGGCAAAACACCTGAAGGCGTTTTCACCATAAATCGCCGCAATCCTCAAAGCGCTTTTCATCTGTCACTCGGGCTTGATTATCCGCAGCCAGAGGACGTTGCCCGGGCAAAACAGCAAGGTATCAATCCCGGCGGAGATATTTTCATTCACGGGCAACCCAACGGGGTCAATGGTCTGACACTGCCGGGCGATTGGACCGCGGGATGTATCGCGGTGTCGAATAAAGAAATGGCACAGCTATGGCGATTGACCGCCAATGGCACAAAGGTGGAAATCCGGCCTTAGTCGTCTTTCCCTAACAAGGCGATGGGTGCATCCGGTGCACGGTAGAAATCCAACGGAGCCTTGTCGGCTGCAACGGTGTTGCGCTTGAACTCATACCGCATCTCGCCCGCCTCTTCCTCATCCGCAATGATCAAACATTGGTAGAGATGGTTCGCACCGTCAAAAATATCCACCAACCCGCGCAAGCGAGGCGTTGTCGCCGCCTCGACTGAAAACCCGTCCTTCCACAATTTCAGGATTTTGAAGGTATTGTCGCCCAGTTGCACCCGTAAACGGCTGGTTTTTTTAAGTGTGGCGATTCGTGCTGCATCCAGTTCGGCGCGCATTTCCTTTGAAACATAGGTACTCATACAAAAAATCCCTTCTGGATGCTCTTTATTGTGGGGCCTGTTATGTAAAAATCTAGTGAACCGCGTCACTTCGCTTGATCAGCAGGCTACCTGTTGCACAGACATCCCAACGCCGGATGTGCATCGGCGCAGGCCATCTGCGCGTTGCGAACAATAGGCGCCAGCCGGGCACTGCCCTAACTTGCAGGGTGACTGAAGAACGGAGGTACGCAGATGGGATTGCTCGTCGACGGTGTTTGGCACGATCGCTGGTATGACACGAAATCGAACGATGGCGCGTTCAAACGATCCGCCGCGCAATTTCGCAACTGGATCACCGAAGACGGAAGTGCCGGACCATCGGGCAAGGCTGGGTTCAGGGCAGAAAGCGACCGCTATCATCTCTATGTCAGCCACGCTTGCCCCTGGGCTCACCGCACGCTGATCTTTCGCGAATTGAAAGGATTGAGCGATCATATCCAGGTTTCGGTCGTGCATCCTGACATGCTGGATCGAGGCTGGACATTCGAGACGGATGAACACGGCGCAACTGGCGATCCTTTGTTTGGGTTCGACTATGCGCATCAGATATACACCCGCGCTGACCCCACCTATTCCGGGCGCGTGACGGTACCTATCCTGTGGGACAAGCACCAACAGACCATCGTTTCGAACGAAAGTTCCGAGATCATCCGCATGTTCAACTCGGCCTTCAACGGAATTACCGGCAACGCTGACGACTACTGGCCCGAAACCATGCGAGACGACATCGAAGAGGTGAACTCGCGCATCTATTCCGACGTCAACAACGGTGTCTACAAGTCCGGTTTTGCCACATCGCAGGCCGCCTATGATGCGGCCGTGCGCCCTCTGTTCGATACGCTGGACTGGCTGGAAATCAGACTGGCCTCAAACCGCTATCTCATGGGTGATCGCATCACCGAGGCCGACTGGCGGCTGTTTACAACCCTGATCCGCTTCGACCCTGTCTATCACTTGCATTTCAAGTGCAATCGCAAACGGCTGATCGATTATCCCAATTTGTGGGCCTTTACGCGCGAGCTGTATCAATGGCCTGGCGTCGCGCAAACGGTGAACATGGAGCATATCGTGCGCCACTATCACTTCAGCCACGACAGCATCAACCCGCACCGCATTATTCCGGTAAACCCTGTGCTGGATTACATGGAGCCCCACGGGCGCGGTCAGCGGCCCGCTGCGTAATGCTCGACCATCGCCGCCAGATCTTCTGGCGGCGTGCTACTCTGCACATAGGCGCAGGCATTGGGGCTGTGGGCAAAGATTGACCCATCCGAAAAGAAGGTGGTGTTGGTAACAAAGATCACCCGCGCCTCGGGGCGGCGATAGCTGGCGAAATCAGCCACTGCGAACGCGCTGCCGCTTTCCAACACCAGATCCAACACGATAATATCAAAGGCCGTGCCATAGAGCGCCAGAATTGCGGCCTCCTGTGTTTCGACCAGCGTGACTTCGGCCCCCTGCCTTTGCAGATGCCGTTGCCAAACCCGACCCAAGTCGGGGTTACTCTCAACAATCAGTACTTTCATTTGCAACAACCTCGGCACATGATAAGACGAGTGGTGCCGACCCCTATGGTCTGTGATCACGTCATTTCGTTAACAAAGTGTTAATAACCAACTGTGCGAGCGCTGCTCACGCGGATTTGCTTGTGCAGACGGCAAAAATCCGCTTGAAGCAGGGCAAATTGACACTTTTCGGCAAAGATCACTAATGCAGCGACTCGATGAATTGAACCCGCGCGCCGCGCGTGACCACGGTGGTGGCCTGGATGCGGCCATGGCCGAATATGGCGGAAATCGCGAGGATTGGCTGGATTTGTCGACAGGCATCAACCCCTTGCCATTTGCGGTTTCCGAGCTTTTGCCGTCGGACTGGACCGAGCTTCCGGATCATGGCGCATTTGAGGCTCTGACCGAAGCGGCCAGACGGTTCTGGCAGGTCCCTGAGGACGCTTCCCTTCTACCGGCACCCGGCGCTTCGGCCGTTATCGCTCGGCTTCCAGCGTTAGCTGCGCCGGGTCGGGTACAAATCACTGCCCCCACCTATAACGAACATGCCGCTGCATTTCGGTCGCAGGGGTGGGACGTGCAGCCGGACGGGCCAGCTGACGCACGCGTCATCGTGCATCCGAACAATCCCGATGGGCACCTCTGGCAGTCGATGGACGCAAATGCCAAGCTGACCGTGATCGACGAAAGCTTTTGCGACGTAACGCCCGAGGCTTCACTGATCCACCTAGCGGACCAATCGGGTGTGATCATCCTCAAAAGCTTCGGAAAATTCTGGGGGCTGGCGGGGCTGCGGCTGGGCTTTGCCATCGGTCGGCCGGACCTGATCACGCGGCTAAACGATCTGACAGGACCGTGGGCTGTATCCGGACCCGCCCTTAGGATCGGCACTCAAGCCTTGCAGGACTTTGACTGGGCCGACGCCACCCGCACCCGGTTGGCCAAGGATGCCGAGCGTCTGGACAGGCTGGTCACAGCCCGAGGCGCGCAGCTGGTCGGAGGAACCAGTTTGTTCCGCCTCTATCAAGTCGACAACGCCGCAGACTGGCAGGACCGGCTGGCCCGCGCTCATATCTGGAGCCGGGTATTCCCCTATTCCACAACCTTTCTGCGCCTCGGCCTGCCACCCAACGATGGCTGGGCCAAAGTGGAGGCCGCCCTGTGAGCACCGTCTTCCTGCTCGTTTGCGCCTTGTGTCTGGACGCGACGTTGGGTGAGCCCAACTGGTTGTGGTCCCGTATCCGCCATCCGGCGGTGATGATCGGTAAAGCGATAGGCTGGCTGGACAATCGCCTGAACCATGGCAAGTATCGAAAGTTCAAGGGTATTGCCGTAACCGCATTACTGGTGATTGCCGCAGTGGCAGCGGGCAACCTATTGGCACTCTTCGGCCCTCTGGTTGAGATCGTGATCTGCGCCATCCTGCTAGCGCAGAAATCACTGGTAAGCCACGTCCGTGATGTGGGTGACGGCCTGCGCAGCTCTCTGCCAGAGGGGCGGGCCAAGGTAGCCCTCATCGTCTCGCGCGACACACGGGACATGACGCAGGCGCAAGTTGCCCGCTCTGCCGTCGAAAGCGCGGCAGAAAACCTCAGCGATGGGGTCATTGCACCTGCCTTTTGGTTTCTTGTTGCCGGACTGCCGGGGTTGCTGGTCTACAAGGCCATCAACACCGCGGACAGCATGATCGGCTACCGCAACGAAAAATATCGGGAGTTTGGCTGGGCGGCGGCGCGTCTTGACGACGTACTGAACCTGATTCCCGCACGGTTGACCTGCGTGATGATCGTTGCGCTGACCCGCCAATGGGCGCGCTGGACCGAACTGGTTGCAGACGCGCGCCGCCACATCTCGCCAAACGCAGGCTGGCCCGAAGCCGCGATGGCGCGCGCGCTAAACGTCGCGCTGGCCGGACCGCGCAGCTATGACGGGCACGTTCGTGAACTGGCCTGGGTCAACGGTGAGGCTCGCCGGGAGATCGGCGCATACGAGGTTTTCCGCGCATGCGACATGCTATGGCAGGTCTGGGGGCTTGCGCTCGGCCTCTTGTCGGTGTCGGTTGTCCTTAACTTCGTTTTCTAAAGGACCTGCCGATGCGCATCCTCTCTGGCCTAGTCGCCGCTGCTCTATTGACGTCACCCGCCTTTGCCCAATGCGGCGGCGGTTTCAATTCATTCATCAAAGAGCTAAAGGCCGAGGCCGTTCAACAAGGGTTCGACCAATCCACTGTGAACGCGTTCTTCCAAGGCGCGCAACAAGACAACGCAGTACTGAAAGCCGACCGCGCGCAGGGAGTTTTTCAGAAACCGTTCATCGAATTCTCGCGCCGCTTGATCTCGGCCAACCGGATCGAGCGCGGGCAGGCCATGTCGCGAAAATACGACGCAATTTTTGACCGGATTGAGGCCGATTACGGCGTCCCGCGTGGCGTGCTGCTGGCGTTCTGGGCGTTCGAAACCGATTACGGCGCGTTTCAGGGAGATTTCAACACCCGCAACGCGCTGGTGACGCTGGCGCATGACTGCCGCCGGCCCGAGCTGTTCCGACCACAGATATTCGCAGCCATCGAGCTGTATGATCAGGGCAACTTTGACCCCAGCCGCACGACCGGCGCCTGGGCCGGGGAAATCGGCATGGTACAGATGCTGCCGCGCGATATTCTTGAGAACGGCGTTGATGGCGACGGCGACGGCAAGGTGTCCTTGAAAACATCGGCCCCGGACGCGCTGATGTCCGGTGCCAAGATGCTGTCGCACCTGGGCTGGCAACCCGGTCAGCCGTGGCTGCAAGAAGTGACAGTTCCTGCGCAAATGGACTGGTCGTTGTCGGGCCCCGGCAAAGCTCGGTCAGTGTCCGACTGGCAGGCAATGGGTGTCCAGGCACGCAGCGGGTCATTGACCAACCTGCCCGCCTCGCTGATCCTGCCGCAGGGGCATAACGGGCCCGCCTTTCTGGCCTATCCGAATTTCGACGTCTATTTCGAATGGAACCAAAGCTTTGTCTACGTCCTGACCGCCGCCTATTTCGGCACCCGTCTGGAGGGCGCGCAGATCTATGACGCGGGCAATCCGGCACAGGGGCTGTCGGGGGTGCAAATGAAGCAGTTGCAGAGCAAACTACAAGCGCGTGGGTACGATGTCGGCAAGATCGACGGCATTCTGGGTGCAGGCACACGCGCTGCGGTTCAGGCGGAACAGGCCCGGCTGGGCTTGCCTGCCGATGCGTGGCCAACGGCTGACCTGCTGAACCGGCTCTGAAATGTTAGTCAGTGCCGGGCCAGAAACTCGGAGACGCGCGCCAGCCCTTCCCTCAGGACTTCGGGGCCATTGGCATAACCGATGCGCAGATACCCTTCCATATGCAGGGCTGAGCCGGGCGTGAACATCACACCGGTTTCTTGCAATAGGGCGACACAGAACTCGCGCGACGGCATCGGAAGATCGTATTTCAACAATGCCGTTGTTCCGGAACGGGGTTTAACCCAGGAAATCTTTGGTTCAGCCTCGACCCAATCCGAAAGAATCCTGAGATTGCCGCGCGTAATCTGATGGCTGCGGGCCAGGATTGCATCCTGGTGCTCGAGCGCCAGCGTCGCAAAATGGTCATCGATCATACCAACCGAGATTGTGTCATAGTCACGATGAATCGAGATCTCTTCGATCAGCGCCTCAGGTGCGACCACCCAGCCCAGCCGCAATCCGGCTAGCGAATAGGCCTTCGACATACTCGCCGTGCCGATGCCTTTTTCATAGACCTCGACAATCGAAGCCGTAATGCCGTCGCCGTCCTGATCTGTGCCGCGATAGACCTCGTCACATAGCACCCATGCGTCAGCCTCCCGGGCAATTTCGGCAATCTCCACAAGCATCTCACGTGGGATCAAAGCGCCTGTGGGATTATTCGGGTTGTTCAGTGCTATCAACCGCGTATCGGGCGTGACCATCGTGCGCAGCGCGTCCAGATCGGGCAGCCAACCATCCTCTTCCCGCAGGTTCAGGTGTTCGACTTTAGCGCCAATGCTGGCGGGGATCGAGTAGTGTTGCTGATAGGTGGGCACTACCGCAACCACGTGATCACCGGGGCTGACCAGTGTTTTATGCACCAGCATGTTCGCTCCGATGGTTCCATGGGTCACGATGGTATTTGCCGGTCGCTGGCCCGGATAAAGCCCCGCAATCGCCTGCCGCAATCGGTCCGACCCTACAATCGCTCCATAGGTCAGCTTCATCGACAGCAATTCAGACAGATCCGCGTTGTTCCGGCCTGCCAATTGCAGCAATTGATCGACGGTAATGCTTTCAACGCAGGTTTCGGCCAGATTCCAATCGCATTTGGTTTCCCATTCGTTCATCCAGAGCTCAACGCCGAAGGGTTCGATCTGCATTTCAGGCTTCCTGCTATCCGTGTGTCCCGTCGGTGATAGCTTGGATAACCAGTTGCTTCCAGCCGCGTTCAGATAAATATTATGCCGCCGGGATCACTCGGGGCGAACAGGATAACGGTTGCCCTTCTCATCAATCAATATCAGGCGCTCTCCGCTGCGCACATACAGGTCACACCGGCTGAACCCGTTGCGATACTGAATGCAAACGCTGCCGTCGTCCGCAATGCTATAAGTCCCGAAGGCCGATTCACCGCTGGCATAGGTATAAGAATAGGCCCCGCCTGCCGAGTATTTGGATCGACCATCGTCGTAGAAGGTTAGCGTGCGCCCGGCCAGCGCGGTCAGCTCCGCTGTGCTGAGAGGGACATCTCCGGGTTTCGTAGGCCATTCAGCAGCCCACAGTGGCGTCGCGGCGCAAACAGCAAGGATCAAGAAGCGGGTCATGCAGTCACCCTAGCCCGAGTAATGGCGAAACAGGCATAACGTTGCGGTGATGGGTCAGGCAACCATCTGTTCAGCCTTCTTCAGGTCTACTGACACCAGCTGGCTGACGCCCTGTTCCTGCATGGTCACACCAAACAACCTGTCCATACGTGCCATAGTCACCGCGTGGTGCGTGATGATCAGGAAACGGGTGTCGGTCTGGCGGCACATCTCGTCCAGCAGATCGCAGAAACGGGTGACATTGGCGTCGTCCAGCGGCGCGTCGACCTCGTCCAGCACACAGATGGGCGCGGGGTTGGCGAGGAAGACGCCGAAGATCAGCGCTGTTGCGGTCAAGGTCTGTTCCCCGCCCGACAGCAGGCTGAGTGTCGAGAGTTTCTTGCCCGGCGGCTGGCACATGATTTCCAGCCCTGCATCCAGCGGATCATCGCTTTCGACCATGACCAGATTGGCCTCGCCACCGCCAAACAGATGCTTGAACAGCATGGCGAAATTTGAATTCACCTGCTCAAACGCGGTAAGCAGGCGTTCCCGCCCTTCACGGTTGAGGCTGGAAATTCCGCTGCGCAGGGCTTTGATCGCCTCTTCCAGATCAGACTTTTCACTGTTCAGAGTGTCGAACTCTTCCTGAACCTCTTTGGCGTCCTCTTCGGCCCGCAGATTGACCGCGCCCATGGCGTCGCGCTGACGCTTGTGGCGGTTCACTTCTGCTTCCAGAGCATCTGCAGCAGGCATCTGATCGGGGTTCACGTCCAATTGGTTGAGCAGCTGGTTCGGCGTCAGCTGCTGGTCCTCGGCGATGCGTTCGGCAGCGGCGACAACGCTTTCTTTGGCCGCATCACAGCGCGCCTCGGCGGCCGCACGGCTTTCGCGAGCCTCAGAAGCCAGGCGCTCCGCCTCGCGTTCGGCCAACACGACCTCGCGCAGCTGAGTCTCGGCCCCGGCCAGCTTGTCGGCGGCTTCGGCGCGGCGGGCTTCTGCAGAATCGATCAGCTCGTTCAGCTCCTCACGTGCTTCGGCGATTTCGCTTGGGGCTGCCATGGCTTCGGTCAGTTCTTCCTGAGAGCTTTCCTTACGCTCGGCTAGTTCCGATATCCGCTTTTCCGCGCTGTCCAGACGGTGCCGCCAGCCGCTGAGATCTTTCGTGACCTCTTGCGTGCGTCTGGTTCGAGACTCGCCCTCTCGACGCAGCTCGTCATGGGTCGAGCGGTGGGTCAGCATAGTGATCCGCGCGGCCTCAACCGTTTGCTTGATGTCTTCGACCTGTGCGCGAGCGCTATCGAGGTCACCCAATCCGGTCAGCGCACCCTCCGCCTCGCGCAGCTGAGCGCGCGCGGACATGGCGTCTTCTTTGTGCCGGTTTACGGCCAAAGTCAGTGTTTCCAGCTTACCCTGTGCCAGATTGCGGTCCGCTTCGGCACGACTGAGCGCTCGGGCGGATTCGGCCATGCGCTGATCGGCTGCGCGGCGGGCTTCGCGTGCGCGACGGTCGGCCTCGGTCACGTCGGCCAATTGTTGGGACAAGGCCTCATGCGCAGCACGGGCACCTTCGGCCTGCGCCTCCGTGCGGGTGAGTTCCTGCTTCAGTGCTTCCAGCTTGTTGAGTTGCTCAAGGCGCAAGGCAGCTGCGCTTGGCGCATCCTCGGCCCAAGCCCGAAACCCATCCCAGCGCCACAGATCACCCGAACGCGACACCAGCCGCTGTCCAGGCTTAAGGGACGCCTGTAGGCGAGCACCCTGATCCGCGTCGACTAGCCCAATCTGCGCAATCCGACGGCTGAGCCGATCCGGACCCGAGACATGCAGTGCCAGTGGCTCTGCCCCATCAGGCAAAGGTTGATCCGAGTCGTACCCGGCGACCTGAACCCAGCCGGACGGGCCGTCGCCTTCGACCAATGGCGCGCGCAGGTCGTCAGCCAAGGCAGCGCCCAGCGCCTTTTCGAAACCAGGCGCCACACGAAGCAGGTCAAGTACCTGCCCGCCCTCGGCGGTGTCGCGTTCGACTAGTTTTGCCAACGCTGTGGTTTCGGCGCGAATGGCACCCAATTCACCCTCGGCTTCCGAGCGCTGCGCGCGGGCCTCGGCCTCGCGTGCTTGTGTTTCGCCCCGCAACTCATCGGCAGCGGCCAGCGCCTCGTCGGCTGCTTCAGCAGCTTCGCGCGCTTCTTCTTCGGCTTCCTGCGCTGCTTCAAACGCCTCGCCGGTTTGGGTCAGGGCCGTGCGGGCTTCGTTTACTGCGGCCTTTGCCTTTTCCTCTTCCGCCTCAGATCGCGCCAACGTCTTGCGACTGTCCTCGACCAAACGCTGCGCCGATTGATGGCGAGCGACGAGGCGGGCCGTGTCCTCTGTCTCCTGCGACAGATGCTCTTCTCGTTCCTGCAATACAGCCGCTGCCTCATGGGCAATCTCTGCAGCTTCGGCAAGTTTGTCGTCGTGCCCTTCGGCGGCCTTGGTCAGTTCGCGGGCTTCCCATTCCAGGCGCTCGATCATCTCGCCCGCATCCCGGTTCAACCCGGCCTCGCGTTCAATGTCGTTGGCAAGCTGTTGGATACGGTTGCTCAGCGTTTCGATGGTTTGGCGCGCGCGGGTTTCCTGATCGGTCAAGGCGTCGCGTTGCACTTGCTGGCGTTGCAGGACGGCAGCTGCAATAGCCTCTTCCTCGCGCAACGGCGGCAAAATCTCTTCAATTCCGGAGCGTTTGGCAGCAGCTTCACGAGCTTCAGCCTCGGCGCGAGAGGCCTCAGTGATGCGATCGCGCAGTTTTTCTTCAGCCTGCTGACGGGCCATGTCGGCCTCTTTCCAGCGGCGATACAAAAGCATGCCTTCAGCCTGGCGCAGCTGTTCTCCAATCTCACGGTATCGTGCGGCCTGGCGGGCTTGGCGAGCCAACTGCGCAAGCTGTGTTCCCAATTGCTCCAACACGTCGTCAACGCGTGTGAGATTGGATTCGGTGCCTTTCAGCTTCAACTCGGCCTCATGCCGACGCTGGTAGAGGCCCGAGATTCCTGCAGCTTCTTCCAGAATGCGACGGCGCGCGCGCGGCTTGGCGTTGATCAGTTCGGCAATGCGGTTCTGCCCTACCAGAGCAGGCGAATGTGCGCCGGTTGAAGCGTCGGCAAACAGCATCTGCACGTCGCGGGCACGAACATCTTTGCCGTTGGTCTTGTAGGCACTGCCCACGTCGCGGGTGATGCGGCGAACGATCTCCAGCTGATCGCTATCGTTGAAGCCCGATGGCGCCAAGCGTTCGGAATTATCCAGCGTCAAAACCACTTCGGCAAAATTGCGCGCCGGGCGCGTGGCAGCGCCTGCAAAAATCACATCCTCCATCGCGCCGCCGCGCATGGATTTGGGGCGGTTTTCACCCATGACCCAACGCAAAGCTTCCAGAAGATTGGATTTGCCGCAGCCGTTCGGACCAACCACGCCAGTCAACCCGTCCGCGATGATCAGGTCGGTCGGATCAACAAAGCTTTTAAAGCCGGTCAGTTTAAGTTTGCTGAATCGCAAAGGCTGCTATCCGTGATTCCTATGGTCAGGAAGTCTGCGCAACGGAAGGGCCCTGAGTCAACGCAGTTGCGCAGGATATGGGATTTTGGGCGGAGTTATCCACAACATCTTGCAGAAATGTACCGAAAACCGCTCGTTTCAATAGGGGGTGCATTCGAACACCTGATATCCGTAATCATTGCCGATACCTTCATAGAGGCCATAGTCGATACATTCATAATTCGGCGTCGACACCGCAGTCAGAAGCAGCCGTTCACCGGCTTCGCGATCACATCCAAGGACACCAATTGTGACGGCAGCATCGCCCAGAACATCCAGAATGGGACAACCGGACACCTGCGCCATGGCCAAAGCAGCCCGATCCCGGATCGGACCCAATCGCGGGGCGTATTGCGCGTTCACCCGTACCGCTTCGGCCAAATCGCCCCGCACGCGCACATCAAACACGCTGCCGTTCACCGCAACTCGGGTCGCCGGCAAATCGCGAAAGTGGGGTGTACCTGCCGAGCAAGCGGCCAGAAGGATCAGTGCGAAGAACCGGGTCATGCCGCAGCTATGACCCGATATGGTTAACAGAACGTTTCCCGGTTCAGCTGCGCAAGACTTCTCCCAAACGTTTTATCCCCTCGCGGATTGTTTCCTCGTCCGAGTTCGAAAAGCTCAGTCGAATTGTATTTTCGCCGGAGCCGTCCGGGAAAAAAGCCTGTCCGGGCACGAAGGCCACTTTGACCGTTTCGAGAGCGCGCGCCAGCAAGTCGGCACCGCTAAGACCTTTCGGCAATGTCACCCAGACGAACATTCCACCTTCGGGTTTTGTCCAATCCACACCTTCAGGCATGTATTCCGACAAGGCAGCAAGCATTGCGTCGCGCCGGCGGCTGTATATACGGCGCAACATTGGGATGTGAGTCTCGAAACTGGCCTGCGCTACCTGGTGAACAGCCATCTGATTGATCGTGGCCGAATGCAGGTCAGCAGCTTGTTTCATCAAAACAAGCTGCGAGATCACTGGTCTGGACGCGACCACCCAACCCAACCGCAATCCTGGTGACAAGGTTTTCGAGAAGCTGCCGCAATACACTGTTTGGCAAGCTTCGATCGAACCCTTGCGCGCGATCTCCAACGCCAGAACCGGCGGGATCGGATCTCCATCGTAGCGAAGCGCCTGATAGGCACCGTCCTCGATAACCGCGCAGTCGAGCTGATCCGCCAGATCAAGCAGAGCTTCGCGACCGCGCCGATCCACCGTCTCACCTGTTGGATTGGCGAAGTCGGGCGACAGATAGGCGAACTTGACTGCGCCTTCGCCGGCGGCTTCCCGGTATTCCGACGCGCCGCGATTGCCATTGATTCTGAGCCGGTCAAAGCGCGGTTCATAAGCATTAAAGGCGGCTAACGCGCCCAGGTAAGTGGGCCAGCCGACCAATGCTGTATCGCCCGGCGAAAGAAACAGCTTACCCAAGTAGTCGAGCGCCTGCTGCGACCCGGAAGTGATCAACACATTGTCTTCGCTGCAATCAATTCCGATATCGCGCATATGTTCGGCGATCCACTGCCGCAATGGAAGGTGACCTTCGCTGACGGAGTATTGCAACGCCTGAGCTTGCTGTTCAGGCCCGAGAGCCAGTTGGAATGCCTGTGCAAACGCATCCGTTGGAAACAACTCAGGATCGGGAATGCCGCCTGCGAAAGAAATAATGCCGGGCTGATCGAGCAGTTTCAGAAGTTCGCGGATTTCGGATGCCTTCATCCGCGATACACGTGTGGCGAACAATTGATCCATTTGGCGGTCCTCCCTTGCCCGATGACCGGTGCAGGCTATTGATGAAGGAATTAAAGTCAATAATGCTGACCTAATGTTTCAGGGATCGTGATTGGGTTTCTTGAATCGAGATCGAATACGTGGTCATGTAATTTGACCAATTTGAAATGATGACACGATGCCCTTCCAGAAAGTCCAGACCGAGAAACTGTCCCTTGCGGTTGTCCGACAAATCGAACTGTTGATCCTGCGCGGTATCCTCCGCCCTGGTGAGCGCCTGCCGCCCGAGCGCGAGTTGGCCGAGCGGTTGGGCGTATCTCGCCCATCGTTGCGCGAGGCTATTTCAGACCTGCAGGAACAAGGGTTGCTGGCTGCCAAGGCCGGTTCCGGTATCTATGTCGCCGAAGTTCTGGGATCGGCTTTTTCTCCGGCATTAATCCGACTGTTCAGTAGCCATGATGAGGCAGTGTTCGACTACTTGTCGTTTCGGCGGGATATGGAAGGATTGGCAGCCGAGCGTGCTGCGCGCCTGGGTTCGGAAAGCGACCTAAAAGTCGTGCAGGCGATCTTCGATAAGATGGAGATGGCACATGATCGCAACGCGGCCGAGGAAGAAGCCCATCTGGACGCTCAGTTCCACATGGCAATTATCGACGCCAGCCATAACGTGGTGATGCTGCACATGATGCGGTCGATGTTCGATCTGTTGCGTCAGGGCGTATTTTATAACCGCCAGATAATGTTCCAGCAGCGCACGACACGCGACGCCATCCTGAATCAGCACCGTGCAATCAATATGGCACTGCAGGAGCGCGACCCGAGGGGCGCACGGCTTGCGGTTGAGCAGCACCTGAACTTCGTCGAAAGCTGCATGGCGGATCAGCAGAAAGCGATCCGCAATGAGGCGATTGCGCGGCAACGCTTGGAACATGAAACTGGTCCGCGCTGATATTTTTCGGGAATATACCGAGATCATATCCGGTTCTTCGCCCCGCTACACTCCGAATTGACTGAAAAAGCTGCATTGCTGCGATCATCGGAATGGTTGCACAGGGTACCGCCATACTGCGGTTCTATCTCGTCGAAAATCGTGGTCATAACCACGATGACTAGATCACGCACCACCCGGTTCTGTGGATTGCTATATACTCTTTTTCCTTGCCTGCGTTGATGTACTGCCGGTTCAGGAAAAGAAAAACCCGAGAGCCAGTGGCTCTCGGGTCATGAGTTCCAAACATCGCGAAGGAAATTAGTGCAGCTTGGCACCAACATCGGCGATGGACGCATCGATCAGCTTGTTCGCTTGCGCAGCGGTCATTTGCTTGGCCAGAACCGCATTGGCGGCGGAAACCGCAACTGTGATCGCCTGATCACGGACTTCCTTGACTGCGGAAGCTTCAGCCGAAGCAATCTGATCCTGAGCCGCAGCCAGACGGCGGGCGATGGATTTTTCCAGATCAACCTTCGCCTGTTCAGCAGCCAGAATAGCGTCTTCTTTCGCCGCGGCCACGATGGCGTCCGCCTGACCCTGTACTTCGCGCTGCTTGCGCTCGTACGAGGCCAACAAAGTGCGGGCTTCTTCGTGCAGGGCACGGGCTTCATCCAGTTCGGATTTGATACCTGCGGCGCGGTTGTCCAGCGCACCACCGATCATGCCCGGCACCTTGAAATAGAACAGGACCGCGATGAAAACGATGAAGCCAAGAAGGACGACAAAGTCGGTGTTGCCAAGCGAGAAGAACGGGCCGCTTGCGGCGAATGCCGGGCTGGCCGCACCAAAGGTCAGGATAAGGGCAAGAGTGTTCCGCATGTCACTTATCCTTTCGTCTGCGCGTCAACTGCACTGTCGATGGCTTTGGCATCCGCCTCGCCGCCCAGTGCGGTAACCAGTTCAGCTGCCGTGTCCTTGGCAACCACTTGAATGCTTTCCAGCGCACCGGCACGGATGTCGGCAATTGCCTTTTCCGATTCAGCCGCTTTTGCAGCGATTTCTGCATCCGCCTTGGCAATCGCGTCATCCAGACCAGACTGGATTTCGGCGCGGGCTTCTGCTGCGATACGCTGTGCCTCAGAACGGGCATCGGCCAGCGCCTTGTTATAGGCCTCTTCGGCCTCGACCGCCTTGGCCTTCAGATCTTCGGCCGCAGCCAGGTCATTTGTAATGGTCCCCTGACGTTCAGCCAAGATTGCCGCGATGCGGGGCAGAGCCACGCGGGACAGGACCAGAAAGATGACGACCAGCGTAATGACCAGCCAGAAAATCTGGTTGGGGAACCAATCGAAGCAGAGCTGCGGCATCCCGATGGCGGAACCACCGGCGTCGACGCACGAGCCAACTACTTCTTCTGAAATGGGTTCAGTCGCCATGATGTCCTCCGTCGGAACGTTGTCTTTACAACAGGTGGGCCGCTATGGCTTGGACCCACCTGCGCGTAAGGATCAGGTTCCGCAGATTAGACGGCGAACATCAGCAGCAGCGAGACCAGGAATGCGAAGATCCCCAGGGCTTCTGCGAATGCGATACCGATGAACAGGGTTGCGGTCTGCGAAGCAGCCGCCGAAGGGTTGCGCAGGGCGCCGGCCAGGAAGTTGCCTGCAACGTTGCCCACCCCGATTGCGGCTGCGCCGGAACCGATTGCTGCCAGGCCTGCGCCGATGTGTGCGAGATCGCCTTCCATGATGTTTCTCCTTACGAATTGGAAGTTTCGATGTTGGGGTATCAGACCTTAGTGCGAAGGATGCAGCGCATCTTTCAGGTAAACACAGGTCAGAATGGTGAATACGTAGGCCTGAATGAAGGACACGAGGACCTCGAGGCCGTACATAGCGGTGATGGCCAGAACGGACACGGGCGAGATCACGGCGATCGCGGCGAAGCCTGCGAAAACCTTGATAACCGCGTGGCCTGCCATGACGTTACCGGCAAGACGAATTGAGTGGCTGACCGGACGTACGAAGTACGAGATCAGCTCGATGATCGCCAGAACAGGGCGCAGCGCCAGTGGCGCGCTGGACACCCAGAACAGGCCCAGGAAGCTCGCGCCGTTCTTTACGAAACCCAAAACGGTCACGGTCAGGAACACGGCCAGCGCCAGCGGGATTGTTACGGCGAAATGCGATGTGGTCGTGAACGACATCGGCAACATGCCCAGGAAGTTCGCGCAGACGATGAACATGAACAGGGTCATGACATAGGGGAAGTACTTGACGCCTTCCTTGCCGCAGATGTCTTCCAGCATCTTGTAGATGAAGCCATAGGCCAGCTCGGCCACCGACTGCATCCGGGTCGGAACAATCGCGCGCTTTGAGGTGCTGAGAACCAGCAGAGCAAAGATCGCAGCAATCGCCAGGAACAGCCATAAGGTCACGTTGGTGGGCGTGTACCATGCAATCGCACCGTCGCCGAACAACGGCTTGACGATGAACTGATCCATCGGATGGAAAACCAGGCTGCTGCCTTCTGCTGCGGTGGTCTCGGTCGCCACGTTCAGTCCCTTTCGTCCTTCTCGGCAGCCTCGGCTGCCGCTTGTTTCTCTTGAACCTCTTTCGCGCTGCGGAGCATAACCTTCACGCCCGCGACAAGGCCCAGCAATGTAAACAGCACCAGAAAGATCGGGATCGTCCCGAGCAGGCTGTCCAGCCCGTATCCGATGCCAAATCCGATCCCAAGACCGGAAACCATTTCGATGACCATCCTCCAGGCAAGTTCGCCCCCGGACACGTCAGCATCTGCACGAGGCTTCGGCGCTTTGGCCTTTTTCGCCGCCTCGATCTTAGCCTCAAGCTGCGCCATACGCTGCTTTTGGTCATCATCGGTCACGGGCGTTTTCCTCGCACAGTCTTGGGCACGGTGCTAAGGGGCGAGCAGCGCAGAGTCAACGGCATTGATCGCTTGATTTATTTCGGCTCAACATATTGGTTTTAAACATATTTACTGACCACACACGATGTCTCACTTTCGCTCTCCAAATGCAATTCTGGGTAAATTCGCTAAAACTGGATATTCAACCAAATGGTTGACCAAATCTGACCGCTGTGGTTCAGCGGTTTCATGTCCAATGATCTCGACACCGTGTTCGCCGCTCTTGCCGATCCTACTCGCCGCACCATTCTGGCAATGCTATTAGAAGATGATATGGCCGTCACTGATGTGGCCGAGCCGTTCGAAATGTCGCTGGCCGCGATCTCGAAACACCTGGTAATCCTGACAAAGGCAGGCCTGATATCTCAGGAAAAGCGCGGTCGGGTGAAATGGTGCAAACTAGAACCCGACGCGCTGCGCGCCGCGTCGGTCTGGATGCAGGGATTCGGGCAGTTCGAACCGGTTAACCTTGACGCCTTTGAACGTTTTCTTGCGGTCGAGTTACCCAACGAAGACCGCTGAGGCCTACCGAACAACAAATACTGACATTGTGGCATGTTTGGCCAAATAGCCAGCATGACTTGAGAAGATGTAATCCGTAATCCGAGGCGCATGGGTTCCAACAACGATCAGATCGGCGCCAATCTCCTCGGCAGCACGTGCCAAGTCACCATCCACTTCGGCAGCAACATCGGTAGAATGAATATTTCGAAAAGCGACTTTGGCACCGCTTTCCTTAGCGAGCTGCTCGGCAAAGGCACTGAGCGTTTCATGGATGGCCGCATCTGTCTGCACAACATCGCCTGGCTGTATTCCAGTCACGCTGACGACAGTGATCGTGGCGTTTTGCCATTTGGCCAGCTGCGCTGCGACATCTGCCGCCTTACGAACCTCGGGCGGCAAGTGGATATCGATCGGGAACATAATGTGGTTGAACATAAGTATCTCCCTTTCTGACCACACAATAGAGAACGCCGCGTCCGATGGCCTTGATATGCCTCAAGAGCCGCATTGCAGGTTGGTTCACTCGCAACATGCAGTAGCACCTCAGGGGCTGAACGGGTTCACCCTTCCCGGCTGGGTCCGATACCTTCAATCACTCCGCTGGCATCCGCGCGGCAAATCCATGGCACTTCAGACCCGGCGACCGCCACTGTTATCGTGGTTCCGGCCGAATCCGGCTGGGTCGAGATTGCCTTGACGTCGCCAGGTCGGGTCTCTGTTTCCGCCGCGACCAGAGCTTCGCAGCTGGCATCCAGCTCTGCGTGCGATGGGCCACCCGGACCACTTTGTGCGCAAGCGGAAAGTGACACAATGGCACCGGCAAAGAGAGGCAGTTTCACATGGGATCTCCCTGTCATTTTGCGAGGTAAGCTGACATATCTCCGGCTGAACGCAAGACTTAGTCCAGTGCCGGGCTTGCGGTATTCGGCGGCACCTCTTCGCTCTTCAGCAAAAGAACAAGCGCAATCCCCGTTAACGCAGCCCCAACCAGGACCAGCGCGGCTGGCGCTGGCCGACCCAGAGCGATTTCCCACAGGATGACCCAGCAGGGTATCAGATAGGTATATGCCATAACCTTGGCTGACGGCAGGCGCAGTGCCGCAAATTGCACCAACACAAAGCTGGCAGCCGTTGCGAATAGAGCCAGGTAAAGAAGGCTGATCCAGACAAGGGGCGAAAGGTTAGCCCAGTCCGTGGCGCGAATATCTGACCAGCCAAATATTGTCAGGATCAGGCAACCTGCAAGCAGGGTGCCAAAGGCGAACACGACCGCTGACTCCCCTCGATTCAGCTTGCGAACCATTGGGGTATAGACCGCGTGTGCTGCGCAACCCCAGAAATAGATGATCTCGCCACCGCCAATTTCAAACGCGCGAAATGCCAGCCAATCCGCCTTGAAAATCACCCACAGCGCGCCCGTTGCCCCGATTGCCAGCGCCGTAGCCATACGAGGTGTCGTGATCTGGCGCAGCAGCACCCATCCCGCAAGCGCTGACATTACCGGTGTCAGAGTAAAGACTGCGGCAGCACTGACAGGGGCAGCTGTCTTGAGGCCATAGAACATCAATACGAAATAGGCCGAGAACAACCCGCCCAGGATCAGATAGCGCCAAGGCGCTTGCGCTGCGCTGCGCGGCAAACCTGTGGTCAAGAGCGCAGCAACACCAAGGACAACCGCCGCAATGGCAAAACGTGCCGCCGTGATCGCAGAAGGCGCAATCTGATTGGCCACCATCGCGCCCAGCGAAAAGCTGCCTGCAACCAATGCTGAAAAAACAAGCATGGCCAAATGGCCGCGGGCCTGTTGGCTCATGTCTGCCAGCCTTTGGAATGCTCTTTGAGGAATTTCAGAAAAGCCTGCACCTTGGTCGTGCGATGCAGGTCCACATGGGTGACCAGCCACAGCTTGCCGAACCACTCAGGCAAAGGATCGACAACTTCGATCAGATCAGGATCACGAGCCGCCTCCCACCTTGCCATGAAACCGATGCCTGCGCCGGCCAGAACCGCTTCGCGCATACAGAAATTGTTGGTGCAGCGGAAAGTGATCGCCTCTGCGGGAACTGTCGCGCGCAGCCATCTCGAAAACGGAGCCCGGCTGTTTTCGTCATCCGTGCTGACAAAGAAATGGCCGGCAAAATCTTCAACGCTCGCAGGCTTGCCATGGCGGTCGACGTAAGACTTGCTCGCATAGAGCCCCACCTCTTGTAGAACAAATGGCTGTACCACGTTGTCGGGCTGATCCGGGACGGCGCCCGCGCGAATGGCGACATGGGCTTCACCATATTCCAGGCGGAACAGGCGGTCGCCCGTCAGATAGCGCACTATCAGTCCCGGATGCGCATTTTGGAATTCACTGAGTACTGGCACGATCAGAGGTGCGAACGACGCCAGTGAGGTCACGACAAGTTCGCCCGAGACGTCATCGCCGCGCCCCTTCATCCGGCCTACCAGTTGGTTGAATTGATCTTCGGTCGCCTGCGCCACCCGCAATAGGTCATCGCCCGCATCTGTCGGTGTGTAACCACGCGCGTGGCGCTGGAATAGTTTGACGCCCAAGCGCGCCTCGATCGCGTCGATATGGCGGATGACCGTTGCATGATGCACACCCAGAACTTCGGCCGCACCGCTGACCGTGCCCATGCGCGCCACCTGATAGGCGGTTCTCACTTCGTCCCAATTGTCCATTGCATCGCTTCCAGTGTGCAAATTCCAACAATGACTGTTGATGTATCCGAGTTTTGTTC
Organism: Ruegeria sp. HKCCD7181; assembly: GCF_057221055.1. Lineage (NCBI taxonomy): Bacteria > Pseudomonadati > Pseudomonadota > Alphaproteobacteria > Rhodobacterales > Roseobacteraceae > Ruegeria > Ruegeria sp. HKCCD7181. The sequence continues at coordinate 81,283 of NZ_JBWVBC010000012.1, read as the reverse complement.
GCCAGCGCAACAAACATATTGAGCCCGAATTCAATTCACACTGACCAAAGGACCAACTGAAATGATCAAGACCATTCTGCACATCGACGCCTCGGCCCGCCGCGACGGATCGACCACCCGTGAATTGTCAGACCGGGTCGTCAAGCACCTGAACGCTGGCAGAATCATCCGCCGCGATCTGGCGACTCCGCTTCCTCTGCTGACTGAAGACTGGATCAACGCCAACTTCACGCCAGCCGATCAGCGCAACGAAGCTCAGCGTGATCATCTGTCCCTGTCTGATGAGCTGGTGCAGGAACTGCAGCAGGCGGATACAATCGTCATCGGCCTGCCTATTTACAACTTCTCGGTTCCAGCCGCGTTCAAGGCCTGGATCGACCTGGTTGCCCGCGCCGGTTTGACGTTTGCCTATACCGAAAACGGCCCCAAGGGTTTGCTTGAGGGCAAGCGGGCCGTTCTGGCAATTGCCTCGGGCGGTGTGCCCGTCGGTTCCGAAGTCGACTTTGCCACCAACTATGCGCGCCACGTACTGGGCTTCATAGGCATCACCGATGTCGACGTGGTTGCTGCGGATCAGATGGCCGTCGATGCCGAAGCAGCCCTGAACAACGCACGCAAGGCCGTTTCCGAACTGGCGGCTTGATCGACCCTCTGGTCAATCCACTTTGAAACGTCCAGTCTGCGCCCCATCAGGTCAATTCGGATTGGGCGTTTCAAATGAAAAAGATCGGAATTCTGGGCGGCGTCGGCTGGGCCTCAACCGTGGACTACTACCGTGCTATCGCCGAAGGTTCAGGCCGGTATTTTGCCGAACGTGGTCATGGGTCCCCGCTGCCAGTCCCTCCGATGACGATCGAATCTGTCACGCAGGCCAAAACCCGAGCCCTACGTGGCGTGGCCGGAGACGAACAAAGCTGGGCCGCGTTCGACGCTGTCTTTCGTGAGGCGCTTCTCACCCTCGAACGCGCGGGTTGCGACTTTGGCATTATCGCGTCAAACACGCCTCACGCCAGATTGCACGCAATCCGGCAAGGTGTGTCTATGCCGATCCTGAGCATCTTTGACGCAACCGCCCATGTTACCGCCACAACGTCAGCGTCGAAAGCTTTGGTTTTGGGGACGACGGTTACAATGCAGGCTACTGATTATGCCGAACATCTTGCTGCCAAGGGCGTCACAGCCAATGACCCGCTGCCCGGACCGGCAATAGCCGAAATGCAGGATATGATCGACACAGACTTCTATGGAGGTGCGTCGAACGCCGCCCGTTTCCGACTGCTGGCCTTCTGCAATCGCCACGCAACACCCGGAACCGCAGTCCTTTTAGCCTGCACCGAGCTGCCGCTGGCCTTTCCTGATCATCTGGACGACCCGGTATTCGAGGCCGATGGGCATCTGTTCATCAACCCATCCGCCGCACATGTCGAGGCCGCACTGAACAAGGCACTGGACAACTGATCAGGGCAGCCAGTTCACGTCGCATCCAATTCTATCAAGGAACGCCATCAAATCGGTGCGGGGCATTGCAACCGTCCGATCATTGACCAACGGATGCATATTTATGACGTCCGACTGTTGTGCGGCAGCGTCCATGAAGAAACGCACGTTGTTTTCCACCCCGTTGATCATCGCCAGCGGACTAACTGCGCCGGGGCGAATGCCGAGGTTCTGCATTAGTCGATCCGCCGAGCCAAAAGACAAATTGCCGACCCCGAGTTCAGCCGCAAGCGCCTTGAGATCGATCTCGCGGCTTTGTTCCAGCGTTATCAGGTAATTCCGCTTCTTCTTGTCGCGCAGGTACAGGTTCTTGAGCCGCAGGACATTCTCACCAGGCACTAAAAACTGATCCTCGACCCCTTTGGCGTCTTCGACAGTGCGCAACGGGATGTGCGTATGACGTCGATAGGTCAGCCCCCATTCATCCAGTTGCGCGAGTAGCGCATCAGAGCTAAGCGGCAAAGTATCCTGAAATGCAGATGATGCATCCATGTCGGCCTCCCGGTGAGTTTCGGTCGCATTTGCAGCGAAAGCGTGCCAGGTTCAAGGCCTGTCTCGCTTGACTCTCCAAGCAAACAGGCATACGCAACCGCCAAACATCCGGAAGCCGTGATCTTCCGGTCCCTTGAGTCGTTCAGGGATCGCCCCCCACCAGCGTGTTACGCCCGTGGGGGCAATTGTGTATTCAACCGGTGTTTCCTACTTAGGAAGCATCAAGTCAAAACCGGCATAGGAGGCCGAAGGCATGTTTGAAAATCTATCCGAACGCCTCTCTGGCGTCTTTGACCGGCTGACCAAGCAAGGCGCCCTGTCCGAAGAGGACGTAAAAACCGCCCTGCGCGAAGTGCGTGTAGCCTTGCTTGAGGCTGACGTCTCGCTGCCGGTGGCACGCGAATTCGTCAAGAAGGTGCAGGATCAGGCCACCGGTCAGGCTGTCACCAAGTCGATTACGCCCGGCCAGCAGGTCGTCAAGATCGTACACGACACGCTGGTTGATGTTCTGCGCGGCGAGGACGATCCCGGCGCGTTGAAGGTCGACAACCCGCCCGCTCCGATCCTGATGGTCGGTCTGCAGGGTTCGGGTAAGACGACGACGACCGGTAAGCTTGCCAAGCGGCTGAAAGAGAAAGAGGGCAAGAAGGTCCTGATGGCCTCGCTCGACGTCTATCGCCCGGCGGCGATGGATCAGTTGGCAGTGCTGGGTACGCAGGTCGGTGTGGATACGCTGCCGATCGTACCGGGCCAGAAGCCGGTCGATATCGCCAAGCGTGCCAAACAGCAGGCGACGCTAGGCGGCTATGACGTCTACATGCTCGACACCGCGGGTCGTCTGCACATCGACGAAGTGCTGATGGACGAGGTCGAGCAGGTCCGCAATGCGGTCGACCCGCGTGAAACCCTGTTGGTCGTCGACGGTCTGACCGGTCAGGTCGCTGTTGAGGTCGCAGAAGAGTTCGAGGCCAAGGTTGGCATCTCGGGCGTGGTCCTGACCCGGATGGACGGGGACGGCCGCGGTGGCGCGGCGCTGTCGATGCGTGCAGTTACCGGTAAGCCGATCCGCTTTGTTGGTCTGGGCGAAAAGATGGACGCGCTCGAAACCTTCGAGCCGGACCGGATCGCCGGACGTATTCTGGGCATGGGCGACATCGTTGCCTTGGTCGAAAAAGCCCAGGAAACGATGGAGATGGAACAGACCGAGCGCATGATGAAGCGCATGGTCAAGGGTCAGTTCAACATGAACGACCTGAAAATGCAGCTGGAACAGATGATCCAGATGGGCGGCATGCAGGGCATGATGGGCATGATGCCGGGCATGGGCAAAATGGCCAAGCAGATGGATCAGGCCGGCATGGACGACAAGATCCTGCGCCAGCAGATCGCGCTAATTCAGTCCATGACCAAGCGTGAACGCGCCAACCCGCAGCTGCTGCAAGCCAGCCGCAAGAAGCGGATTGCGGCAGGTTCGGGCATGGAGGTCAGCGACCTCAACAAGCTGATCAAGATGCACCGGCAGATGTCGGACATGATGAAGAAGATGGGCAAGATGGGCAAAGGCAAGATGCTGAAGCAGGCCATGAAAGGCATGTTCGGCAAAGGCGGCCCCAGCCCCGAGGAAATGGCCGCAGGCATGGACCCCAAGGCGCTGGAACAGGCGGCCAAGGCGATGGGCGGCAAAATGCCCGGTATGCCCGGAATGGGTGGCGGCATGGCCCTGCCCCCGGGTCTGAGCGGTTTCGGAAAGAAAAAGTGAACCCAGCACGCTGCACCCAGCCCCCGTCCGGAAAGGCGGCGATGGCAGCAGCGCATTATCGCGCTGCCCTGCCGGTCATCGAGACTCGGCGGCTGGTCCTGCGTGCTCCACGTATTGAAGACCTGTCTGTGTGGACGGCGATTTGTCGGGACAGCTTTGGCGATACGGAACAGGAAGCTTGGACCGAGTTTTCCTATTATACGTCCGGCTGGCTTCTGCACGGTCACGGCTTGTTCACGGTCACAAGAAAAGAAGACAACCAGATCGTCGGCTTCGTCATTTTGGGGCTTGAATGGGACGATCACGAGCCCGAGCTAGGCTATATGTTCGGAGCAGAGCATCGTCTGCAAGGATATGCCACTGAAGCCTGTTCTGCCGTGCGTGATTTTGGGTTCGACCTGCTTGGACCGGGGCAATTCGTAAGCTACGTGTCGGCCTCCAATGCCCGCTCGAATGCCCTCGCCCAACGATTGGGCGCATCGCGCGACAAAGTTGCCGAGCGCACCGTTGGTGCGGATCAGCATGTCTGGCGTTACGGCGGGGTGCAGGCATGACAATTTCCATGGCGATCCCAACACTGGAAACAGAACGCCTGATCATGCGCGCGCCGTGCGAAGCTGACTTCGTGCCAGAGGCCGAGTTCTTTGCCAGCGATGCCTCGAAATTCGTGGGCGGTCCACTTCGTCCGGACGAAACCTGGCGCATGGTAGCGACGCTGCTGGGCCACTGGGCCATGCGTGGCTTTGGCTTCTGGGGCGTCGAAGAAAAGGACACCGGAACCTATGTAGGTCACGTTGGCCTGTGGTGTCCTCACGGCTGGCCCGAATCTGAAATCGGCTGGGCGCTGATGAACCACGCAACCGGCAAAGGCTATGCAACCGAAGCCGCTCTGGCATCTCGGACATATGCTTATGACGTATTGGGTTGGGACACCTCGATCTCTCTGATCGATCCGCAAAATGCGGGTAGCAAGGCCGTAGCGGAACGGCTGGGCGCCCGGTTCGAAAGCATCTACGAACATCCCAAATTCGGCACCATGCAGATGTGGCGTCACCCCGGACCTTCCGATCTCGTGAACGGCGGGATGGAGGCCTACGCATGATCGACCTCCAGATCCCTACTCTCAAAACTGATCGGCTGATCCTGCGAGGCCCTGAAGAACGTGATTTCGAGAACGTCGCCGAGTTCTTTGCTGACAAAGAGCGCAGCTGGGGCTTTGGCGGACCTCTGGGCCGGAACGAAGCATGGCGGTGGTTCGCCAGCATGATCGGCCACTGGGTTCTGCACGACTATGGCTTCTGGACCGTCGAAACCCATGGCGGTCAGCCCGTAGGCTTTGTCGGAATCTGGGGCCCCGAAGGCTGGCCTGAACCGGAGCTCGGCTGGGTCATGTTCGCCGGAAGCGAAGGCAAGGGATACGCGGGCGAAGCCGCAGAAGAGGCGCGCCGCTATGCCTATGAAGTTCTGGGTTTCGAGACCCTGAGCTCGAATATCTTTCCGGGCAACGACCGCTCGATCGCTTTGGCCGAGCGGCTGGGCGCGCACTACGAGCGCAGCTATGAAAACGTGTCTCATGGTACCGAGCTGGTCTATCGCCACCCCGGCCCGGACCAATTATCGGAGGGGATCGCATGACAACGACATACTCGATCCCCTCGATTGAAACCGAACGCCTGATACTGCGCGCGCCACATTGGAATGACTTGCCCGCGATGACTGCGTTCTACGCGTCTGAACGCAGCCACATGGTCGGCGGACCCAGAGATGAGCTGGGCAGTTGGAGCGCGTTAACCAACCGCCTTGGTCACTGGGCGGTGAGAGACTACGGTCTTTGGCACCTGACCGAAAAGTCCACCGGCCTGTTTGCGGGATGGGTTGGCATTATAGATATCCCCGGATGGGACGAGCCTGAACTTGGCTGGACCCTGCTCGAAGAAGCCGAAGGCAAAGGGCTTGCGTATGAGGCCGCCGTTGCCGCTCGTACATATGCGGCGAAGCAACAGAACCTGAGCGGTGTAATTTCCTATATCGCCCACGAGAACACCCGTTCGCGTGCATTGGCCGAACGGTTGGGCGCCACCTATGAGCGTGAGGGCGAGGTGCTGGGTAAAACTTGTCAAGTTTGGCGCCACCCCAAGATCGACCTATCCGAACCTGCATTGAGCACCGAAAGGACCAGCCAATGAACAACCCCGTGACGCGAGCCGCCATGCTGCTGAAGGAGCATCGCGAAAGCATCGACCGGCTGGACGCGATCCTCGTCTATACGCTGGGCGAGCGGTTCAAACACACGCAGGCCGTTGGCAAGCTCAAGGCCGAACACGACCTTCCCCCGTCCGATCCTTCGCGCGAAGCTGCACAGATCGCACGGTTAGAAGAACTGGCGAAAACGGCGGATCTGGACCCTGATTTCGCCAAGGCTGTCCTGAATTTCGTCATTCAGGAAGTCATCCGACACCACAAGAAACACCAGAAATAGCCGGGCAATTCCCGGCTTCACCAAAGACACGCCATTGGCGTGATGCCATTCAAAGGAGATACCACCATGGCAATGAAAATTCGTCTCGCCCGCGGCGGCTCGAAAAAGCGTCCCTTCTATCGCATCGTGGCTGCTGACAGCCGCATGCCGCGCGACGGCCGTTTCATCGAAAAGCTGGGCACTTACAACCCGCTGCTGCCGAAAGACAGCGAAGAGCGCGTGAAAATGAACATGGAGCGCATCCAGTACTGGCTGGACCAGGGCGCCCAGCCCACCGACCGTATCGCACGCATGCTGGAAGCAGCAGGCACCCGCGAAAAGGCCGAGCGCAACAACCCCAACAAGGGTACTCCGGGCAAGAAAGCTCAGGAGCGCGCGGAAGAGAAAGCTGCTAAAGCTGCTGCTCCGGCAGAAGAAGCTGCTGCTGAAGAATAAGCAGGTAGGCGCGTGCAGGATCAGACTTTCAGTAACGAATTCCGCACGCAATTCGATCTGTTGCTGCGGCTCCGGCGTGATGTGCGCAGGTTCCGCAGCGATCCCGTGGACGAGGCGGTGCTGGCGCGCTGCCTCGACACGATTCGACTGGCTCCCTCGGTGGGGCTAAGTGAACCCTGGCGCGTGATCCGCGTCGAAAGCCCGGCAGCACGCGCAGCCGCGCTTGAAAATTTCCAGACCGCAAACGCCGAAGCCCTTGCGGGCTACTCTGGTGAATCGGCGAAAATTTATAGCGGCTTGAAACTGTCGGGCATGAAAGAAGCGCCTGTGCAACTGGCCGTGTTTTGTGACGAGGCGACCGACAAGGGCCTGGGGCTGGGTGCAGGAACGATGCCCGAAACGCGCCGCTACTCGGTTGTAACTGCCATCACTCTGTTCTGGCTGGCCCTGAGGGCCGAAGGGCTGGGGCTGGGCTGGGTGTCGATTCTCGACCCTGACCGTTTGACCCGCGATCTTGACGTGCCTTACAGTTGGCGGCTGATCGGCTATTTCTGCGTCGGCTGGCCCGAAGAACTGTTGGACACTCCCGAGCTTGAGCGCGTCGGCTGGGAAAGTCGAAGCACGGAACTGGCGGTCGAGGTGAGATAGGCAGATGTTCGGATTGTTACGACTTCCCATCCTTCTGCTGATCGCCTTTATTGTGGGCGTATACTTTGAACGTAGCAACCAGCGCGAGGCTTGTGCCAATCAGGGCAACTGGCAGGACGGGTTATGTGTGACAACGGAAGGATCAAATGAGTGATCTGATCTGCGTAGGCAGTATTGCGGGCTCGTATGGGGTGCGCGGCGAGGTGCGGCTGAAAAGCTACTGCGCGGTGCCCGAAGATATCGAAACCTATTCTCCGCTGACCGACGAGACCGGCACGGAACGCTATCCACTGGTTCTGACCCGAACAATCAAGAATGGGTTTGCTGCAAGGTTGGGCGGGGTCGAGACCAAAGAAGAGGCCGATGCAATCAATGGTCTGCGCCTGTTCGCCCGGCGCGACCAACTGCCATCGTTGCCGGATGACGAGTTTTATCACACCGATCTGATCGGACTGGAAGTCTATGACACTGGCGGCACTCTGTTGGGCCGCGTGAAATCGGTGCAGAACCACGGTGCAACCGATCTGCTGGAACTGCACGGACCCGGCTTGAAGTCCACGGTTTTTCTTCCCTTTACACTCGAGGCGGTTCCTACGGTCGATCTGGAACAAGGCCGTATCGTAGCCGATCCACCCGAAGGCCTGCTGTAATGCGGAAGATCATGCTGCATCTGGGTCTGCACAAGACCGGAACGACGGCAGCACAATCCTTCCTGTTCGAAAATCGCGAATTGATCTGGCCAGATCACGCGCTGGTTCTGCCCTATCGCACGCGCAAATCTGGCCTGGCCGAAGCGGCCACGCGCTATTCGGTCTATGGCACGCCCGGCGCACTCACTGACTTTGCTGACATGATGCACGCGTTTCTGGCTTCACTGGATTTTGGCAACCGACGAGGGCTGATCCTCAGCGAAGAAAATTTCGCGGGCCTGCGACCTAGCCGCAATGTCGCAGTGGGGTACGAGGCCGCGCCCGAACTTGCGGCGCATCTGGTAAACCTGGTTCAGGATCGCTTTTCCGGCGAACCCGTGGATATCACCGTGTATCTTTCCCTGCGGCAACGCGGAAGCTGGTTGCGCAGCCTGTGGGCTCATGACTTGCAGCGCACGCGTCTGGTTCAGGATTTCGAGGCCTATCGAACGCGCCTCGATCCAGTGCCTTCGCCGCAATCCACAGCCGGGCTTTTCCGTGACCGGCTAACGGGGGTTAATGTTCAAACCGAGTGGCTTGAAGACTTGCAAGGTCGTCCCTTTGGACCCGGGGATCCATTTGCGGAATTCTTGGACTTGCCCTCGGAACAAACCGCGCAACTGGTCGGCCCGACCCGTGCCAATCACCGCCTGCCCGAAGAAATATTGGCCGAGCTGCTGGGCCTCAACCGGTCTGGTCTGGACGAAGCCGCGCTGATCCGACAAAAGGCGGCTTTGGTTGAAAGCGCTCAAAACGATCTGATCGGCACCACATGACAGACAATCCTGGTAAATCCCATGGCCGTAAAGCCATCCGTCCGACACTGAAACCGCGTGAGCTGATGACCCCGACACCGGATTTGCACGGCGTGTGGAAAGCCAAGATCATCACATTGTTCCCCTCGGCCTTTCCCGGCGTATTGGGGGAGAGCCTCACCGGAAAGGCGCTGCAAGAAGGGTTATGGCAGCTGGAGACGGTCGACCTTCGCCAGTTCGGCATCGGCAAACACCGGAATGTAGACGACACGCCCGCCGGAGGTGGCGCCGGAATGGTGTTACGTGCAGACGTGCTGGGCGAGGCGATCGAACGTACGATGGAGGGGATACAGGGCAACTGGCCACTGATTTACCTCAGCCCGCGCGGCCGGCGGATGGATCAGCGCATGATGCAGAACTTCGCGCGCTGTGACGGAATGACCCTTCTTTGTGGCCGCTTCGAAGGCGTGGATGAAAGGGTCCTGGAACATTACGGCGTTCAGGAAGTCAGTTTAGGCGATTTCGTCATGACCGGCGGTGAAATCGCGGCCCAAGCTTTGATCGACGCAACAGTCAGGTTGATTCCGGGCGTGCTGGGCAATCAGGCCTCAGCCGAAGAAGAGAGCTTTTCGTCGGGCCTGCTGGAACATCCGCAATACACGCGCCCCGCAGAATGGAAGGGCCGTCCGATCCCTGATATTCTGATGTCTGGCCACCATGGGCGCATCGCCCAGTGGCGTCAGGATTTGTCGCAGCAGATCACCCGTGAGCGGCGGCCGGACTTGTGGGAAAACTATCTGAAATCACTAGGCAAGACTTCGGACTGACACGCCATGTGTGTCCCCCATGCCGCATATTCAAGCTTTGAGTGTTCACTGCTTGTAGCTGATCAATTCTCAAAATACTCATCCAACAGATGTTGCGCGCATCTATTCCACATTAGCGTAAGACAGGCTGTTTAATGAAAAGAATCATTTTCATCGCTTTGCTGGCCGCTTCGGCCTGCACGACCAAACCTTTGGCCACGTCAGTCCCAACGCAGGCTGGTCATGACCTTAACTCTGCCCGTTCCGCATTTAAGGGGTGCGTCGCCGAAAAGCATGAGGGGGAAAACGCTGCTGTCGTTGGTGGTTACATGACCAACGTTCTGTTGTTTGGCGTTGTTATCGGCCCGATCCTTACCGTTCCTTTTGAAGACGAATTGCGCGACCAGGGTGCCATCGATCAAGTGAACCGCTGTATGACCGAGCATGGGTTTGAACGCCGCCAGCTGTCGGACGGCGAGAGGTTCTGGCTGAATGATTCCTTTGGCGAAGAACGTGAACGCCGGCTCAGTCATCTGGTAGGCGGCGGCACTATCGAAACATACTCTGCGACCAAAGCTAAGTCTTAGGCCCACCGGACCAGACGTCAGTATCCGCCGTTTTTCCACTGCGCCCAGATTTCGGGCGTTCCGTTGAACGTATTGATGTCCACCTTGCCCTGCACGCCGGGCACTAGGCCTGTGCCCGTGTATTGCCAGAACCGCCAAATAGACTTCGGGTAGACGTTGCGGGGGTGGCCCGCAACTGAACGCAGCCAAAATTCAGCCTTGGGCAGCCGTCCGATATTGGTGTCTTGGTAGAAATCGACTGTTGTATATATGATCGGGCGGCGTCCATAGTGACGTTCCAGGATGTCCAGAAACCGCTGCGCCTCCGCCCGGACTGTACTGCCATCGGGGCGCAGTGTGCACGTCTTGGAATGAGGCGTCCATTCCATGTCCAGCACGTGCGGAAGATCAGCCCCCTTGGGCACGTTGCGAATAAACCACCTTGCCTGTTCCGCTGCCGAACGACAGAAATAGTAGTAGTGATACGCCCCCCAGGGCACTCCAGCCGCCTGCGCGCCACGCCGGTGGTCGTCAAACAGAGGGTCAGCTACGTCGCCACCTTCGGTTGCCTTAATAAAGACAAAACTCACGCCTGAGGATTGGGCTTTGCGCCAGTCGATTTGCCCCTGCCAGCGCGAAACATCCAACCCATGTACCGGGTAATGCCCAGGGTGCCGGCCTTCCCATTCATGCGGATCGGCGTCCCCGAAATCCGGGTAGATAACTGCCGGGGCCGTTGCGTCGGCAAAAGCCAGCGGCTCAACTGACTGAGGCGCGGGACCGCGGCGCCCGCAAGATACCAGCGCAAGGGTAGCAAGGACCAGCATCAGTGCTTTACGCATCATGTATTCCTGTTTCAAATTTCTGCTCGTATTATTGTGACCAGAATGCCTGATCGGCCTCACAAGGCAACGGAGCATTTTCCCAACGGCGAAAACCCACCGCCCATCCCCTTATTCGATTGCGATTTAGGCTTGATCCCGACCCGCAAAGCCCGTAAAGCACGGCAATCCGGTGCCGCGCCTACGCGACTCCGGTGTTTTGGTTTGTTTCGCAGCGAGACGTCGGGTTTTCTTCGACCAGGACGCGGTGCGGCAGGCCGGACCAAAGGAACATTCGATCTGACCTCTGGCGGGCTGTACGCAGGACCCGGTGAAGACCAAGAGCTCTCAGGCCGTGCCCAAACTTCGTGGACCAACCACGAGCAGATAGGAGTAATTGCGATGGACCTGATCGCACAGCTTGAGGCGGAACAGATTGCCGCCCTGGGGAAAGACATCCCCGATTTCAAAGCCGGTGACACCATCCGTGTCGGCTTTAAAGTGACCGAAGGGTCGCGCACCCGTGTGCAGAACTACGAAGGCGTCTGCATCGCGCGCAACAACGGCACTGGCATTGCCGGTTCGTTCACCGTTCGCAAGATTTCGTTTGGCGAAGGCGTGGAGCGTGTGTTCCCGCTGTATTCGACCAACATCGACAGCATCACCGTTGTCCGTCGTGGCCGCGTTCGTCGCGCCAAACTGTACTATCTGCGCTCGCGCCGTGGTAAATCCGCGCGTATCGCAGAAGTCACCAACTACAAGCCCAAGGCTGGCGCCGAAGCGTAAGGAACGGAAAGATGAAAAAAGACATCCATCCCGATTATCACGTCATCGACGTCAAAATGACCGATGGCACCGTGGTTCAGATGAAATCCACCTGGGGTGCCGAAGGCGACCAGTTGGCCCTGGAAATCGACCCCTCCGTGCACCCTGCGTGGACCGGTGGCTCGTCGCGCCTGATGGACGCTGGCGGTCGCGTGTCGAAGTTCAAAAAGAAATACGAAGGCCTGGGCTTCTAAACCTAGCTTCATCCGAATGCGAAAGGCCGCTCCGTTGGAGCGGCCTTTTTTGTCGAACAATCAAGTGCTGGTCAACATCTGGTTCGAGCCCAAAATACCGTTTGCTGCAATAGTGGCAAATGACCGCAAAGTTGCAGTTGCTGTTTGATGGTCTATGGTACGGGCCAGTACTTCGTTGAGCCGCCTGATCCGATTGTAAGGGGTGTGCATTGTCGAAGATATACGGACTGAACAGGCCCGCGATCAGGATATTGAGATGACCGAGTTTATTTCGTTTGAAGAGGGCGAAAAAAACCTCGATTGGATCGCGCTTACAGACGTTTTCATAAAAGGGCACGATTTGCCAAAAGCTGAAGTCGCCGATGTGCTTCTCTACCAGGGTGACAACACACTCTTGAATCGGTCAGCCTGGATTGAAGGCATGGGACTTGCGGTGAAATGCGCCACAGTCTTTCCAAAGAACGCGGTTTCGGGCAAACCCACGATTGGGGGTGCAGTCAATCTCTTCTCAGATCAGGACGGAAAGCTAGCGGCGATCATTGACTTTCACCTTGTGACCAAATGGAAAACCGCAGGGGACAGCCTTTTGGGCGCACGACGTCTCGCGCGCACTGATAGCAGCCAAATTCTCATTGTTGGCGCGGGGACTGTCAGTCACTCCCTCCACGCAGCCTACAGCGTGCTATTCCCGAATGCTAAATTTACCGTCTGGAACCGGTCGCCTGAGGGCGCCGAGGCATTTGCGAAGCTTTATCCCGGGACTAACGTAGCCACCAGCCTTTCTGACGCTGTTGAGCAGGCAGACATCATCACATCTGCAACCATGTCGACCGATCCACTGCTGAGGGGAGAATGGCTGCGGCCGGGCCAACACGTAGACCTTATCGGATCCTACCGGCCCGATATGCGTGAGGCCGATGATGAGGTGCTACGCCGGGGTCGCCTCTTTGTCGACAGCCGGGACACAACAATTGATCACATCGGCGAGTTGAAGACCCCAATCTCGCAAGGCGTTATTACTCAAGATGATGTGATTGCAGATTTCTATCAGATGGATCGTATGCAGCGCGAAAGTGAAGATCAGATCACCGTGTTCAAGAACGGCGGTGGTGCGCATCTCGATTTAATGGCGAGCTGCTTCATACTGTCATCCTGGCAAGCCACTAAAGCAGGCCACGATGTGTGCGGTTAAAGTGGAATAACGGCTTCGATTTGAACCTTCTTTCCAGTTAATTTTTTTGTTCTAAAGCAGACGACCCAATACCCGACATTGCCTTAGCTATTGGATGTGTCAGCTTTGTCCGCAAAGCGGACCTAACGGCCATTCAAAGCGGAGTATTGTGTTTCAAAACGGCGAACCCATGACCAGCTCACGCTGCCATGGATCATCTCCGCTCTTTCGTCAGGTCGACCGCACTATGCAACGGCGGCACCGGGCCGCGCAGCAACAGGATCGCAAGTACCATCGCGACTAGCGCCGCCATCGCCGCAACGAACATTGCGCTGTCAAAAGCGTTGTCCTGCAATTCGCGCAAAGCTTGCGCCAAAGTGGTTCCCTTTTCAGGATCCAGCTCTGCAATCAACTTTTGAATCTGACTGGGTGCCCCATGTGTCAAAGCGTGGGCCAGATCGGTGCGCTGTGTTGATCCAGCCGGCAGAGCATTAATAACTTCGGACAACCCCCAACGGATTGTGACGGCTTCGGCTAGACCACCGATCACAGAACCCAAAGTCGCCCCGAAATAGAGGAATGCATTCACCACACCAGAGCCCTGCCCCACATGTTCTTCTGGCAATAGGCGCAAGGCCAAGCGGGGCAAAAGGGAAAATCCAATGCCCAACCCAACTCCGATAATTGCCAGTTTCCACCAAAGCTCGGAATAACCGGTCGTATTCGTGGTCGTCGTTAACAGTAGAAACCCCAAGGCCATGAACCCCATACCAAAGATGACCGGCCATTGGAAACTGTACGGGGCCAGAAACCGAGGTGCGAAAACTGACACGATGAACATGCTCACGCTAAGCGGCAGGATCGCCAGGCCTGCATCAATGGGCGAATAGCCGAACGTATCCGGCGATTGAACAAAGACGTTAAAGTAGACAAAGAAACTGAAGAGAGTGAAGCCGGTGAAGAACATTCCCGTTGCCGCCATAAAATAGCGCGGATGGCGGAAATACCGCAATTCGATCAACGCGTCTGAACTGCGCCGTGATGTAATCACCAGTGCAATCACCGCGACCGCGGACACACACAACGGGATCAGAGTCAGTTTTGAGTCCCATCCCCGACTCTCGCCGTTGCTCAGCGCAAAAGACAATGGCCCCAAAAGCAGGATCAGTGCAATTGCGCCTGGAAAATCAAACCGGGCATCGGCCAGACGGGTATCTGGTACATAGTTTCGCTTGCTCACCCGCAAGCCAATGACAAAAGCCGCGGCCAGCAGAACGAGGTCAATTGCAAACACGCCCCGCCAACTGATGTAGTGGGCGAAAGCGCCACCAACAATAGGCCCCACACCAATGGCAAGGCCGACGATCGCCCCCCATGCTCCCGTGACACTCGCGCGCTGCTCGTCCGGCGTTGCGGCCGTCAATATGGACAGCGATGTTCCGAATAGTGCCGCCGCCCCCGCGCCTTGGGCGCCGCGACCGATCAGCAGCATGGTGGCATCTTGCGCAAACAAAGCAAAACCCGATCCGGTAGCAAAGACAATCATACCGAAAAAGAACACACCCATCTTACCAGTGATATCCCCCAACCGACTGACGATTGTAACAAGGGTGGCGCTGACGACCGTATACAGGGCCATTACCCATTGAAGGGCGGAAGGTGTCAGATCAAATTCCGCCTTGAGATTGGGCAGGATTGTCGCCACCGCCGTGGTATTGAAGCCCACGACCATCATACAGATGGCGGTCATCGCCAGTACCACGCGCGCACCGCCCGTATCCGAGGTGTCACTTGTGTTTGTCGTAGTCATCAGCTTGCCCCAGTTCCCGAATGGGCCTTCTGACCGGGCAACGCATCAATCCTCGGCACTGCCTCAACTCAGTGGCTTGTTGAGATAACGTGCTTATATTTATACGATTTTATTTCGCCACGTATAGAGTTTCCCCAAATCACAGCCGCAGTCGTCTGTCCAAAGGTAAAATCTTCAGGCCCCAGCGTGACCTGGCATGTGGTCAAATCCAATAAGACAGCGCGACAGGCAGAGCGACAATTGAGGTCAGGGTCGAAACCAGAATGTAGCCGGCTACATCCGGGCCATACTCGGGCGTGTGCTGATCAATGAAAAGGTAGGTTGCCACGGATGCCGGCATCAGACAGCACAGGATCAGCGCACCGCGTTCGGTGCCGGAAAACCCGAAACCCCAAACCAGCGCACTGGCTATCACCAGAGCCATTACCAGATGCAACCCCGTCAGCAACACAGCGCGCCCGAGACTGTCGATCCTCAAAGTTGCCAAAGTGTGTCCAAGCGTCAGCAGCATCAACGGGATCGACAGACCACCTAATATGTCAAAGGACTTGGCAATGGGTTGCGGCAGAGCAAAACCCGTGGCCATGAGGATCAGCGCGACGACTACCGCATAAATGATGGGCGATGTGGCGAGTTTTCTGGGCGAGAACTCACCCGCCGGAATCCACATGCCAACAGTGAAGATGCTGATCAGTACGACAACGACAAATGCCATGGTATACGCCATACCCGCATCACCCAGCGCCAATAATGTGATCGGCAAACCAATATTGCCAACATTGCCATGCATCAGCGGCGTCAGGAACGCCCGAACTGGCAAACGCAAGGCCCTGAGTGCCGCAAACCCCAACACACCAAAGCCTGCAACCGCTAACGCCGCCGCTGCCATCATGTCCAGAAAGGTTCCGACATCCAGCTTGGTGGTCGACAGGTGCGAAATGATCAATGTCGGATACCCGACATTCGAGACGACGCCACCAATTACCTTGTTGTCAAAAGGCGCCTTGATCAGGGCCAGACAATAACCGATTCCAGCGCAGATAAGCACAGGCAAAACCACGTTCAAAACGTTCAGAAACAGATGGTCCAACCAGTGTCCTCTAGGTCTGCTTTTCACTCAGGACAGTGAAACAACGCGTCGGATTTGGCAATGACTGCCCCTAACCTGCGCCAGTCATGCATTTTTCCAAAATAGAGTCTGCAATCGACCTCCAGCCGTGCCTGAGGTTCTTCCCTTCCCGGCTTACACAACATATAGTGGGCGACAACAACCTGTGGGCAAACACGGCGGGACTTGGGAATACAGGCATGGCACATATCATAGTTGTCGGAAATGAGAAGGGCGGCGCAGGCAAATCGACCGTGTCCATGCATGTGGCCACTGCGCTTGCGCGGTTGGGTCATGGGGTCAGCACCCTGGATCTGGATCTTCGACAGCGCAGCCTGGGTCGGTACTTCGAAAACCGCCGGAACTTCCTGAACGGCGCTGACCTGTCACTAGCAGGCCCCCGCCACCACGATCTGCCCGAAATCGACGCCACCAAACTGAAGCCCGGCGAGAACATTTATGACCACCGACTGTCGGCCGCCGTGGCCGAGCTGGAGAGTGACAGCGATTTCATTCTGATCGACTGCCCCGGTTCGCACACACGGCTGAGCCAGGTGGCGCATTCGCTGGCCGATACGCTGATCACACCACTGAATGACAGCTTCATCGATTTTGATCTGCTGGCTCGGATCGACTCCAAAGGAGAGAAAATTCTCGGGCCGTCGGTCTATTCGGAAATGGTCTGGAATGCGCGTCAGTTGCGGGCACAGGCAGGCCTGAAACCAATTGACTGGGTCGTGGTGCGCAACCGCGTCGGCACACAGCGCATGGTTAACAAAGAAAAGATGCAGCGCGCGATTGAGATGCTATCCCAACGTATCGGCTTTCGCGTCGCTTCCGGCTTTTCCGAGCGCGTGATTTTCCGCGAACTGTTCCCCCGCGGTCTGACACTGCTGGACCTCAAGGATATCGGGGTCAAGCAGCTCAACATTTCGAATATTGCGGCACGTCAGGAACTGCGCGATATGATGAAAGAGCTGAACCTGCCGGGTGTAGAAATCGATTTTTAGGTTCACTGCGGCAGTCTGCCAGCCGGGTAAAAGAAGAACCGGACACCCACAGGTCACTGTTGAATGTCCGGCACCGACTGACAACATCCCTTACTCGCCCGGCTGATAAACCGTGAACAACTCTTTCGGCTCGGGCACACCGCGCAGCATGTAGCGACCGACCGAGATCAGCTCGTGATCGCTGGGTTGCGCCGCGCGGGCCACATCGTCAGAGATCAGGATGCGCTGCCCCAGCGAACGGTGCATTCCGGCAATCCGTGCGGCCTGGTTTACCGTCGGGCCAATGACCGTGAAATCCAAGCGGTTTTCTGCGCCGATATTACCGTACAAAATCTCACCCGCGTGCAGAGCCAGAGTGTAGTTCGACACGGGTTGGCCGGTTGCGATGCGCTGGTTGTTCAATTCGTCCATACGCTCTCGAAGGACGGCAACGGCACCCAGCGCCGCACGGGCATCAGCGTCGATCTCGCCTACGTCGAACATGGCCATCAGGCCATCGCCCATGAATTTCAGAATACTGCCGTCGCATGTGTGAACGACATCAACAGCTACAGCGAGGTAGTCATTCAGCATGTCGATGATCTCGGACCCCGGTAATTCCTCTGACAGGCTGGTGAAACCCTCAAGATCAAAGTTCCAGATCACCGCGTCAATCTCTTGCAGTGATCCACGCCGGATTTCACCTGACAAAACCCGCTGACCAGCGTCGCGGCCAAGATACACGCGCATCAAATCCTGCGCGACCCGCGCACTCGACGCGGATTTCAACGCCAACCCAAGATGCGGCAGCGCTGTATTGATCAGGTCCAGGTCGGTGTCATGAAACCCTTCCGGCGCATTGCTGGTCCATGACATCAGAACCCCATCAACAGGTTTCTTGGCATCCTTGGGACCCTTATGGGTCGGGATGTCAAAACTGACGCCAGTTGCATAATAGTCCGTCGCTCCGGTTTCCCGAAGATCATTCAAAAGAGGGAACCTGCTGGCTTCGTTCTGGTCGACCAACCTTTCGCGGATTATGTCGATATCTTCGTTAAGCAGCGCAAACAGCGGGCTTTGCTTCCAGATTTCACTCGGCTCCTCGGAGTACTCGAACGTCTGATACTCGCCCCCCTGATCTTGATACCAACTGTACCCGGTTCCGCCATAGACCGGATGCAGCGCCGACTGCGCGGCATGAAATCGCATCAATGGCACGCCGAGTTCGGTTAGCTTCGTGCAATATCCATCCAACAAATCCTGCTTGTCTGCGCCTTCAAGGCCGCGCGAAACCAGCCACTCAATGAGATCAATAGATTTTGCCGCGTCGGTCTCCGAGGCTGTCATGTCACGTCCCTGTATCCACTCTGATCTTCATCTGGGAAGAACAGGGGCAGATTACCAGTGATTAATCCATTCCGGCCAGCCGTCGCAGCATCATCCGCAAAAGAACCACCTCGCCATTAGTGAAATGTGCGGCCAGTTTCGCGTCGTATTCCTGCGCAATACCGCGCAATTCACGATAAGCGACCTGACCGGACTGGGTTAGCGACAATCTTTCGACCCTGCGGTCGTTTTCGTCGCGCAACCTTCGTAGAAAACGGCGCTGTTCCAGCTTACGCACGGCCCGGCTTACCTTGGTCTTGTGGATCTTTGCCCGTACCCCGATGTCCTTGGCCGTCATCTCTCCGTAGTTGCCCAGATGAAACAGAACCCGCCATTCCGTCCGCAACATGCCGTAGCGATTCTTATAGACGCGCTGAAACTCGAGAGAACTTTCCTCGGCCGCCTGATTTAAAAGAAATGGCAGGAAATCCCGCAGATCAAACTCATCTTTTTTGTTAGTTTCATCCCGTGTCATGCTTGTTAGTTACAAAAACAACTATTATTCGACAAGCAGAAAAGCGAGGTCTCACCATGAATCGTCCGACTCACCCACGTGAAATGATCCAAGCTGAAACGCCTGTCGGCACCTTTCCAGGCTATATGCCGGGCTGGGCAAATGATTTCGAAACCGAGGCTCTGACAGGCGCACTGCCGCAGGGAATGAACAGCCCGCAAAAATGTAACTATGGTCTTTATGGCGAACAGCTGAGTGGCACGGCCTTCACCGCCAACCCGCCCGAGCGGACGTGGTGCTACCGTATTCGCCCGTCAGTCAAACACTCGGCGCGGTATGAAAAGCTCGATATACCCTACTGGAAATCCGCGCCTTGTGTTGATCCCGATGTGATCAGCCTTGGCCAGTACCGCTGGGACGCGGTCCCCCATTCCGAAGATGGGCTGAACTGGATCACCGGCATGCGCACCATGACGACCGCGGGCGATGTGAACACGCAGGTCGGCATGGCGAGCCACATCTACCTTGTCACTGAATCGATGGTGGATGACTATTTTTTCTCGGCCGACAGCGAGCTGCTGGTGGTCCCACAGGAAGGTCGCCTGCGCTTTGCAACCGAACTGGGCATTATCGATCTGGAACCAAAGGAAATTGCCATCATCCCACGCGGTCTGGTTTATCGGGTCGAAGTGCTGGAGGGGCCGTGCCGCGGATTTGTCTGCGAAAATTACGGTCAGAAGTTCGAACTGCCCGGTCGTGGCCCGATTGGGGCCAACTGCATGGCCAACCCGCGTGATTTCAAAGCGCCAGTGGCCGCCTTCGAAGACCGTGAGGTTGCCTCGACTATCACCATCAAATGGTGTGGTCAGTTCCATCAGAGCAAGATTGATCAGTCGCCACTGGATGTAGTCGCCTGGCATGGCAATTACGCGCCATACAAATACGACTTGCGCAACTACTGCCCCGTTGGCGCGATCCTTTTCGATCACCCGGACCCGTCGATCTTTACTGTGCTGACCGCACCTTCGGGCCATCCCGGCACGGCCAATATCGATTTCGTCCTGTTCCGCGAACGCTGGATGGTGATGGAAGACACGTTCCGCCCACCGTGGTACCACAAGAACATCATGTCTGAGCTGATGGGCAACATCTACGGCCAGTATGACGCCAAGCCACAGGGCTTCGTTCCCGGAGGCATGAGCCTGCACAATATGATGCTGCCCCATGGACCGGACAGGGAAGCCTTTGAAAAGGCATCGAATGCCAATCTGGGCCCGGACAAGTTGGACAATACAATGTCCTTCATGTTCGAGACCCGTTTCCCGCAGCATCTGACGGCCTTTGCCGCCAAAGAAGCACCGCTGCAGGATGACTACATAGATTGCTGGAGCGATCTTGAGAAGAAATTCGATGGGACACCGGGCAAGAAATGAGACTTTACGGATATTGGCGGTCTTCCGCGGCTTATCGACTGCGGATTGCACTCGGCCTCAAAGGGCTCGAGTGGGAGGATGTGCCCGTCAATCTGATCAAGGGCGAACAGCAGGAAGCCGCGTATCTGGCCAAGAACCCAATTGGTCTGGTGCCGACACTCGAACTGGACGACGGTACGATGATGACGCAATCCCTTGCGATACTGGATTGGCTGGAAGAGACTCATCCTACTCCGGCTATTTTGCCCTCTGACCCATTGGAACGAGCCCGCACCCGTGCAGTAGCACATACAATTGCCGTCGATACCCACCCGATCCAGAATGCGGGCGTCGTAAGCCACCTCAAAACCGCGCTAGGTGCAAGTGACAAACAAGGCATCGACTGGATGTGCCACTGGATGAAACGTGGTTTTACTGCGTTTCAGGCTTTGGCCAAGTCAGACACGCGCTTCGCTATGGGAGACACGCCCAGCCTCGCCGATATTTGCCTTGTGCCGCAACTCTATAACGCGCGACGCTGGGGGCTGGATATGGCCCCATTTTCACGCCTGACCGAGATCGAACAAACCTGCCTTGCCCTGCCCGCATTTTCAGATGCAGCGCCCGAGGCCCAACCCGACGCAAAATGAGACACGCATGAGCCAATTGAAAAAATCCTGGGTGGCTTCGGCCAATTCCGCCGACGCCCCTTTCCCACTGAACAATCTCCCCTATGGCGTCTTTTCAACCGAAGGCTCCGACCCGCGTTGCGGCGTCGCAATCGGAGATATGATCCTCGACCTGACTGCAGCCGAGGAACAGGGGTTGGTCACGCTGGCGGATGAGCCGCTGTTCGATCTGCCCTTCTGGAATCCACTGATGGAAGAAGGCCCAGCCGTCTGGGCTGCTCTGCGCGACCGGCTAACCGAATTGCTGGCTGACGGGTCCGAAGAGCAGGACAAGGTCGAAACCCTATTGGTAGCGCAGGACGAAGTTGAAATGCACCTGCCCTTTGCCGTCAGCGAGTACACTGATTTCTACGCGGGCCGGAACCACGCCTTCAATGTGGGCACCATGTTCCGCGGCCCCGAGAACGCGTTGCCGCCGAACTGGCTGCATATCCCGATCGGCTACAACGGGCGCGCCTCGTCCGTCGTCGTCTCGGGCACTGACGTTCGCCGCCCGTGGGGGCAGCTGAAATCACCTGATCAGGAGTTGCCCGCCTTTCTACCCAGCCGTCGCTTTGACATAGAGCTTGAGATGGGCGCGATTGTCGGAACTCCATCCGATGGACCGATCACAGTTCAGGAGGCCGACGACAATATCTTTGGCTACGTCCTGCTGAACGACTGGTCAGCGCGTGACATTCAGGCCTGGGAATACCAGCCTCTGGGCCCGTTCCAGGCCAAGGCCACTGCGACATCGATTTCCCCTTGGATTATTACCAAGGCCGCGTTGGAACCCTTCCGCTGCGACACCCCCGCGCGTGAATTTGAGCTGCTGGATCACCTCAAGGATTGCGGTCCGATGCTGTATGACATCGACCTGTCGATCACGATGACACCCGCCGGGAAAGCCCCGACAACTATTGCCGAGACGAACTACAACCAGATGTACTACTCCGCTGCCCAGCAACTGGCGCATCATGCCACGTCTGGCTGCCCAATGAATACGGGCGACCTGCTGGGATCGGGCACGATCTCAGGCCCAACCAAGCCAGAACGCGGCTCGCTGCTGGAACTCAGTTGGGGCGGCAAGGAACCTCTGACACTGGACACCGGCGAAACCCGCAGCTTCATCGAAGACGGCGACACTTTGACCCTGACTGGCGCCGCAAAGGGCGACGGATACACGATTGGCTTCGGAGACTGCACCGGCACGGTTTTGCCCGCTCTGACCGATCCGTACGAGCGTTGATGCATGTTTGAGCTGGACCACATCCAGATTGCGATCCCGGAAGGAGGCGAGCCCGCTGCTCGCGCCTTCTGGTGCGCCGCACTGGACCTGAAGGAACTGCCAAAGCCCGAGCCCTTGCGGGCACGTGGCGGGTTGTGGCTGTCATTGGGTCAGGCCGAGTTGCACTTGGGTGTGGAAACCGATTTCAGACCCGCGCGCAAAGCGCATCCCGGGTTCGTCGTGGACGACATCGACACCGTTGCCGCCCAGATCAAAGCCACCGGCCAAACTGTAGGCTGGGACACGACACTAAAAGATCGCCGCCGTTTCTTTGCCCAAGACCCTTTCGGCAACCGGCTCGAATTTCTGCAAAAGGACTGAATAGATGGCCAAAGCATTCGCATCCCAAGGGGACATGTCAGAAAAGAAAATCTCTTTCACAGAGGTAGGAGAAGGTCTCTATGCCTTCACCGCCGAAGGTGATCCTAATTCCGGCGTTATCATCGGTGATGACAGCGTAATGATCGTCGAAGCTCAGGCGACCCCACGTCTGGCCAACAAGGTGATCGAATGCGTCCGATCGGTCACCGACAAGCCGATCACTCATGTGGCACTCACGCACTACCACGCCGTGCGTGTTTTGGGTGCCAGCGCCTTTGGCGCACAGCAGATCCTGATGTCGGATATGGCGCGCGCCATGGTCGTGGAGCGTGGACAGGAAGATTGGGACAGTGAATTCCAGCGTTTCCCCCGCCTGTTCGAAGGGCATGAGAGCATTCCTGGCCTGACCTGGCCCACCACTACCTTCAGCGACACGATGACCGTCTATCTGGGCAACCGCCGCATCGATCTGATGCATCTGGGCCGTGCTCACACAGCCGGTGACATCGTTATCCACGTCCCCGATCAAAACGTGATGTTCACCGGTGACATCGTCGAATACCACTCGGCCTGTTACTGCGGCGATGGTCATTTCGGCGACTGGGGCGATACGCTGGACGAGATCAAGTGGTTCGACGTCGACGCTATTGCGCCTGGTCGGGGCGACGCGCTGGTCGGCAAGGACATGGTCAACGCCGCCATCGAAAACACTCGTGACTTTGTCGAAAGCACCTATCGCCCGGTTGCTAAAGTTGCCGCGCGCGGTGGTTCTCTGAAAGAGGCCTGGGACGCTGTGCGTGCCGAATGCGATCCGAAATTCGCCGACTACGCGATCTACGAACACTGCCT
Organism: Ruegeria sp. HKCCD7181; assembly: GCF_057221055.1. NCBI lineage: Bacteria > Pseudomonadati > Pseudomonadota > Alphaproteobacteria > Rhodobacterales > Roseobacteraceae > Ruegeria > Ruegeria sp. HKCCD7181. The sequence goes on along the minus strand of NZ_JBWVBC010000012.1, from coordinate 57,861 downwards.
GCCATTCAATGTCGCACGCGCTTATGACGAGGCGCGCGGCATCGATACACCGCGCATCTGGACCGCCCAGCGCGATCTGGAAATGTGGGAAGCCCTTCAGGGCTGAATACCCGGGCCGAATTTGATCCAGATCGTGTCGGCCCGGAACAAACGATGAGAGGATAATGCTGACCCTCTGGCGCTGTCGCGCCAGAGCACAGACGAGGTGCGACCTGCGCGCAGAACCTGGGAGAGAGACTGTGAACAAAATATTTGAAACACCAATATATGCCTACGAGCCAAGCCCGGACCAAGCGACCTCTGCGCCGGTGCGCCACAAGGTTATCGTGGTTGGCGCAGGCCCTGTAGGCTTGGCCGCTGCCATTGATTTGGCCCAACAAGGGGTCGAGGTTCTGGTGCTGGACGAAAACGATAAGGTCAGTTTCGGAAGCCGCGCCATCTGCTTCGCCAAACGGCCGTTGGAAATCCTCGACCGTCTGGGATGTGGCCAGCCCATGGTGGATAAGGGCGTCGTCTGGAACCTCGGTAAAGTCTTTTTCGACGACCGGAAGGTTTATGACTTCAACCTGCTGCCTGAGGACGGCCACCAGCGCCCCGCCTTCATCAATTTGCAGCAATACTATTTTGAACAGTTTCTGGTCGAGCGGGTCCGCGAACTGCAGAATGAGGGCGCGCCCATCGAAATCCGTGGCCGCAACAAAGTCGAAGCCGTCGGCACCCATCCTGACCATGTCAAGCTTGAGGTGGACACACCCGAAGGTTCCTACACCATCGAAGCCGACTGGGTTATTGCCTGCGACGGCGCCGGGTCGCCCATGCGGGCCATGTTGGGCAAGGATTTCGTGGGCCGGGTGTTTGAAGACAACTTCCTGATCGCCGACGTCATCATGGACGCCGATTTCCCGACGGAACGCTGGTTTTGGTTCGACCCGCCGTTCAACAAGGGACAATCGGCGCTGTTGCACAAGCAGCCCGACAACGTTTGGCGTATCGATCTGCAACTGGGCTGGGACATCGACAAGGAACGCGAAAAGCGCCCCGAAAACGTGATACCGCGCCTTAAGGCGATGCTGGGCGAAGACGTTCAGTTCGAACTGGAATGGGTCAGCATCTACACGTTCCAGTGCCGCCGGATGGAGCAGTTCCGCCACGGACGTGTGATCTTTGCGGGCGACAGTGCCCACCAGGTCAGTCCCTTCGGCGCACGGGGGGCCAATTCGGGTCTGCAAGATACCGACAACCTGTGCTGGAAGTTGAAAATGGTCATGGACGGCACCGCACCAGAGTCATTGCTGGACAGTTATGATGCCGAACGGGTTCAGGGCGCAGACGAAAACATTCTGAACTCCAGCCGGTCTACCGATTTCATCACACCAAAATCGCCGATGTCACGGATCATGCGCGATGCGGTGCTGGATCTCAGCGAACGCTATGAATTCGCGCGCCCGCTGGTCAATTCCGGCCGCTTGAGCGTGCCTTGCACCCATGACGGGTCACCACTGAACTCGGCTGACGCGCTGAACGGCCCGGCCCGCACGCGGCCAGGGTCGCCCTGCCCTGACGCGCCTTTGGGCGATGAGTTCCTGCTGTCGAAACTGGGTGGGGAGTTCATCCTTCTGACCATAGACGCCGATGCGCCTGATCAGATCGAGGTAGACGGTGTAACGGTCAAACGGTTGGCCCTGTCGGTCAAGGACGACCCGACGATGGAGCTCAAACGCCGCTATCTGGGCGACGCGACCAGCGCTGTTTACCTGATCCGCCCTGATCAGCATGTGGCGGCACGGCGCGACAGCTTTGAAGAAAATGCAATGCGGCACGCGGTTCTCCGCGCCACAGGTAAGGAGTAAACGCCATGGCCGACCTGATCCTTTCACCGAACATCGACAGGGCAGATGACTTCTACGCCAATCTGCTGACTGCGCATGAAGGTCTGGAGAAATCCGACAGCGATGCTTTGAACGCCAGACTGGTGCTGGTTCTGGCAAACCACATCGGCGACACCGACGTACTGACACAAGCGCTGGATGCGGCCGCGCTAAAGCAGGAGTGACAACCCATGAAAATCGAACAGATTCACCACGTCGCCTATCGTTGCAAAGATGCGAAAGAGACCGTGGAATGGTACGGCAAGATGCTGAACATGGATTTCATCCTGGCGATTGCCGAAGACAAAGTGCCTTCAACCCACGAACCTGATCCCTACATGCATCTGTTTCTCGATGCTGGAAACGGAAACGTGCTGGCCTTTTTCGAGCTTCCGACCAAACCCGAAATGGGCCGCGACCCGAACACACCGGTTTGGGTCCAGCACATCGCGTTCAAGGTGAAAGACCGCGATGAATTGATCGCGTTCAAGGACCATCTTGAAGCTAATGGGGTCGAGGTGCTCGGCGTTACGGACCACTCGATCTTTCACTCGATCTATTTCTTCGATCCAAACGGCCACCGGGTCGAACTGGCCTGCCCGGACCCCGAGGAAGAAGCCATGCTGGCCCGACTGGACAGCGTGAAGTGGGAGATGCTCGAAGAGTGGTCGCGCACCAAAAAAGCTCCGCAACATGCGGACTGGTTGCACGCCAAAGAACTCAACAAAGATTGAGCTAAGGACGACTCCAATTGTGCGCCGGGATAACGGTTAATCCCGGCGCACATTTGCTGTGTGACCGCGCAGATTTCATGGTTGCCTACATCGTATTAGATAGATCCAAACAGATGTAGGGGAATACGATGCCCGAGATCATCGGCTATCACGCACATATCTATTTCGACACCGAAACCCAGGATACAGCCCGAGAGGTTTGTGAAGAAGCCGCACGCCTGTTTCCCGTAAGGTTAGGTCGAATGCATACCCGCGCCGTTGGTCCCCATCCGCGTTGGAGCTGCCAGCTGGGTTTTGCACCCGAAGTGTTTGAACGCATCATCCCTTGGCTGATGCTTAACCGACAGGGCCTGACGATCTTCACCCACCCGGAAACCGGCGACCATCTGCTTGATCACAGGGATCGCGCCATCTGGATGGGCGAGACTCTGGACCTGGACCTGTCGATCTTCGGCTAGCCCAGTTCCCGGGCCTGATCGCGCAGAACGAATTTCTGAATTTTACCGGTCGAGGTTTTGGGCAGCGAACCGAAGACTACCGTTTTGGGTGCCTTGAAATGGGCCATGTTATCGCGACAAAAGGCGATCACCTCAGCCTCAGTCGCCGCGACACCCGGCTTCAGTTCCACAAAGGCGCAGGGCGTTTCTCCCCATTTCTCGTCAGGCCGTGCCACCACCGCGGCCTCCATCACGGCCGGGTGCTTGTACAGGATGTCCTCGACCTCGACCGACGAGATATTTTCGCCGCCAGAAATTATGATGTCCTTAGACCTGTCTTTCAGAGCGATATAGCCATCCGGGTGCATCACCCCAAGATCGCCTGAAGCGAACCAACCACCTTTGAACGCTTTGTCCGTAGCATCAGGATTCTTCAGATAGCCCTTCATCACGATATTGCCCTGCATGAAGATCTCACCCATGGTTTCTCCGTCAGCTGGTACAGGCTCCAACGTGTCGGGATCGGCCACCATCAGGCCGGACAAAGCAACGTATTTGACCCCTTGGCGCACTTTCAGCGCCGCCCGCTCTGTGCCTTCCTTTTCGTTCCATTCATCCTTCCAGGCGCAGACCACGGATGGCCCGTAGGTTTCAGTCAGACCGTAGACATGGGTCACCTCGACACCCATCCCCTCCATTGCTTCAATCACTTTGGCCGGGGGCGGCGCGCCTGCAGTCATCACCTTGATCTGTTGGCTGAAATCCTTGAGGTGGTCTGGTGCGTTTGCCAGCATGTTCAGCACGATGGGCGCGCCGCAGAAATGGGTAACACCTTCATTGCGGAACGCGTGGTAGATCGGTTCATCCCGGACAGCGCGCAGACATACGGACGTGCCTGCATTGGCAGCCATGGTCCACGGGAAACACCAGCCATTGCAGTGAAACATCGGCAAAGTCCACAGGTAAACCGAGTGCTGCGGCATGCCCCATGTTAGAATGTTTGAGGTCGCATTCAGCGCAGCTCCCCGATGGTGATAGACAACACCCTTGGGATTACCGGTGGTCCCCGACGTGTAGTTTAGCGTAATGGCGTCCCATTCATCCGCAGGCAGCGACCAGTCGAATTCAGGATCACCCTCGGCCAGCAACGCGTCGTAGTTCAGATCACCGAGCCGTTCACCCCCTTGGAAACTGGGGTCTTCGATATCGATGACCAGCAGATCATGGTCCACCTGCGTCAGAGCTTGCTTCACAACGCCCGAAAACTCAGGATCGACTAGCAATACCTTGGCCTCCGCATGGTTGAGGATGAAGGCGATGATGGGCGCATCAAGCCTTGTGTTGATCGCGTTCAAAACGGCCCCGGTCATGGGCACCCCAAAATGCGCCTCGTACAGTTCCGGAATATTGGCCGCGATGATTGACACGGTGTCACCAACGCCAACGCCTTGCGCCGACAACGCACCTGCCAGCCGGCGGCACCGATCATAGGTTTCGGACCAGGTGTACTTTCGGTTCTCATAGATAACGGATGGGTAGTCCGGATAAACCGCCGCCGTCCGCTCGATGTAACTGAGCGGGGAAAGGGGCGTGAAATTAGCAGGGGTCTTGTCCAGATGCTGCTGATAAATGGGCTCGTCTGTCATCCGGTGCTCCTCCCAATCGCGACAGGTTCGGGTATTGAGCACAATGCGTGCACTAAAACAAACCCGTAAAAATACGCAAAAGTGTTTCACTGGCGTTATTCTAAGAGTTAATCTGGCCCTACTTCCCGCGCTATATTCAAGCTGATCTACGTCATCACGTCACAGCGCGCCCGCTGGGGCATATTGATTCCCGAGCGCCTTACTTTGAAAGGACATGTCATGGACGGCACGTTCAACGAAAACGATCTTTCCCGCGTAGTCGAGGCCGACCGCGCCCACATCTGGCATCACCTGATCCAGCACAAGCCTTTCGAAACCAACGATCCACGCATCATTGTCGAAGGCAAAGGAATGCGCGTCTGGGACCAAAAAGGCAAAGAGCATCTGGATGCGGTCTCTGGTGGCGTATGGACAGTGAACGTAGGCTATGGCCGCGAATCCATCTGCAAAGCCGTTTACGACCAGCTGATGAAGCTGTGCTATTTCGCCAACTCCGCGGGCTCGATCCCGGGTTCGATCTTTGCCGAGAAACTGATCAGCAAGATGCCGGGCATGAGCCGCGTCTACTACACCAACTCCGGTTCCGAAGCGAATGAGAAAGCCTTCAAGCTGGTTCGCCAGATCGCGCATAAGCGCTATGGCGGCAAGAAGACCAAGATCCTGTATCGCGACCGCGACTATCACGGCTCGACTCTTGCGGCGATGTCGGCAGGTGGTCAGGACGAGCGCAACATGCAATACGGCCCCTTCGCACCCGACTTCGTGCGCGTCCCGCATTGCATGGAATACCGCAAGCACGAACTGAACGGCGCACCTGAAGAGAACTTTGGCGAGTGGGCGGCAAACCAGATCGAAGAGGTGATCCTGCGCGAAGGTCCCGATACCGTCGGCGCGCTGTGCCTCGAGCCGGTCACCGCTGGTGGCGGTGTGATCGAGGCGCCCGAAGGGTATTGGCAGCGTGTGCAGGAGATCTGCAAGAAATACGACATCCTTCTGCATATTGACGAGGTCGTTTGCGGTGTTGGCCGTACCGGTACCTGGTTCGGATACCAGCAATACGGCATCAAGCCGGACTTCGTGACCATGGCCAAGGGCGTGGCCTCGGGCTATGCGGCCATCGCCTGCATGGTGACCACCGAAGAAGTGTTCAACATGTTCAAGGATGACGCCGACGATCCGCTCAACTATTTCCGCGACATCTCGACCTTTGGCGGGTGCACCGCTGGTCCAGCTGCGGCGGTCGAGAACATGCGCATCATCGAAGACGAGAACCTGCTGGGGAATTGCGTCGACATGGGGAACCGTATGACTGCGAACCTGCAGGCGCTAATGGAGAAGCACAAAGTCATCGGCGACGTCCGCGGCAAGGGTCTTTTCCTAGGAGCCGAACTGGTCGCTGACCGTTCGACCAAGGAACCGGTGGATGAAAAGTTGGCGCAGGCGGTCGTGGCCGACTGCATGGCGCAAGGCGTGATCATCGGCGTCACCAACCGCTCGATCCCCAGCCGCAACAACACCCTCTGCTTCTCGCCCGCGCTGATCGCGACGGCGGATGATATCGACCAGATCACCGACGCCGTTGACGGCGCGCTGGGACGTGTGTTCGGGTAAACCCGGTCAGACACTAAAAATACTGAACCGGCGCCCGTAGCGCCGGTTTGTTATGAATGACCGCTATGGCGGCAAAGCCGCCATTCGAATTTCTCGGTCTTAGTCCGCTTTGAGGTCAGCTCGCCTGCGCACGGTCGAATTGCATGCGAAATTGCCTGACCTCATCCATCTGTTCGTGCGACCAGAAGACGAGTGGCTTTAGCATCTCGAGTAAGCTGCGGCCCAAAGGCGTCAATTCATAGGATACAGCCACCGGAGGCCCGGGATCGACGGTGCGGGTTAAGTAACCGTCACGCTGCAATCCACGCAGGTTCTCGGTAAGCACACTTTGCGTAACGTCTCCGATGCAGCGCTTGAGGTCGCCAAAGCGTTTTGGCTCATCCTCCAGCGCGAGGATAATAATCATCCGCCATTTGCCGGTCACATTAGATAACACGGAGCGGATGGAGCAGTTGGAAGCTTCTGCTTTGTTGGCAACACCAATAGGTAGCATATCAGTCTCTGGTATTGTTTCGAAACTAAGGGGCACCATAGCCCTGCATCGGCTTTTGCACAACACCCTGATCTATATGGCAGTAGCGTTGAGCATACCAAGTCAGTTTAAAGTACGTAATTGCAATGTGGTATGATTTTGCTACCACGTATCGGAAGGATACGAATCAGAGGATAAAGCCATGTCTCCTAAAGAACTTGTAATCGCACTCTTTACCGCTGCCTTTGCCGATCACGACCCGGAAGCTGTGCGGCAACTCGTTACATCGGATTACATCCAGCACAACCCACAGGTCCCGACCGGAGCTGAGGGTTTGGTTGGCTTGATACCTTTGGTCGAACAATCCGGAATGACCGCAACCACGCATAGGGTTATTACCGAAGGCGATTTGGTGGTACTGCACAGCACTTTTAACAACGCTGACGCCTTTGGCGCACCGACCCTTGCCGCATTCGACATATTCCGGGTTGAGGAGGGCAAAGTTGCAGAGCATTGGGACAATTTACAGCCCGTTCCTGAAACGACGTTGTCTGGTCGGGGGATGACAGATGGCGCGACAGAGATCACGGATCTCGACAAAACCGAGGAGAACAAGGCGTTGGTTCTTGGATTTGTGCGCGACGTCTTGGGCGGTGCCGCACCAGAGAAAGCCCCCGAGTATTCTGAAGTCTACATGCAGCACAATCCAATGCTTGCCGATGGAATTGATGGCTTGATGGAGGGCACGAAGGCCTGGGCCGAACAGGGCAACGTCATAACCAAATTCGAGCCACAGATCGTAGTGGCAGAAGGCAACTTTGTCTTTGTCGCCTCAGATGCGACAGTCAGCGAAAAACCCTGGGCTTTCTTTGACCTTTGGCGCGTCGAAGATGGAAAGATTGTTGAACATTGGGACGTTGTTTCGCCCACCCCTGCTGAAATGGTGCACGGGAACGGTAAGTTCTAATAACCAGTGAGGATTGGCGGGTCGGAATTTGCGGGCCGCCAACAAAAAAACGGACCCTCGAACAGATCGCAGCATCGGTCAAAATGGGCTCTCAACAGACATTCTCTACCCAGAAAACAAAAAAAGGCCGTCCCAACGGGACGGCCCTTCTTTCACTGTCTCTTTTCAGAGGATCAGGCGGTCAGAGCAGCCTGTGCCTGGGCGACGATCGCGCCGAACGCTTCCGGTTCGTGCACAGCCAGATCGGCCAGAACTTTGCGGTCCACCTCGATACCGGCCAGGTTCAGGCCGTTGATGAAGCGGGAATATGTCAGTGCTTCGTCATGCGAACGCACAGCAGCGTTGATGCGCTGGATCCACAGCGCGCGGAAGTTGCGCTTGCGGTTCTTACGGTCGCGGGTTGCGTACTGATTGGCCTTATCGACGGCCTGACGGGCAACCTTGAAGGTGCTCTTGCGGCGGCCATAGTAACCTTTGGCGGCCTTGATGACCTTCTTGTGACGGGCGTGAGTTACGGTTCCACCTTTAACGCGGGACATCTCTAAATCTCCTCTTAGCGGTCGTAGGGCATGTAGCCCTTGACGATCTTGGCGTCGGGGGCGGACAGGGTGGTGTTGCCACGGGCATCGCGGATGAATTTCTTGGTCCGCTTGATCATGCCGTGACGCTTGCCGGCTTGGCCAGCAAGGACCTTACCGGTCGCAGTCACCTTAAAGCGCTTTTTGGCGCTCGACTTTGTCTTCATCTTAGGCATTTCCGTCTCCTTTCGGGGTTCGGTACTAAACGCGACTCGGCATGCCACATTGGCCGGTCACGCGGTCAGAAGCGCCGTTTACGCAAGTTCAGTCATACTGGCAAGGGGGTTTCGACCAGAATCTGCGCTTTTCGCAGGCTGATCAGGCACCGGGGCGACAGCACCGCCCCGGTGGTTTGGGTTAGTGGCCGAATTTGCGGATTTCACCGCTTTTCAGCCGTGCGGCGTAGGATGCAAGTTCCTGGCGTACTACTTTCATCAGGAAGTAGAGCGCAAAGACGTTCACAACCGCCATCGCAAAGATCGCCGCATCCGAGAAGTCGATGACCGGACCAAGGTTGGCCGCAGCACCGATAACCACGAAGATGCAGAAGATGATCTTGAACACCAGTTCCTTGGTGTGACCTTCGCCGAACAGGTAGGTCCAGGCCTTGAGACCATAGTAGGACCAGCTGATCATTGTCGAGAAGGCGAACAGAACCACTGCGATGGCCAGCACATAGGGGAACCAGCTGAAGGCGCTGCCAAAGGCGGCAGAGGTCAGGCTGACGCCGGAATTGCCGTCAACGGTTGCGATGGCATTGCCTGCTTCATTCAGCATGTAGTTGCCGGTTTCCGGATCGACGATCAGCTGCTGGGTGATGATGATCACCAGCGCGGTCATGGTACAGATCACGACCGTATCGATGAACGGTTCAAGCAGCGACACAAAGCCTTCGGTGATCGGTTCCTTGGTCCGCACAGCAGAGTGCGCGATGGCTGCGGAACCAACGCCCGCTTCGTTCGAGAACGCCGCACGACGGAAGCCCTGGATCAGCGCGCCGACCATACCGCCAGCAACGCCGAGACCAGTGAAAGCCCCTGCAAAGATTTGCCCAAAGGCCCAGCCGATCTGGTCCGCGTGCATGATGATGATGACCAAAGCGGCCAGCACATACATGATGCCCATGAACGGCACGACCTTCTCGGTCACCCGCGCGATGGATTTCAGGCCGCCAACAATCACCATGAAGACGATGGCGGCAAAGACCAGACCGGTAATCCAGCCAGGATAGTCGCCTGTAATCCCTGCAATCTGCTGGTGCGCCTGATTGGCCTGAAACATATTGCCGCCACCCAACGCGCCAAGGATACAGAAGATCGAGAACAGAACCGCAAGGATCTTACCACCCGGCAAACCCAGTTCGTTGAACCCTTTGGACATGTAATACATCGGGCCACCGGACACGGTGCCGTCGTCGTATTCGTTGCGGTATTTCACACCCAGCGTACATTCAGTGAATTTCGACGCCATACCCAACAGGCCCGCGATGATCATCCAGAAGGTAGCACCCGGCCCGCCGATACCCACGGCCACGGCCACGCCCGCAATGTTGCCGAGACCGACCGTGCCGGACAGCGCCGTAGCCAGAGCCTGAAAGTGACTCACCTCACCGGCATCGTTCGGATCAGAGTAGTCGCCTTTTACAAGGCTGATTGCGTGACTAAAAAACCGCAGCTGAACAAAGGCAAAATAAAGCGTGAACACAGTTGCGGCGATAACCAGCCACCCCACGATCCATGGGAATCCCGTTCCCGGAAAGGGCGCAAAAATAAAGCTAACGAAGGGTCCTGTGAAATCGGCAAAAGCCTGATTGATCTTATCGTCCAGACCTGGCGCCTCTTGCGCAGCAACGGGTCTGGCGATCAGAGCGGCGGTCGCGGCCAAACCTAGATGTTTTAACATATTCATTCTCGTCCCTCCCCTCAGTTCACAACTGTGACTGGTACATCGGCGTGCATGACCAGGTTTTGGGTCGAGCTGCCAAAGAGGCGCTTTTTGAACCCGTCTGCCGATGCGCGACCAACAATGATCTGCGTCCCGCCGTTCTCGACTGTAATGGCATTCAGTGTCTCGGCGACGTCGCCATGGCGAACAATACCGTGCGCCGTGAAGCCAGCCCCATTAAGGGCGTCTACAGCAGGTGTTACGATCCGCGTCGTTGCAAGTTCGACTTCTTCTTCGCGCCGTTTGTGACGCAAAGCGTTTTCTTCAGGCGTTTGAAAAGTGAAAGGGGACCATTCGATGACATAAACCACCAGCAATTCGCACGTACCAATCCGCTCGGCCAGATCTTTGGCAAAGGCGATTGCACGTTCTCCGGTTTCTGTCCCGTCCAGTCCAATGACAATTTTGGTTGTCATGACGTTCCTCCAATATTTTTTTGATTGTACCGGGGCCCGTGCCCCCGGCAGGGCAGCCGGAACCTGGAACTTAATGAGTAGACCGCCCCTATGGACAAGTATCCGAGAAAAACCCCAAAAAATAGAGAAGAATCTACCGAGCTCAACCAAGAACCCGGCTTTGTGTTGAAAATATTGTACTATTTTCGCCCAAAAAATGAGCAATTACCCGAAATGCAGCGGCGCAAACAGTGGGATAGCGCTGGGCTCACCCCGGGTCAGTGTTATAGATCAGTCGTTCGTCGCATGGCGCGATCCGCAAAATATTAGTAGTTCCCGGCACATTGAATGGTACCCCGGCAGTGACAACGATCTGGTCGACCTCAGACGCGAACCCGTTAGAACGGGCTGCGCGGGCGGCGGCAACGACAGCGCCCTTGAACCGTTCGAGCTCCGGCGTCATCACGCAATGGCAGCCCCAGGTCAGACACAGGCGACGGGCGGTTCCTTTCGCCGGTGTCATGGCAATGATCGGCACACCGGGCCTTTCGCGAGCCGTCAACAGTGCGGTTGTACCGCTTTGCGTGAAGCAGCAGATTGCCTTGATATCCGTCTTTTCGGCGATTTCGCGGGCGGCGGCAACGATGCCGTCGGCCAAGGTCGTTCCCTGAGCGGATCGCGATGCCACAATGATCTGGGTATATGTCGGGTCGGCTTCAACTTCGATCGCAACCTTGTTCATGGTCTGAACTGCCTCGATAGGGTAGGACCCTGCCGCAGATTCCGCGCTGAGCATGATGGCATCTGTGCCCTCATAGATCGCCGTCGCCACGTCGGAAACCTCGGCCCGTGTGGGCATCGGGCTTTCGATCATGCTTTCCAGCATCTGCGTGGCCACAATGACCGGTTTGGCAACGGCGCGACAACGGCGAACCAGCCGCTTCTGGATCGGCGGAACTGCGGACACCGGCAGTTCGACCCCCAAATCCCCGCGCGCGACCATGATCCCGTCCGAGGCATCCAAAATATCCTCGAATGCTTCAACAGCCGCAGGCTTTTCGATTTTTGACAGGATTGCTGCCCGACCGTCCGCCAGTGCGCGTGCCTCGAACACATCCTTGGCACGCTGAACAAAACTCAGCGCCAGCCAGTCGACACCCAGCTTGCAGACAAATTCCAAATCGTCGCGGTCTTTTTCAGACAATGCGGCCAGCGGCAAAACCACATCCGGGACATTTACGCCCTTACGGTTCGAAATGGTGCCGCCAGTTTCAACTGTACAATCTGCAAAATCTGACCCGCATTTCTTAACGATCAGACGAATCTTGCCATCATTGACCAGCAAACGCGCGCCGGGCTCCAGCGCTTGAAAAATTTCAGGATGAGGCAGGCAAACACGGTTGATGTCACCGGGCGCGTCGTCCAGATCCAAGCGGAAAGCAGCCCCTTCGACCAGCTCTTCAGCGCCGTTGGCAAATACGCCTACGCGCAGCTTCGGTCCCTGCAAGTCGGCCAGAATTGCGATCGGGCTGTCCAGATCCTTTTCCACTTGCCGGATAATACGGTGCTTATCGCGGATCTCATCATGGCTACCGTGGCTCATGTTCAGGCGAAATACGTCCGCTCCGGCCTCGTGCAGTGCACGAATGGTGTCGTAGTCTTCGGACGCCGGGCCCAGCGTCGCCACGATTTTCACTTTTCTCAGGCGTCGCATTGGTCTTGCTCTCCTCAAACGCTCGATGTTACCGCAAACAGTGCTTGGGCTGCTTATTGCGCAATTCCCTTTCCGAAGCAACTGTCCTACACCTGCGACAAACTAGATGACAGGCTCATGACATACACTCCGTTTTTTGTTCACGGCGCGGACCGCCCCTCGCGCTGGTTGATTACCTGCGATCACGCCACCAACACCGTGCCACTCGAAATCAACGGCGGTGACCTGGGTCTGCCGCGTGAGGATATGGAACGTCACATTGCTTATGACGTGGGGGCTTATGAAGTTTCGAAACATCTGGGCGAATTCTTGGACGCGCCGGTCATTGCAGCCAATTTCTCGCGGCTGGTGATCGACCCGAACCGCGGTGAGGACGACCCGACCCTGTTGATGAAACTTTATGACGGATCGATCATCCCCGGTAACAGGTATGCAGACGCCGCTGAACGCGAACGCCGCCTCGAGATGTGTTACCGACCATACCACGACGCGCTTGCTCAATTGGCGGCCCTGCCGCACGCAGTGATCGTGTCGATGCATTCTTTCACCCGACAACTGAGGGGGCGCGAACCACGCCCCTGGCAAATCGGGGTTCTGCACACACCGGACGAACGTTTCGCGCGCCCGTTAATCAACCGGCTGGAAGCAGAGGCCGATCTGTGCGTCGGCGTCAACGAACCCTATACCGGTGTTCTGCCCGGTGACGCGATAGACACGCATTGCACGAGCTTTGGACGGCCGAATGCTTTGATTGAGCTGCGCAATGACCTGATCGCAGACCACAATGGTCAGCGCGAATGGGCAGAACGTTTAGCCATTATTTTGCAGGATGCTCTAATCGAAAGTGACTTGTGACGTTGGGTCACCATAGGTCGAATCCGAGCCTCACGTTATTGTGAGCGAATACCACAATACCCATATATTAAGGGAAAGGAGACGACCATGACTCAGGAGTTCCTGACGACCGTCTTCGGCTGGATGACGGTCCTTAATATCGCTGTCTTGCTGTTCACCACCCTGATGATCGTAATCCTGCAGGACTGGATAGCAGGCGTACACGGCAGAATGTTTCAAATGGAACGGGCCGACGTTAAAGGGGCCTATTTCAGGTACCTTGCGAATTACAAGATCCTCACAATCATTTTCTGTCTGATGCCGTGGCTGGCCCTAAAGCTGGCATAACTTCAAATCCAAAGTTCCGAGGAGCCTCCGGGCTCCTCCTGTTCATTGTAACAGGGCCCATGGGTTGTTAGGTCGGGATCAGAACGCAAGACAATCATTCGGAGCCCGACAATGGACCAGCAAACTGAAATCGAACTTCAGGCCGCAGCCTTCCGCCGTTTGCAAAAACACCTGATGGAAGACCGCACCGACGTGCAGAACATCGACATGATGAACCTTGCTGGTTTCTGTCGAAACTGCCTGTCGCGCTGGTACCAGGAGGCAGCCAACGAAAAGGGGATCGAGATGGGTAAGGATGAAGCCCGTCAGATTTTTTACGGCATGACCATGGATGAGTGGAAAGCCAATTATCAAACCGAGGCTAGCCCTGAGAAACAGGCCGCTTTCAAGGTCGCATTCGAAGAGAACGTTGGCAAAAAGGACTGACCATCCGCCGCAAGCAAAAGGCCCGTCAAAGCGACGGGCTTTGGTCTCAGGACTCGTTGGTTTCAGTATTGCGGCATAATTCATCGGTCGAATACCGAATTACATGACATCTGACCCATTCCAGGCGAGTGATGCGCTCGCGGCGCATTTGGAACCTTACTCTCCCAAGTGTCCCAACAGTCCACGCAATGACGATCGAAGCGAACGCAACGGCGACCGTCTGCGATGCAAAAAAGGGCACAGGCGCCGCCAGTAACGGATCGCCAAGCTTTGCACCTGCTCCACTTATGCAGAAATCAAGTTGCCAGAATTCGCGCATTAGCTAATCTGACTTTGTTGGCAAACACCATTTCCAGATGCCGCATTGACAGAAATTACCAGACTGGCACCGGTGAAAATTGTGACGTGGAGACGAGTTATATGACGGTATTAAGGATTTTTTTGATCAATTTTCTTGTTGTGGCGGGGCTCTATGGCATCTGTGAAATTGCCGTCTCAACATATGTATATCTCACAACCGGGCAAACGGCATGGGTGGCGGAAGACGCAGGCAAAACTGTCCAATTTGATCCGGTCATGGGATACAAACTGACGGAGACACCGTCGCGGTTCACCCGGATCAATTTCGGCGTTTCGAATTATGTAGGCACGCTTGAGGGGAACGCTCAGGGTTTCCCTGACCGTGACGATTTCTCTGCTGAACGAGTATCGCCGGACCAGCGCGTCTATGCAGTTTTGGGCGATTCATTCACGGCGGGTAACTTTCTTTCGCATAATTGGCCTGACAGGACCGAGGACCTGCTGAGGGCGCGGGGAGAAGATGTCGCCCTATTGAACCATTCAGGTGACGGTTGGGGCCTTGGGAACTGGGCAAGCATTATCGACGGAATATTGCAACAAGATCCATATGAGATCGATGGTCTGATCTTCGCAGTCTGGACCTGGGATCTAGGCCGCCCATTTCGGTATGCCGACTTCCGAGGTCAGAAACGCCGCGCTGCCATGCATGTCTCTGGATGGAAACTGGACGACCGCCCTAAAAGCCTCGAGGAAGCAAAACTGACACTGGATGGCGCAGGTCCAAATACATCATGGATCGTGTCTTCTGAGGAGTTTGACGCGGTGCTTCGTGGCAAACAGCTGTCTCAACCAGCTTGGCGCTTTATCGTGTTCGAGCGGCTCAAGTCACTTCTCAAGCCGGTAGTCCATCAGTTCCGTAGGGCGCGGGATGGCGAGAACTGGACAGAACACACCGGTTGCGTGGGAGAAAGCGACCCGGACAGGATCGCACTATTCAACACTATCAAGACCTATGCACAAGACCGCGACCTTCCGATCCTTGTTGTCTATATCTGGAGCCGTGACGGGCTGATCGATGGGGCGATCAATGTTGACCTGTGCCGGAGGGAGAACGCACGCGAATTTGCCGAATACATCGGAGCAGAGTTCGTCGACGGGGGCGAGCCTTTTACCGACATTCCCCGAAAACAGCTCAAGCAGCTCTGGCTTCCCAATGACGGCCACTGGGGTCAGGGCGGTTCGGATGTTTTTGCGGATTTCATGGCTGAAACTTTAGTTAGCTCATGGCCATGAAGCGCAGCACACAAGGATCGGGGCAAAGAACCGGGAGGCATCACAGTGACGGCCTTTCGCAAGCTCGCATGGAGATGCCAGCCACCGATGGTGAGAAAGGCGGCCGCAGCTACGAAAAACGCCGCTTCCGCCACCTACTGCCTAGGCTCAAAAACGAATCCTGACTCTAGATCGCAGCCTTGAGGCTTTCTTCCAGATAGATCTCGCGCAACCGTTTTGCGATTGGCCCCGGAGTGCCTCCACCAAGTTGCGCGTCATCAATTGCCACCACCGGCATCACAAAGGTCGAGGCTGAAGTGACAAATGCCTCATCTGCCTCTTTCGCTTCGTCGATGGTGAATAGCCGTTCTTCGACGATCATCTGGGCCTCGGCTGCCATGCGCAGAACGGCCTTGCGGGTGATGCCGTGCAGGATCTCATTCGACAGCGGGCGGGTCACGATCTTGCCGTTCTTGACGAAATAAGCGTTGTTGGACGTGCCCTCGGTGACGTAACCGTCCTCGATCATCCAGGCATCGTCGGCCCCGGCCTTCTTGGCCATCATCTTGCCCAGCGACGGATACAAAAGCTGCGTTGTCTTGATGTCCCGACGGCCCCAGCGCACGTCCTCAATCGAAATGACGCTGATGCCCTTCTTTGCCGCAGGGCTATCCGCAAGACCCGGCTTGTTTTGAGTAAACAGAACAAGTGTCGGCTTTGTGTCGTCCGACGGGAAGACAAAATCCCGGTCACCATCGCTGCCGCGCGTGACCTGCAGATAAATCAGACCTTCGTCGATCCCGTTCAAATCGACCAGCTTTCGATGGATCTGCAAAAGGTCGTCCTTGCTGCAAGGCGCTGCCATGTCCAGCTCGTCCAGCGACCGTTTCAGGCGCACCGCATGACCGTCGAAGTCGATCAGCTTGCCGCCCAAAACGCTGGTGACCTCGTAAACAGCGTCCGCCATCAGAAATCCGCGGTCAAAAATCGAAACCGTGGCTTCGGTCTCGGGCAGGTATTCGCCATTCACGTAAACGGTACGAGTCATGATACTTCCTTTTCGTCTCCGGGCTTCGCCCGATCCTCAGTGAAAACGATCCCCCGGATCGTCTTCCAGGTGTTCGTCACCCCCAGAGCGCCGCTTTCGGCGGGTGTACTCCGGCGCTGTCAAAAACAAGCGGTGCGTCGCGGTCTTCTGCCAGAAGCAGCGGGCCGTCAAGGTCAGTTACCATCGCACCCTGTGCCAATAGTGTTGCCGGTGCCATAGCGAGAGAGCTTCCAACCATGCATCCGACCATGATGTCGTATCCTTCGGCCAGAGCCGCTTTGCGCAGCTTCAAGGCTTCGGTCAGGCCCCCTGTTTTATCCAGCTTGATGTTGACCACGTCATACTTGCCTTTCAAAGCAGGCAAGCTCGCACGGTCATGGCAGGATTCATCCGCACAAACCGGGACCGGGCGATCCATCCCGATCAATGCGTCATCATCCCCGGCGGGCAAGGGTTGTTCCACCAATGCCACGCCAAGACGCGCCAGATGCGGGGCGAGATCGGCATAAACCTCAGCGGACCAGCCTTCGTTGGCGTCTACGATGATCTTTGCCTTCGGTGCACCATTACGGACAGCTTCAAGTCGCGGCATGTCATCCGGTGTGCCGAGCTTGATTTTCAGCAACGGCCGGTGTGCATGTTCTGCCGCCTGCGCCTGCATGGCTTTGGGCGTATCCAACGACAAGGTATAGGCCGTTATTTCAGGTCCCGGGGCGGGCAGCCCGGCGAGTTCCCAAACCCGTTTGCCTGCGCGTTTGGCTTCAAGGTCCCACAGGGCACAATCCACTGCATTGCGGGCGGCCCCCGCATGCAATAGTTCTGTCAGTTGATCACGGGAGAAATCTGCGGGTAGCCCGACCATCTCGGCTTCAACCGAATCCAGCGTTTCATCGTATCGCGCATAGGGCACGCATTCACCCCACCCCTGATGCGTGCCATCCGATACCCGAACCGTCAGCACTTTCGCTTCGGTGCGCGAGCCGCGCGAGATCGTGAACACCTGCGCCAATCGAAACACATCACGAGAGACTTCAATCCGCACGCGCCCACTCCTTCACTATTCCGCAAATATTCTCGCCGGTGGCGGTATACTCTGCCACCGACCCGCCTTTTAAATCAAAACGCAGCAAGCGCGTCGACCAGTTTGCCCGATCCAAACCGGAACGGGTCGGTCGCGGGCAAACCCATCTCAGCTTCCAGAGCAGACAGATAGGCGCTGGCATCTGCCTCATCCATGTGTTGAGTGTTGACGGAAATTCCGACCAATTGGCAATCAGGGTTTGCAACCCGTGCCATTTGAAGAGCAGTGTCCCGCAATGCTTCCAGCGACGGCAGCTGGTAAGTCGGCAGGCCGCGCATATGCGCTCGGGTCGGTTCGTGGCACAGGATCAACGCATCAGGCTGGCCACCGTGGATCAGGGCCATGGTCACGCCGGAATAGGACACGTGGAACAGAGACCCCTGCCCTTCGATCAAGTCCCAGTGGTCTTCATCATTGTCAGGTGTCAGCCACTCGACAGCGCCTGCCATGAAGTCCGCAATCACAGCGTCCAGTGGTACGCCGTCGCCTGTAATCAGGATGCCGGTCTGACCCGTGGCGCGAAAAGTCGCCTTCATACCCCGATCGCGCATCTCGGCATCCATCGCCAGCGCGGTGTACATCTTGCCGACCGAGCAGTCAGTACCGACAGCAAGGCACCGTTTGCCGGTTCGCTTGATACCGTTCGCGATCGGATAGTCGACCTCGGGGATACGCACGTCATGCAGCTTGCGTCCGGTCGCTTCGGCCACTGCGACCAGGTCAGCCTCGTCCTGCAACAGATTGTGCAGACCCGAGGCCAAATCGAAGCCTTCTTCCAACGCAGTCACCAGAACTTTTTTCCATTCCTGGCTGATAACGCCACCGCGATTGGCAACGCCGATAACAAGGGTTTTAGCCCCAGCCTCACGGGCTTCGACCAGATCCATGTCTTTCAGGCCCAAATCCGCCTTGCAGCCATCCATGCGATACTGGCCGACGGCATTCTCCGGGCGCCAGTCCTTGATCCCGACCGCAACCTTGGCGGCCAGCTGGTCGGGCGCATCGCCCAGAAATAGCAGATAAGGTGTTTCGATCATCGCGCTTCACTCCTGTGATTCCGCCCAAAGCTAGAGACTTTGCATCACGAGGGTTTCTCGTTTTTGCCGTACTTGTCGCCTATCGTTGAAATTATTTTGCATGATTTTGCAGTTTCGTCGAATAATGTCCGACAACTACCTGACAAATAGGGGACGAACAGCTGTGCATCGCAGCTTTTCGACAGATGCTGCGCAAGCATTGCCGCAGGTGCACAAAGAAGCTTGCGCGCGGACGCGCAATTTAATACCCAATAAGCGACAAAAAATGTAATTTCCTTTCTTTCACGAGGTCTAAATGAGCTTTCGCATCCAACCCGCCGCACCAGCTCGGCCCAATCGCTGCCAACTCTTTGGCCCGGGTTCGAATACCAAGCTATTCCCCAAAATGGCGGCCTCGGCGGCGGATGTGATCAACCTCGATCTCGAAGATTCAGTTGCGCCGTCTGATAAGGACACGGCCCGCGCCAATGTGATCGAAGCGCTGAACACCATCGACTGGGGCAGCAAATACATGTCCGTGCGCATCAACGGGCTGGATACACCCTACTGGTATCGTGATGTGGTGGATCTGCTGGAACAGGCGGGCGACCGGCTGGACCAGATTATGATCCCCAAAGTGGGCTGTGCCGAGGATGTCTATGCTGTCGATGCTCTGGTAACCGCTATTGAGCGCGCCAAGGGCCGCACAAAGCCGATTTCATTCGAGGTCATCATCGAATCTGCCGCGGGTATTGCCCATGTCGAGGAAATAGCGGCCTCTTCTCCGCGCATGCAAGCGATGAGCCTGGGTGCTGCAGATTTCGCCGCATCAATGGGGATGCAGACAACAGGAATCGGCGGAACGCAGGAAAACTACTACATGCTGCGCGAGGGCGAAAAGCACTGGTCCGACCCATGGCACTGGGCCCAGGCTGCCATTGTCGCCGCCTGTCGCACACATGGCGTGTTGCCGGTGGATGGTCCCTTTGGTGATTTCTCGGATGATGAGGGGTATATCGCTCAGGCCAAGCGCTCGGCCACACTGGGCATGGTTGGGAAATGGGCCATTCATCCGAAACAGATTGCGCTGGCCAATCAGGTCTTCACCCCGTCAGACGAAGCAGTCTCCGAAGCACGCGAGATTCTGGCCGCCATGGAACAGGCCAAGGCCAATGGCGAGGGGGCGACTGTTTACAAAGGTCGACTGGTCGATATCGCATCGATCAAGCAGGCAGAAGTGATCGTTGCCCAAGCCGAACTGATCGCGTCTGGCAGCTAGAACAAAAAAAAGGCGCTCAGATGAGCGCCTTTTTCCATCTTGATAGTCAGTCAACGTCCAAACACGTTGTTTGGGACCCATTTCAGCTTCTCACCTGGCTTACCCCACTTCATCATCAGGCAGGCGGTACTGTACTTTTGGAAATAAATGATACTCAGATCATACCAGCCGGCCTGGGGCACCTCAACTTCGACACGCTGATTGGCCGTGCAAGCCTGGCGGAACCGATAACCACCGACGAGTTGGCCCCCAATATGCGCTTCAATACCGTCGTTTGACCAAGTCTCAAGTTCATAAATACCTGGAGAGTCAAACCTGATATAGCCAGTGATATCCGCAGCCACATTGTAATGTTCCGGATGAGTCATAACCGGATCGCCTTTGTTGGTATCACGATAGTCCAACCCTCTAAGTGGCTTTCCCGGTTCAGCGCCATCCTTGAGGAGCGATTTCGCAGCCGTCACGCTTTGAATTCCAGCCGGTGGAGGGCCGCCCCATACATACTTAACATTCAGGCCCGCTTTGGGGTTAGAAGGCTGCGGGCTAGACGGCGTCAGCTTCAGCGGCTCGGCATCCGCCGTTCCTGCCTCAGCCAACAAGGTCGCAGCCAACGCTATCGCTAGAAGGAATCTCATGGTCGTCTCCCTGGGCGAGCGCCATTTCCAGATGACGCTATTATGGGGCTACACTAGGCAACGGAATTCGGCCCTGCAAGGTGGTTAAAGTTCACATTTTGGGCGTCAGGCCCGCATATCCTTAGGTGATCCAATCACAACATAGGACGTTATCGAGATGACGTGCGGCAAGGTACCCAGCACTTCTGTATGAAAGGTTTTGTAGGACGGCAGATCGGCGCATTCCACCCGTAGGAGGTATTCGAACCGCCCGGTAATGTTGTGACACTCGACCACTTCCGGGGCATGCTGCAATGCCCTCTCGAACCCCTCTTGCGCGGATTTGGTATGTTCTCCCAGGCTTACGCCGATGTAAGCCACGAATCCGACGCCCATTGCGGCTGGGTTCAAAACAGCGCGATAGCCCGAAATCACCCCTGAACGTTCCAAGTCCTGCACGCGACGCAAGCAGGCCGATGGTGACAGGCCGACCCGATCCGCTAGATCCAGATTACTGATGCGTCCATCACGAGACAGCTCACGCAATATTTGACGGCTTTTTTCATCATTCTTCGCCATTAATTGCGCTTTTTATCTGTTTCTACAAACATTCACAATTTCATTTCCTTGATGATCGGGAATTATCCCCTCATGACTTACGATATCCTTCTGGCCCTGATCGCCTTTGCCCTTGTCTCATCGATAACGCCAGGGCCGAACAACCTGATGTTGATGGCATCGGGCGCCAATTTCGGATTTCGCCGAACCATCCCCCATATGCTGGGGATCGGGCTGGGCTTTACCTTCATGGTCCTGCTTGTCGGTGTAGGGCTGATTCAGGTGTTTGACAGGTATCCGTCAAGCTACGCGGCGCTTAAGGTGACGTCCGTAGCCTATCTCTTGTTTCTTGCCTGGAAGATTGCTCATGCCGCGCCGGCGAAAGGGGCAGATGCAACGGGAACTCCGATGACGTTCCTGCAGGCAGCCGCCTTTCAGTGGGTCAATCCCAAAGCCTGGGCAATGGCGCTGACTGCAATCAGTGCCTATGCGCCCGACCAGACACTGAACGCGATCATTATAGTTGCGCTGGTATTTGGCGCGATCAACCTGCCATCGGTCAGCACCTGGACGATATTGGGACAACAGATGGCGCGGATACTCACCAACCCGCGCCGATTGCTGGTATTCAACTGGACGATGGCAGGGCTTCTGATCGCCTCGCTTTATCCCGTCCTATGGCCAAATTGAACTATTTCAAAGGAAGACAAATCTCGGTCAGCAGCTCCTCGGGCGCTGTGTCACGCGGGTCGTTCAGGTAGACTTCGTAACAGGGCTGATCTGCCGGTTCTTCGCCTGACTCGGGCAGCCGTTGCCAAACAGGGACTGATAGGCGGCTTGAATGCCTGAATATGGGCCTTTGTAGGTCAATACGGCGGTCTTGCCGCCGGAAATTTGCAGGTCTTCCATACCCTCGGGTGTCGAGTCTCCGCGGAACTCTGCGCCAGCGTAACTACGCAGTTGGTCTTCAGGCACATCCTCGGGACTGTCGAGGTACAATCCAATGACAGGCCCAAGCTGAGACCAAAGCTTACGGGCCTCGCACATTGCGCCGAAGGCTTCAAAGCTTTTACCGATCTCGGAATAATTTCCCGTGTGCCGCAGTGCAACGACGCGACGGGCAGGTTCTGTGCGGGTGGTAATAGGAAGCATGGGATATTCTCCGGTTCTGAATTGCGGTTTGCCTGGCAGAAACAGCCCTGCTTTACGAAAAGCCAAGGGGCTTCTGCCGTGAACCTCGGAAAAGGTCCGCGCAAAGGACTTCAGGTTGGGATAGCCAATTTCGGCCGCGATCTTTTCGACTGACTTACTGGACGTCACCAGTTGAAAGGCCGCGCGGTGCATTCTGATCCGACGCACGGCTTGCGCACAGGTTTCACCTGTTATTGCACGAAAGACGCGGTGCCAGTGAAAACGCGACATAGCGGCAACGTCAGACAAGGCATCCAGTGACAAGTCCCCGTCCGGGTTGTCGTAAATATAGGCCAACACACGCAAAACGCGGTCTTCATAGCTTGTTACCATCGGCCCCTTCCCTCTCTTTGCTCCTACGAGGTTGCATAGTTTCTGCCCACAAATCTTGCTGAATTCACTTTTGGCGAACGCAGATTCTGATGGCCTGCCGTCAAGCTATGTTCCGGTAAAGTAACAAATCCAGGTGAGAGTCTTGCATTGGGGTTCACCCCCGCCGTGTGTTGCAATCTTTTGGCGGCAAGTTCATATAGCGGAGAACTTCCGCGTTGAGAGGCGTCATGACTCAGTATCTGGATTTCGAAAAACCACTGGCCGAAATCGAAGGCAAGGCCGAGGAACTGCGCGCGCTGGCCCGCGCCAATGAAGAGATGGACGTGGCCGAAGAAGCCGCAGCACTGGATACCAAGGCCGCCAAGCTGCTGGACGAGTTATACGCTGACCTTACCCCCTGGCGGAAATGTCAGGTAGCGCGCCACCCCGAGAGACCACATTGCAACGACTATGTCGGGTCCCTGTTCACCGAGTTCACCCCTCTAGCAGGGGATCGCAACTTCGCCGACGATCTGGCGGTGATTGGTGGTCTGGCACGGTTCGACGATCAGCCGGTGATGGTGATTGGACACGAAAAGGGTGCGGACACGAAATCGCGGATTGAGCGGAACTTTGGTATGGCCCGACCCGAGGGCTACCGTAAGGCCGTTCGTCTGATGGAGATGGCAGGACGATTTGGGTTGCCGGTCATCACTTTAATCGACACAGCAGGTGCTTACCCCGGTAAAGGCGCAGAAGAACGCGGACAGTCCGAAGCTATCGCCCGGTCCACCGAGATGTGCCTGAAGATCGGCGTACCTCTGGTTTCGGTTATCATCGGTGAAGGCGGATCTGGTGGTGCCGTGGCATTTGCAACGGCGAATCGTGTCGCGATGCTGGAACACTCGGTCTATTCGGTGATTTCTCCCGAAGGCTGCGCCTCGATCCTGTGGAAGGATGCCGAGAAGATGCGGGAAGCTGCCGAGGCACTGCGTCTGACGGCGCAGGATCTGCACAAGTTGGGTGTCTGCGATCACATCATCACTGAGCCCAAAGGCGGTGCACACCGTGACCGCTCGGCCACGGTGGAATCGGTGCGTGAGGCCATCGCCACAATGCTCAAAGAGCTGGAAGGCAAAGACTCGGCGGCCTTGATAAAAGACCGCCGTCAGAAGTTCCTGGATATCGGATCAAAAGGACTGGCTGCGTAGCCCGTCAGCCGCCCAATTGGCGCAAGAGAGCAACCGAGGGCTCGCCGGTCTGGGCCAGCCCGTTGGCTCGCTGGTAATCAGAGATAGCAGCTGTCGTCTTACCGCCAACAACTCCGTCCGCACCCTGCGTGTCATAGCCAGCCGAAGTCAGGCGTCGCTGTAATTCTTTCCGGTCCTCCAGCGTCAGACCAGTCGCATCCGGCCCGAACGAGGCCTGAAACGGTGCACCGCCCGCAATCCGGTCAGACAAGTGGCCTACGCCAATCGCGTAGCTGTCTGAGTTGTTGTAACGCTTGATCACCTGAAAATTGCGGAATACAGCGATCCGCGGCCCGGGTGTCTGTGGTTGCAGCACCGCCACGGGCGAGCCAGACACTGACCCGGCTTCTCCTCCCCAAGGTTGCCCACGCACCCAGCCCGAACGCGACAGATAGGCCGCCGTTGAAGCCAATGAGTCTGTCGGGTCCTCGGACCAGATATCGCGCCGCCCGTCCCCGGTAAAATCCACCGCGTAAGCCAGATAGGATGTTGGAATGAACTGCGTATGCCCCATGGCACCGGCCCAACTGCCGGTCATGTTGGCGGGAGTGGTGTCGCCGTTCTGCAGGATCTTCATCGCCGCGATCAACTGGCTTTCGAAGAATTGCCCGCGCCGCCCGTCATATGCCAGCGTCGACAGGGCCGATACCACCGGCACGTCGCCGCGCCGCGCACCATACCTGCTTTCCAAACCCCAAACGGCAACGATGACTTCTTTGTCGACCCCATATTGCGCTTCGATCTGCGACAGGGTTCCTGCGTGCCGAACCAGCATCTGTTTGCCGGTACTGATCCGCTCGTCCGAAGCCGCGATGGCCAGATAATCTTCAAGCGAACGTTTGAATTCGACCTGATTACGGTCGCGTTCGATTACGTCAGGAAGATAACCCGCACCCTGAAAAGCGCGGTTGATAGTTGCTTGGGAAATGCCCTGTGACGCGGCGCGCCCTTTGAAACCAGCAACCCAAGCATCCCATCCTGCATTTGGCACTGCCTGCATACGCGAAGCGGGTGCTCTGGTCGGTGCGCCGCCGCCTGAACAGGCGGCCAGCAACGTCGACCCAAGTCCGATAGAAAAGGTCCGTCGATTGATCATGTCTGAAATCTGCTCTTGTTATGTGATTTGCCCCAGAATAGCGCAGCCTTGTCACCCAGACCAGAAAGACAGCGGGCCACGCACAAGTTCCGAAGCGGTCGGCAATAAGCCGCTCAGCTCACCAACAGTCGCAGACCCTGCGTCACATCCGAGCGAACTGCCAGACGCAGCCCCGGCTCATCCCCAGCCTTGAGCGCCGCAATGATCAGCTTGTGATAATGGGGCGGTTCCGTCCGCCGCAACCGGCCGTAAAGCGCACGCATTGTTGGTCCCAGTTGCAACCAGACGGTTTCGGCCATGGCCAGCATCGCGGGGGCCTGCGCCCGCAGGTAAAGCGTACGATGAAACTCCAGATTGGTCCGAATATACCCGACGGCGTCGCGTTTGGTGACCATTTCGGCGACAGTCATGTTGATGCTCTGCAACCGGTCGATCAGCGCCATATGCGCGCGAGGCAGCGCCCGGCTGGCCAACTCGACCTCAAGCAAGGCGCGTAAAGCAGCCAGTTCCTCTATGCGGTCATTGGTCAGTTCAGGCGTCGAGACGCGGCCTGACGTGGACAGAAACAACGCACCTTCGGCAGCGAGGCGGCGCACGGTCTCGCGCGCGGGCGTCATGGAGACACCAAACTCCTTGCCAATTCCACGCAGGGTCAACGCCTGCCCCGGAGCAATCTCACCGTGCATGATCCGGGACCGTAAAGCTCGGTACACACGATCATGAGTTGCGGTTTGCGAGTCGGCAGGGCGTGTCGTCAACATACTCCCATGTGATCACAAAAAATTCTGAGGTCAACTCACCCTGGCTTCGAAGCGAAACCGATGCAATTCGGCACCATGATCCCGCAACCAGCGCCTTGGCACTTTATAAGGCCCAAATATCCGCTCGACCTGGGCCCAAAAGGCGGGTGAATGGTTCATCTCGGCCAAATGCGCCACTTCATGCGCCGCCACATAATGCAGCACTTCGGGCGGGGTCAGGATCAATCGCCAGGAAAACATCAGGCCGCCTGCCGAACTGCACGACCCCCAACGCGACCGCGTATCGCGCATCGTCAGGCTGGTATATGGGCGTCCTAGTATGGCGGCATAGTCATCGCACGCTCCGGTCAGGCGATCCCGCGCCAGTTCCTTTAGAAAACGGGCCAGCCTTCGCGCCTCGGCACCCTCAGGCACGGCAATTTCGTCTGCGCCCAACTGAACTCGGCGCCCCCGCGCGGGAACGATTCGGCGTTCGATGCCTTCTATGGGAATAGATTGGCCAAACTGTACGGCCGCCAACTCTGGGCGGTCTTGCAGGTGCTGGCGAATCCAACCCTCTTTCTGCTGCGCGAAACTCAGCGCTTCAGTTTCGGCAACGCCCTGAGGGTAAGTCAGCGTAACCCGCCCGTCCAACTGAGAAATTCGCAAAGAAATCCGCCGCGCCCGCGCAGATTTGCGCAACGTTAGCGGCACCGGAGGCTGTCCGGGCAATGCGTGTCGCCCCATGGGCTGTTCTCCCTTGCGCAAAGGCTTTGACAGAGCCTGCCGCTTGTGGCAGGTGACCTGAATCATCGATGAGATTCACCTGATATCAAGGGGATTTGATATGCCCAAGGAAGAATGGGGCGTAAAGCGTGTTTGCCCGACAACTGGCAAACGCTTTTATGACCTGAACAAAGACCCGATCGTCAGCCCCTACACCGGCGAGATCGTGGAATTGGAAACCGGTAAAAGCCGCATGATTGCCGCAGATGCGGAAGATGCTGCTTCGGTTAAGGCGCGCGAAGCGTCCTCGGATAGTGATATTGTTCTGGAAGACGACGATAATGTCGATGTTGAACTGGACGATGACCTGCTGGAAGATGATGACGACAACGACGACGTATCGCTGGACGAAATCACGGACATGCCCTCGGAAGACGATTCCTGATCTGGTCTGAGGCGGCTCTTGCCGCCTCACCCTGCCCGTCTTAGTTCGGGAATCTTTTTCTCCGATTTCTATTTTTTGTCTTGCACTCGACAGCGCTGTCTCATAAACGTCCGGCCACCGCCACGGCGGTACTTAGATGGGGCCTTAGCTCAGTTGGGAGAGCGCTTGCATGGCATGCAAGAGGTCAGGGGTTCGACTCCCCTAGGCTCCACCAAATATCTCTCTGATACGCCCTCCTGAACCTTTCTTTATTGCTATTGATTTTTCCCTTGATTCCAATTCAGGCTTTTATTCAGCCCGACTAGAGTCTGTATAGGATCTATAACATAGTTAGGCCAACGAGATCGGCTACAGCGGCGCCAGTGGCTACCTACCACTGACTACGCAGAAGAACGGGTTGAATAATATCAAGAGCCCAACCGCCAAAACAGGCGTGTCCGTCCATCCGAAACTGAAACTGACGACGCTCGTCATCAAACCCCTAGTCTAACCTACCAGTCACTGGCCGCGCAGGCACTACGCAACCAGGACAAAGCACTATCGGACAGGTATGGGCCGACCCGGTCAAGCAACTCATCGTGGTACGTGTTCAACCATTTGCGTTCCGCCAAAGTCAGTTCGTCTGACAATAACTTGTCGGTTTGTATTGGGATCCAAGTCAGGTTTCTGAACTCAAGGAACCCATCCTCAGCCAAAACAATCTCAAACAGGTTTTCAATACGAATACCGAACGACCCCGCCTGGTAGAAGCCGGGTTCGATAGACAAGACCATGCCCGGCACCAAATCGACCGGATTGTGAGGCTTGCCGATACGTTGGGGGTGCTCATGAACAGACAGCCGGTGGCCGATGCCATGCCCAGTACCGTGATCATAGTCCAATCCGAGGTCCCACAACGGGCGGCGACAAATCGCGTCGATGTGGTGGCCTTGCGTACCCGGCGGGAAACGCAGCGTCGCAATCGCATGAAAGGCTTTGAAGACCGCAGTGTAAGCCCGATCATACCCATCAGGCGAACGCGATCCGAAGGCAAAGCTGCGTGTCGCATCCGTCGTGCCGGTATCATACTGTCCGCCTGAATCTAGCAGGTAGGTGCCATTGGCAGTGATCGGAGCGCTGCTCTCCTGCTGAGTTGAATAATGGCACATGGCCGCGTTTTCACCCGCAGCCGAAATCGTGCGGAAGCTTTCATAGATGAAACCAGGTCGCGTGCGACGGAACGACAGAATTTTCTCTTCCGCCTCATGCTCGCTGACCCAATCGTTCCGAGCGGCCCGTGCAGGCACTTCGGCTGCAAGCCAGGCGCAGAATTCGGTCCAGGCAACGCCGTCTTGAATATGGCAGGCGCGCATACCCTCCAACTCGACATGGTTTTTTTTCGTTTTTGCCAAGGTGATTAGGCTGCTGGCAGGCAGGTTCTTCGCACCCGTTTCTTCCAACGAAAGCCGTACTGCGGCCGGAGAGAATTCGGGATCGAAAATGACACCTTGCCCAGCCTGAACATAACCCCCAATCGATGGTAAGAATGCGTCGATGGGTTGGACCAGTACTTCCGGTGGCAAATGATCTCTAAGGCCGGCATTAATTTTCTGGTCCGACACAAACCAAAAGACAGAACCCGTTTTTTCGACCAGAAGAAAAGAGTGCGGGATAGGATTGAAAGCCACATCCGAGCCACGGACATTGAGCAGCCAGGCGATGTTGTCGGGTTGCGTCTCAATTACAAAATCAGCTCCCAGAGCGCGCATTTCAGCCCTAAGGTCCGAGATCTTGTCCGCGCTGCTTTTGCCAGCAAACTGCAATGGGAAGGGTTCAATCTGGCCCTGGGGCGGTAACGGTTGATCGGGCCAGACAGCGTCAACGGGGTTGGTGCTGACGGCAATTAGTTGAACGTCGCGCTTTGTTAATGCGTTGGCAAATCGGTCATACCAAACCGGTGGCAGGTGCATTGCATCAAACCCGATCTTCCAATCGATCTGAGCGACCGATGCCAACCAGGTTTCTGGCGGCTCATCGAATAGATGAT
The DNA here is from genome assembly GCF_057221055.1 of Ruegeria sp. HKCCD7181. Lineage (NCBI taxonomy): Bacteria > Pseudomonadati > Pseudomonadota > Alphaproteobacteria > Rhodobacterales > Roseobacteraceae > Ruegeria > Ruegeria sp. HKCCD7181. The sequence goes on along the minus strand of NZ_JBWVBC010000012.1, from coordinate 28,933 downwards.
GATGCGAGAATACCGGCTCCGTGCATTGGTTCGCGGCCTGGACCACGTAACGTCCATCTACAAACAGCGCTACGGTCTCGCGGGTAACGATCGCCATACCGGCAGACCCAGTAAAGCCCGTTACATATTTCAGGCGTTCGTCGTGCGGGGCAACATATTCGGCCTGATGCGCATCGTAGCGTGGCAGGATGAATGCATCCAAATCCTGCTTTTCCAGTTCTTTACGTAGCGCGGAAATCGCAGAGCGACGGTCGGTTCCCGGGACATCAAGCATCGGCGTTAATCTCATCAACATGGTGGCAGGCAACTTCGCCCCGGCCTTCGAACGGCGTCAGGGTTGGGATTTCTGTCTTGCAAATTGCGTTGGCAAAAGGGCAGCGAACGTGGAACGGGCAGCCGGATGGCATGTTCAGGGGCGACGGCAGTTCGCCCTCTAATCGGGTGACTTGACCACGCTCGTCCGGATTCAGGGAAGGAGCGGCGGACAAAAGCGCCTGACTGTAAGGATGCGCGGGAGCCGAGAATAGCGTTTCGCTATCGCCTATTTCAACGATCCGACCCAGATAGATCACGGCAACGCGGTTTGAAACATGGCGAACCAGACGCAGGTCATGGGCAACGAACAATACGGTCAGCCCCAGATCTCGTTGCAGGTCCAGCAGCAGGTTCACCACCTGAGCTTGCACTGAGACATCCAGCGCCGAAACCAACTCATCGGCGATCAACACCACCGGCTCGACAGCCAGAGCACGCGCAATCGCGATGCGCTGGCGCTGGCCGCCGGAAAACTCATGGGGCAGCTTGTCCTGCGCGTCCTGAGGCAAGCGGACAAGCTCGAGAAGTTCGGCAACCCGTGCCGGGATCTCAGCTTCGGGACGCATGTTGTGAACGCTAAGAGCTTCGGTCAGAATCTGGCCAGTTGTCATACGGGGATTGAGCGATGAATACGGGTCCTGAAACATCATCTGAACACGCCGGTTATAACTGCGATCAGCGCGGGCCGCGTCGTCAAAGATGTCCTGACCTTCGAAGCAGATCTTCCCGTCACTGGGCGTGTGGAGGCGCACGATACAGCGCGCAAGCGTCGACTTTCCGCATCCGGATTCACCCACGACGCCTAGCGTTTCGCCCTGTATCAGATCCAAATCTACGCCATTCAGCGCCTTGACCTCGCGACCCGGTCGGCCCGAAACGATGTCACCTAGCCCGCGCCCCAACGGAAACCGCAGGTGAAGGTCGCGGATTTGCATCACGGCAGTCATGCGGCATTTCCTTCGGCATTTTTCACGGGGTTGAAACAGGCCACCTGTCTGTCATTCGCAATCAAAGTCAGAGCGGGCCGGTCTTGCAGGCAGGCTTCGACACAGGCTGCACAACGTGGTGCAAATGAGCATCCCGGCGGCAACGCATTCAGGCTTGGCGGAACACCGGGCACGGAATAAAGCGGCGTCCGGGGCGCCAGGTTTTCCGGGACTGACTGCATCAGGCCCACAGTGTAGGGGTGGCGCGGTTCGCGCAGTACATCCCGAACCGATCCCTGCTCGACGATCCGGCCCGCATACATTACGGCGACGGTATCACAGGTCTGCGCGACCACGCCCAGATCATGGGTAACCAGAACCACGCCCATATCCAGGTCCTGTGCCAATTGCAGGATCAGATCAAGAATCTGCGCTTGTATGGTCACGTCCAGCGCCGTGGTCGGTTCATCCGCCAGCAGCAATTTCGGATTTGCCGCAAGTGCAATTGCAATCATCACACGCTGGCGCATACCGCCCGAGAATTGATGCGGGTAATCCTTTAACCGTTCGGCGGCCGAGGGTATTCCGACCAGATCCAGCATCTCGACAGCCCGATCCCGTCGCGCGGCCCGGGACAGATCGGTATGGGCACGCAGAGTTTCTTCAAGCTGCAAACCCACTGTCAGAAGCGGGTTCAGTGACGTCATGGGTTCCTGAAAGATCATCGCGATTTCACTGCCCTGAACCTGCCGTAACGCCCGATCCGAAAGTTGCACCAGATCCTGTCCCTGCCAGTTTACCTGACCGGTGACATCGCCATACCGTCGCGTCAGCCCGATGATCGAACGCAATGTCACGCTTTTGCCGGAACCGCTTTCGCCGACCAGTCCCAGAACCTCGCCGCGCGCGACGCTAAAACTGACATCTCGCAGGGCAGGCAGCGCGCGCCCATTACGGTGAAACGTGGTGTTCAGCCCATCGACCTCGAGGATAGGAGTTTTGTTTGCCATCCTTTTACCCTCTCGGTCTCAGCAAATCAGCCAGCCCGTCGCCAAGCAGCGAAAAGCCAAGCCCTGTCAGAACGATGGCGATACCGGGCATCAGGCTCAGCCACCATGCGGTCGAGATAAAGTTGCGCCCCTCGGCAATCAGCACACCCCATTCGGCTTGTGGAGGCTGCGCGCCCAGACCGAGATAGCCCAACGACGAACCTAACAGGATCACCAGCGCCATATCTGTCATCCAGTAGACGATGACCGGCGTTATCGCATTAGGTAGCAGATGCCGGAAGATGATACGCCGGTCGGAATAGCCCATTACGACTCCTGCCGCGGCATAGTCATTGCCCATCTGCGCAATCACCTCAGCCCGCATCAGGCGGGCATAGTAGACCCAATAGACCACCCCGATTGCGATATACATGTTGACCAGGCCAGGCCCCAGCACCGCGACGACCGCAATGACAAGAACCAGAAAGGGAAAGGTGATCACCGCATCGACGATGCGACCGAAAATCAGGTCGGCAATCCCGCGATAATACCCGACCAGAGCCCCGACCACGATGCCGGTCACAAGCGCGAAGATCGTACCAAAAATCGCCATCTGCATATTGACCTGATAAGCCCAGATCACGCGCGACAGGCTGTCCCGTCCCAGAAGATCGGTGCCAAACGGATGCGCCCAGGATGGCGGCTGGCGCACCGCCAGATAGTCGATTGCATTTGGATCATATGGCGCGAAGGCACCGGGGAAGATCGCCAATAGCACGGAAAACCCAATGATCAGTAACCCGGCTATGAAACCCGGCTTGCGCAGAGCCATCTGCAAAAAAGATGGCCGCTGAGCCTCGGCGTTGAAGGGAAGATCACTCATTGCAGGCGCATCCTAGGGTCAAGTCGGCTTTGGAACAGGTCTGTCATCAGGAAGACCAGCGAGACCAGAACCGCGAAGGTCAGTGTCAGCCCCTGTATCAGCGGATAGTCGCGGGCAAAGATCGCTTCCAGCATCAACCGTCCCATGCCCGGCACTGCAAACACGGTTTCTGTAACCAGTGTACCGCTCATTAGATTGCCAATGGACAGGCCCAGTAGCGTGACCGTAGAAATCAGAGCATTGCGCAAAACGTGCCGTCCCAGAACCAATCGGGGCGGCAGGCCCTTGGCACGGGCGAACTGAACATATTCAGCGTCCAGAACCTCGATAATCGCACTGCGCAGGTTCCGCATGATGATGGCCGAGGTATAAAGCGCGACGGTGACCGAGGGCAGAAACAGGTGATACAGCCGCTCTCCGAAAGTGTCGCCATACCCGCCTACCGGGAACAACCGCAGCTGCGCTGCCAGAAATGTCAGCAAGACCAGCCCGATATAAAACACTGGCATCGACAAACCGATCTGGAAAACGGTGCGGATCACAGTATCCGGCCAGTGCCCGCGATTGAGCGCTGCAACAAAGGCCAGCGGCCCCGCAATCAGCAAGGACAGGACTACTGAATAGACTGTCAGAAAAACTGTGATGGGCAGACGGTCTGCAATCACATCCATCACGTCCGTTCGCATAAGGATCGATCGACCCAGGTCGCCCTGCACGGTATTGGTTAGGAACAGCCAGAACTGCACCAGAACCGGCTCGGTCAGGCCCAGACGTTCCCGGATCGCTTGAATGTCAGCGTCCGAAGCCCGGTCGCCCGCCATCGCGATGGCCGGATCGCCCGGCAGCAGACGAACCAGAAGAAAGATGATGATCATGACCAGAAAGAAGGTCGGGATCATCAGTAAAAGGCGTTTGAAAATGTAAAACAGACTGGACATGTTGACGCTCTGCAAAAGACCTCGCCGGATCGCGCCGGCGAGGCAAGGGATCAGCTCTTAGCGGCTGACAGTTGCTTCATCGAAGATGTTATTGCCCAATGGTGTCTGAACATAGCCCTCGACCGCTGTGCCCAGCGCCACAGCAAAGGGTGTTTCATACATGAACAGTAGCGGGGCAGCCTCTGCATAGAGCTCCTGCATCCGTGCGAACTTGGCCTTGCGAGCCTCGGGGTCCATTTCATTCGCGGCTTCTTCGAACAGGGCGTTGAATTCGGCGTTTTCCCAACCGGTTCCAACAGCCTTGGCCGTAGGGGTATAGCCCAGCCAACCGACAACCTGACTTGGATCATTCACGTCGTTAACCCAGCCATAGGTGTGAATGTCGAATTCACCCGAGCGGTTCTTTGCACCACGCGTAGCACCGTCCACCTGCTCGACCACCAAATCGACACCCAGCGGCGCCCACATCTGCTGCAACGCCGCAAAGATCGTCGCATCATCTGCCGAACCTGCCAGCGTTGTCAGCGTGACCTGTGTTCCGTCCGCAACTCCAGCCTCGGACATAAGTGATTTGGCTTTGTCCACATCATACGAATAAAGCGGGCTCAGATCCGACGCATATTGCGTGGCCTTGGCCATCAGCGGAGAACTCATCGGCTGGCCTGCCCCGTGCAGAACCACACCGATCAAGGCATCTTTGTTGGTGCCATAGTTCAATGCCTGCCGGACGCGTGGATCCGCCAGCGGGTTAGGTGAGCCGTCGGCGCGGGTTTCGCGCGTATTGATCGGCGAATAAATGATCCGGGTCGACGGGTAGAGCTGCATGTTGATGTTCGAATCTGCCTCCAACTCCGCCACGCGACTGAAGGGGATGAACTCTGCCGCGTCCACTTCACCTGCTTGCAGGCTCAGGATACGGGTCGCGTCATCCGGAATGATCTCGAAATGCACGCCTTCCAGATATGGCAGGGATTTGCCATCCGCGCCCATCCGCCAGTAGTGCTCATTGGCGCAGAAATCCATCGAGGCGCCTTGTTCGAACCCACACAAATAGAACGGGCCGGACCCGACGCCGGCAGCGGTGGCGGCAAAAATTGCAGCGGACTTGTCCTGATCGGTGTCCCCGGCAGCTGCGTCAAAGGCCGCTTTCGAAACGATAGCCGTATTGAATGTGGCCAACATGGACAAGATAGTTGGATCCGGGGCATTCAGCGCGATGGTTATCGCATTGCCATCTACTGACACACTTTCAATTGATCCTAACAACCCGGCCCAGGGGCTCAGGTCGGGATTGCGCGCCCGATCCAATGAGAAAACAACGTCCTCACCGGTCATTGGCGACCCATCAGCGAACAGAACGCCCTCGCGTAGGGTCAGAGAAACCGTTTTACCGTCATCTGAAACCGTAAATTCTTCGGCTAGGCCGGGTTCAACTGAATTGCCATCGGCACTTCCGCGCAGAAGCGTATCGAATAGGCTTCCAACCATCCAGATGTCCGGGTTGCGATCTGCATAGATCGGGTCAATCAGGCGCGATCCATCGTAACGGGCGAAGTTCAGCGTTCCGCCCCTCTCCTGTGCTGCCACCGGCATCGCCAGTGTCAATGCAACGGTCATTCCCAGAACCGTTTTTAGCGTCATCCTCTTCTCCTCCCGCAAAGTTCATTTGCTTATGAGCGATGACAATAATCGATTCTTAGTAATACTAAAGTTTTTTTTAGTGTTGAGCGAAAATTTTTTACAGTTCGTTGATTCTACTGTCCCGTTTCACTCATTGGAGAAGTCGTAACCCAAAGCTCAACAGCCTCGGATTCCCCCAGAACGACGGAATAATGGCGAGCCGAGGTATCGTGGTGAATCACATCACCGGGTGACATCACAAAAACTTTGTCTCCCAGGTGATACTCCAGCTGCCCCGACATCAAATAGCAAAACGCCTCACCCTTATGGCACATCTTTTCCGACACATGACCGGGCGGGCGATGAACAATCTGCGGGTGAAACAAAGCACCTGAAAACCCGGGCCCAAGCTTCTCGTAAAACCTCCCGCGAACGCCCAGAGAGTAAGTTTGGCGGCTATCATGAGCGACATACTCGGAAAAAACCTGCGGAACGCTCAGCAGTTGTTCGACGCTGGTCTGCAATGCCGCCGCTATTGCCATTAGGGATGTCAGCGACGGAGAGCTCAGCCCCCGCTCAACCTGAGACAAGAAGCCAGTTGTAAGATCTGCTGCTTTCGCGACTTTTTCCAGCGTCAGTCCCATTGCTTTACGTCTGCGCCGGATTGCCTGACCTAATTCAGTCGGATGTCCTTTTGACTTTGGTTTGGGTTGTGCATTGGGCGAATGCATGCAGATTCTCCTGCTGGTCACTTGGTTTTCGCCCATTCAACAGAATAACGGGCCGAAGATCAAAATTTATTTTAGTATTGCTAAAAAATTGGACGGTGCACGCGGGTCAAGAATTGCCGAATTGGTCCATACAGCAGCGCTTTACGACACAGCAAAGATCAGCACCGTGTTTGCTCCGAAATTAGTTGTTCTGCCAATTCGCGCCAGGTTGATTTTTCTTGACGATCAAAGACAGTTGCGTCTGGCATTGTCCCAAGTTGCTCTTCAATGCTCAGCATGAGTATCAGGCTTAGGATCGAATCCAGAAAGGGATGCGCATCGTCCGGGTTAAATCTCGAACGCGGAACAAGCCCCTCCCGATTAGCGAATTCTCGCAACACCTCTAGCATTGGAGACAATGGTACTTCTGAGTTGGGGGCCGCCGCAGTTTTCTGATCCAGCACATCTGACCTGTCCGGCCGACCGCTTTCCAGAAGCCTTTGAAGTTTCTGACGATCTAGTTTCCCGCTCGGCAACCGCGGCAGCTCCTCCATATGCAAGTGACGCAGTGCGGCAGCGGCAGGGAAGAATTTTTGGGAAATTGTTTGCCTCAACTCGTTTTCCAGATTGTTCACGTCCTTGCGTCTGGTCTCAACAGCAATAGCAACCACGTCTGCGTGGCGTATCATTATGGTAGTGACAAATACGCGCGCCACCCCTGCTATGTTTTCTGCTGCTTCTGCTACGCCGTTAAGCGACAGTCTCCGCCCTCGGATGTTGACGACATCGTCAACCCTTCCCAGAACATCCAGGCTCCCGTCGGGCAGTACAGTCACCCAATCATCAAGGAGAATTGGATCTTTGAGGGGGTCAAACATCTGCGCGCCTGACTGAAGATCTTTGAAGCTGCCGAGAGCACGGTCATATCCGATGGCTTCGACGCGACCGATCTCGCCCGGTTGCAATTCGATACCGGCAGAGTTGACCGCTCGTGTTCCTGGCAAGAGCATTCCACCTGGAGACCCTTGATATTTGGCAAACTCTTCAGCTGAGAGTTTGCCAAACGACACATCAATGAATTCAGTTGCGCCGTATGTCGCGTTTATTTCGGCCCTAGGAAATCGTTTCACAAGGTCATGAATGAGACGGGCTCGGCTGGGTTCACCCCAAGGGAAAAAGACGGTCAAATCGGGCAGAAACTCTGGCGAGAACATGGGGTTCTGCAGCATTCCGTGCAGCACGCTACAAGGTGAAGACAAGGCCGTTGCTGACGTTGAGATCATTAGATCGCAAAGCTGTTTCAGATCGGAAAAGCCGTTGATTGGGGGCAGGACAATTGTGTGGTTTCCAACAAATGCAGGCAACAACTCCAGCGCAGTAGCTGTGTCCCAGCGTACGACGGTGAGCAGAGTTTGCGGCTCATCGTAATCGAACACTTTCATCCGCGAAGCCATACCCGCTGCCAGAACGACGCCCTTGGGCTCTCCGGAACTGCCCGAGGTGAAAACAACGTGGGCTGGGCATTGAAGGTCGAGTGGGGGCAGCGCCGTAGCCTCGGAAAAGCTCTCCAACAAGATGTCCAAAGCGGCTTCATCGCAGGCATCCCCAATAATCAGAGCGTTCCAGTTTTCCAACTCTGGGTCTGACGCAATCAATCGGTTCCAAAGCGAAAAGGTGACAATGACCAAGTCGGGATCAAAAGCCTTAATGCGGCTGGCAAGCTGGTCATCCGAATCCTCTGGCAACCCAAGACACAGAAGACTTCCCGCTGCGGTCGAAGCCAACTGTGTGACTACAGCCGCCGGGCTAGCCGGCATCAGACTCAATACCCTGTGCTGGTCGTCGAAATTGCGGTCAGAACTGATATGGCGCGGAGCAGTATCTTGAAAATGCAGCAACATGTTGGACATTCGCAAACTCAGGCTTGCAAGGTTTGCGTAAGTCATGGATTTCGATGCAGTGCGAATGGCGATGCGGTCGCCGTCATGATCCGCGAGCCAGCACAGCTTGCTTTCGCGCACTGCATCGCTTTGCAGCCAGGTTTCGATTGGGACCAGTTCGCGCTTGGGCGGCAATCCCCCGTAATCAGTTATTAGGCCTCTCAGAATCGGCATTTTTTGTACTAGGACAAAACTCCGGCTGATACGGGCGAGTTGCTGCGTAAACCACACTGCCTGAACCTTGACTGAACCCGTTCTGGGCGGTGGGGCAAGTGGGATAATATCAATTACTTGATCTCCATCTTCGTTAACCCATGTCACGGCAAAGCAGATATTTGCGCCGCTGGAGATCGCAAGTTGTGCCGGAAATCCAGTCAGTTTCGCAGGACGAAAATACCAAGGTGCGAACACTTTCTTTCCGGGAGCAAACGGCACATCGAAGTAGACTTGAAGCACTGCACCTGAACGCAAATGGCTTAGGTAATGGCTTGAACTAGAATTGCGTTCCGCGGAGTTTCTACCTGACACTGAAATATCGAGGCCGTCACTGCGTGCCGAAGTCAGGAAATCTGAATATTCAAGAGGGTCACCAATTTCAGGTGCGGTTGCGACAACAGTTTGGATTGGTTTTCCCATATCAGCCAGCGCGATCATCAGGCGACCTCCAGCAAAAGGAAGTTCTTGGGAGTGCGGAGACAGAACTATTAATCCTCTGGAACTCTCTGCCTCGCTTTCCAACCAAGTCTTCGCTCGGTCTGTCAGCGCTTCCTCAACACCGTCTACGGTATTCTTGGACACATTCTTGTATTCTAAATCTGCGATAAAGGCGGCAGGTATTACCTCTGGCCCTATTACTCGCACACCCTGTTTCTCAGCTGAGACTTTGAGAAGATCCGCTCCAAATTCAGCCTTGCCCTTAGCAAGAAGTAGCAGTTTTTCGAACAATTGCCGTTTAGCATTGTTCTTAGGAGGCGGAGATAAACGACCGGACATCGCGCGAATGAGCGGCCATTCTACATTGTAGGAGCTTCCCGCCTTGATTGCTTCATCCAGCGCTCTGGCCATCAGCTTTTCGTTGACCCAATGCCAATGTGAAAAAATTACGAAACGTACCATCGGTGCCAGCGGCAGGACCAAAGAGATCAACTGGTCTCTATAGCCACAGCCTAATGAGTTGTTCAAAAACTCTAGGATTGACAGGGCGCGTCTGTGATCAGTTGAGACTTCAGAAAGAAGCGCATCAAGAACTGCTGTATTTTCGGCTTCGCCTCTTTCTAATAGGTTGCTCAATATCAGTTGGTTTGCTATTCGCCATTCGGTTTCAAAAAATTGGTCCGAAGAACATAATTTGGTTGGTATGACGGTCCGACGTCCCACCAGCCTTTGATCACATATTTCTACGCGCGCCCCATTTTCTAGTGCTGTAAACCTTTCACGTAGCGGCTCAAAGTGATCGCGCAAGTTGGCTGAGTTTTGCAAAAACAATTCGCGAGCTCTATCCAAGGCACGCAAATTGATAAGGTGCCGAATTCTACGAGCAATTCGATCGGCGTTATCCGTGGGGGCGCCGGCAACGGCCTCGTTCACCTCAAGCGAACGGGCTTTGGTCATCGCCTCGACAGCCTCGTCAATCGCTCCTGACAACTTCCAACGGGAAACTCTTGCGAGTTTCAGGTGCGGTAGAGACTTGAGAACTACGCGACCCAGCCTTTTGCGCGGCTCTATTCCGAACAAAAAAAACAACCAACCGACGGCGCAGATCTGATTTTGGCGCACTTGAAAATTGAATGTTGGGTGCGCCAAATTCGAATTCGGATATTTCGGCGAAGACTCAGCTTGGCGCTCCAGTCCTTCGGCGATAGCACGCATTATTTTCTCAAGTTTGCTCATGCTTATTCCAACCGTCCGCTGCCAGCCTGTTCTCGAGACTTTAGTCGTGCGCCTAGCACCAGCCCCGATGAGTTTTCGATCAGGACGCAAAGCAGCAGGAGCCCGAGCCGCAACAGGCTCGGGCAACAACGCTGACCAAAGGCTTTCGCAATAGTTGGCGAAACAGCAAAGAAATCACCACCCTGGCACCCAGAAATGTCGCGGATCAGCATCCCTCACACAAGGTTAGCCAGCGTCTAGGTCCATGTGCAAGCTACAGGCCGGATTTGATACGCGTCCACATGCGTGTCGCAAATCGTTGCGTTTCTGAATCCCAAGGCATCTTCATATAGAGGTTTTCCAAGCCCTCTTCAGACGGATAGAGACCCGGATCATTCAGAATCTCTTCTTTCAAGAATTCCTGCGCCGCAAGGTTGCCGTTTGCATACCAAACATAATTTGAAATTGCGGCCGCGTTTTCTGGTTCCATGAGGAAGTTGATAAATGCATGACCCGCCGCCGAGTTCGGAGCATCCGCAGGGATCGCAATCTGATCAAACCACATGCCGGACCCTTCCCGGAACGCGCCATATGCGATCTCGACTCCGTTTTCTGCCTCCGCAGCCCGGTCACGCGCTTGCAGGGCGTCTCCGGACCAGGCGATGGAAACACAGACTTCACCTGTTGCAAGAGCCGAAATATAGCCCGTCGAGTTGAAAGTCTTGACGTATGGACGGACCGCACTGAGAACCGGTTCGGCTTTGGCAATCACCTCGAGATCCTGTGAATTCGGATCCTCTCCGATATAGGTCAATGCGGCTGGTACAAGCTCGGAAGGCGCATCCAGAAAGTTCACGCCACAATCTGCCAGCTTGGACACATATTCCGGGTTGAAGAGCAACTCCAACGTGTCCAAGGGAATGTCGTCGCCAAGCGCCTCGCGAACTTTCCCGACATTCACAGCAATGCCGGTCGACCCCCACATATAGTTAACCGAGAAGCGGTTTTCCGGATCGAATACTGCAGTTCGTTCTTCGATGACATCCCACATGTGTACAGAGTTCGGAAGCTGATCTTTGTCGAGTGGTTGAAAAACTCCGGCAGCAATCTGGCGTTGCAGAAAAGAGCCCGATGGGAAAACAACGTCGTAACCTGAGTTGCCCGCGAGCAATTTGGTTTCAAGCAGGTCATTGGAGTCGAAATTGTCATAGACCACATCGATCCCAGTTTCTGCAGTGAATTTTTCTAGCAGAGACTCGTCGATATAATCCGCCCAGTTGTAAACATAGACTGTCTGCTCGGCGTACACTGCCGATGTTGCAATCAAGGTTAGTGCCGCCGAAGTCAAAACTGATTTCATTATGCCCTCCAAAGGTTCTGCTGCATCGCTTTGATTGGCTGGGAGCGACACGTTTTGCATGCACTATGCTTGCTTGGCCAATTGAACAAGCCCGCAATGAACAGGATCGCGATATGGGCCTCCGCTCGTTGCTTGCGGTGCCTTCCATTACTTTGAGGCTGTCAGTTCGCATCAGAGGTCTTCTAGCGATATTTTTTTAGCCAAGTTTGCGGATCACGCTTTCGATCCTGCCAATTGACGCAACTTAGTGGTTTACCGGCGCGAGGAGCACTGCCTTGTTCTGCTTGATGCTCAGAACCGCGTTTGTACGAAATCCCCGTGCCCCATAAAGCCATTTGTTGCTTAAGAGTGAGTAGACAGGGCACCAAGCTTGACCAATGTTGGTTTTCTCGCCGGGCGCCTCCAGTCCCTAAAGGCACTCAGCTAACGTTTTAGCCATATTCCGGATGATATGTGGGTAAAGGGCTGTGCCGGTTTCAGTATCTGCTCCGATCGGATCGATCATGCCGGTCTTGGCATCTGTTCCGTCCAGGACGGTGCGCACGAGGCCAGCATTGAACTGCGGTTCGGTTAGAACGCAGTCAATGCCCTCTTCACGGATTCGGCGCTGAATTTCTGCAATACGGGCCGGGCTAGGGTCGGATGCGTCGCTGAGCGAAATCGCCCCTGAGGCCGGGAAGTCGAAGGCGTCCTCGAAGTACTGATAGGCGTCGTGGAAGACAATAAAGCTGCCACCACGAACCGGCTTAAGTATCTCGGCGACCTCGGCTGACAGCGCATCCATTTCTGAACGTGCCGCGGCCGCGTTCGAAAAATATGCACCTGCGTTCTCCGGATCCGCTGAGGAAAGCTGCGCTGCAATCAGGTTAAGCCAAGTGCTGGCGTTTTCCAATGAAAGCCAGGCGTGGGGGTCATGCTCTCCGTGGCCGTGCGCATCATGATCGTGGTCTCCATGCTCTGCATGTTCTTCGTGACCATGATCGTCATCTTCGGCGTGTTCTTCATGCTCATCATCATGATGCTCATCATCATGGACATGTTCGTCATCTTCCACATGCTCTTCGTGATTGTGGTCATCATCATCGCTATGGTCGTGCGCTTCAAACAAAGCACCCTCGCGGAAATCCAACAGAACAGTGCCATCCGAATCCAGCAAAGACGTAACTGTGGCGCCGCCCGCAAGTGTCTCTACTGCACTTTCCATCCACGGCGTCAGATCCGATCCCATCCAGAATACCAGATCCGCCTCTTGCAGTGCTGCAGCTTCGGACGGTCGAAGGTTGTACTCGTGGGGTGAAGCACCCGGCTGTACGATCAGGTCGGGTGTGCCAACACCTTCCATTACCCGCGCTACCAGTGAATGGATCGGCGCAATATCAACAGCCACTTTTGGAACATCTGCGATGGCCGTACCACCCATCAGTGCGACCATCATCGAAACAGGAAGAAGCTTTCTGGACATCAGACCCTCGGTGTGATTTTATAACATTGCGAGCGACATATATGATATGAAATAACATGACAAGTGAAACACAGCCCACGCCGAAAGATGACTCGGCCCTCGTCGGATTTCAGAAACATGACCATGAGCATTGCGTTGAATCCGCGCTGGCCACGACAGAAGCGCGGTGCAAAGAAGAAGGACTACGCCTAACACCGGTTCGGCGAAAAGTGTTGGAAATGCTGCTGCAAGAACACCGTGCGCTCGGAGCTTATTCGATCCTTGACCGCCTACGCGAAGAAGGCTTCGGCTCTCAACCACCGGTGGCTTACCGTGCGCTCGATTTTTTGGTTGAGAATGGGTTTGTCCACAAGATTGAGCGACTGAATGCATTTGTTGCCTGTTCGCACCCGGGTGCGTCCCATTCACCGGCGTTCATGATTTGCAGGCTCTGCGATGCCGTGGCCGAGGCGCAGTCCTCGCCCACCAAGGGCGCGCTTGGCGCTGCCGCGCGCGCTGCGGGGTTCGAGATCGAGCGAACCGTTGTGGAAGTCGAGGGCGTTTGCCCGGCCTGCAGTGAAAAGGCATAAGAATGGCCCTTGTAACTGTTGATGACGTCAGCATTTGCTACGGCGCAAACACTGTGTTGCGTCATGTGGATATGCAGATTGAGCCAGGCGAGATCGTGACGATCGTCGGGCCGAATGGCTCGGGCAAAACTAGCCTGTTGCGGGCCATTATCGGCGCGACCAAACCTTCGGTCGGGCGGGTCACGCGAAAGCCAGATTTAAGAATCGGGTATGTGCCCCAGAAACTGCACATCGACCCAACGCTGCCGATCACCGTTGAGCGGTTCATGCGCCTGACCAATCCCGTGTCGCGACAGGATTGTGCAAATGCCCTTGAATCGGCAGGTGTGCCGGACCTTCTGAAGCGCCAGATGTCGCAGCTGTCAGGCGGGCAATTTCAGCGGGTACTGTTGGCACGGGCTTTGATCAACCGGCCTGAAATTCTGCTACTGGATGAGGCGACACAAGGCCTCGACCAGCCCGGTTCGGCTGCGTTTTATCGTCAGATCGAATCTGTGCGACGCGAAACCGGATGCGCTATCTTGATGATTAGTCACGAACTACACGTAGTCATGAGCGCATCCGACAGGGTGATTTGCCTCAATGGGCATGTCTGTTGCGAAGGTTCACCCGCAGTGGTCGCTTCGGCCCCGGAATATAGGGCCTTGTTTGGCACAGGTACCGGTGGCGCCCTCGCACTTTATCGCCACGACCATGACCACGATCATGACCATGGTCCAAATTCTCAGGAAGCAGCGGAATAATGCTGGATGATTTCATGACCCGGGCTACGCTCGCTGGCGTTGGTGTTGCTTTTGCGGCCGCTCCGCTTGGGTGTTTTGTCGTCTGGCGCCGAATGGCCTATTTCGGAGATGCCACGGCACATGCTGCTATCCTTGGCGTCGCGCTATCACTGACGTTTCAAATGTCGATCTTTACCGGCGCACTGGCGGTTGCGCTTTTGATGGCGTTGACAGTGACGCTCTTGGCGGGCCGCGGATATGCCATGGACACTTTGCTGGGCGTTCTGGCGCATTCTGCATTGGCGTTTGGTCTTGTTGCTGTCTCGTTCCTGTCCGGCGTTCGCATCGATTTGATGGCCTATCTGTTTGGCGACATTCTTGCGGTTTCGCGCACCGATTTGGCAGTGATCTGGGGAGGCGCGGCCCTAGTAGTGGCGCTGATCACGTGGCGCTGGTCTCAGTTACTGACCGCGACACTGAATGAAGAGCTGGCCTATGCCAGCGGCTTCGACCCCAAGCGCGAACAGTTGATCCTGACCCTGTCTCTGGCCGTCACCGTTGCTGTGGCGATCAAGGTCGTTGGTGTGCTGTTGATCGCGGCCATGCTGATCATTCCTGCTGCTGCTGCCCGCAGCCTTGCGCGTTCACCTGAGTCCATGGCCGTTATCGCGGCGGCAATCGGCGCGACCTCGGTCGTCGCGGGCTTGCGGTCGGCATATGTCTTTGACACGCCTGCCGGACCATCGATTGTCTGCGTTGCGGCAGTCTTGTTTGCGTGTTTCAGCCTTGTCGGCCGGAATAACCAACGACAGGTGTAAAGCGGCGTGAATCACGCAAGCTTTTCCACACGTCGCATGACTCAAGCGCCGTCGATCGCCAACTTTCCTCTGGCCTGAGCGAAGAACGGTCAGATAGTTCCTATGGGAAACAAAATTTTGGGACAAACTCCCTAATTGGGTGGTGGTCATTCCAAATCAAACCCAATATCTAAGGCTCCACGAGTTCATCAGGCAGAAAACAGTCCCGTGTTCGACCTACCGGCGCAGCGTGCGCATCTCTCCGAAAAATACGACCTAACCCCATCGCCCGAGCTGGCCGCCAGCATGAGCGACATCTATGACCGCATGTCCCGCGTCGTGTCACCCGCGGACTGGGCGATCTTTGCACCCTACGTGAAGGCGATCAACGATCTGAAGGCCGAGCGTAATGCAGTCATTCTGGGCCATAACTACATGACGCCCGAGATTTACCACGGCATCTCGGATTTCGGTGGTGACAGTCTGCAATTGGCCATCAAGGCAACCGAGGTCGAGGCGGACGTGATCGTACAATGCGGCGTGCATTTCATGGCCGAGACGTCCAAAATACTCAGCCCTGAAAAAACCGTGCTGATGCCGGATATGGAAGCCGGTTGTTCGCTGGCGGAATCGATTACAGCTGAGGGTATTGAGGAAATGCGTCGCCGCTATCCCGGCGCACCGGTGGTGTCTTATGTCAACACCACGGCCGAGGTCAAAGCAGCCTCGGACATTTGCTGCACCTCGTCCAATGCCGCCCAGATCGTCGCGGCGCAGGACAGCCATACGGTTATCATGACGCCCGATCAGTACCTGGCGCAGAACGTCGCGCGCGACGTGCCGCAAAAAAACGTGGTCTGGTGGGAAGGCTCTTGCATTGTACACGAACAATATAGCGCCAGCGATCTGCGCGATTTCCGTGAGTGGAACCCGGGCACGCGGCTGATTGCGCATCCCGAATGCCCGCCTGACGTGGTGGCCGAGGCAGATTTCTCGGGCTCGACCAGTGGCATCATCAAATACGTCACCGACAAGAAACCCGAAAAGGCGCTACTGATCACCGAATGCTCGATGGCTTCGAACATCGCGGACGCACTGCCTGAGGTCGACTTCGTCGGTCCCTGCAACATGTGCCCCTATATGAAGAAGATCACGCTGGAAAAGGTGCTGTTTGCGCTTGATACGATGACCGGACAAGTCGAAGTTGACGCCCAAATCGCCGACAAGGCACGCCTTTCGGTTCAGCGGATGATTGACCTGTCCCGCCAGTTGGGCATCTGATCAGCCCGATGCAAGAGGTCACCACCCCTCGAGTGGTTATCATCGGCGCTGGCCTGGCTGCAGTGTATGCAGCGTTGAAACTGGCGCCGTGCCCGGTAGTTATGATCTCGCCCGAAGCCTTGGGGTCCGGTGCAAGCTCGGCCTGGGCGCAGGGTGGTGTAGCCGCTGCCATGGCTCCAACCGACAGTGCCGAGGCGCATGCCGATGACACGATGCGCGCAGGGGCCGGATCGGTCCTGCGCGAAGTGGCCGAGTTTGTGACCCGAGCAGCACCTGGTCATGTGCTTGATCTTTCCGACCTTGGAACCGGCTTCGATCGCACAGCAGACGGAGGCTTCGTCCAGTCCCGGGAAGCTGCACATTCAGCCGCGCGCGTAGTGCGGGTCAAAGGTGATCAGGCGGGCGCCGAGATCATGCGAGCACTGATTTCCGAGCTGCGCCGGACACCGTCTGTTCAGGTGATCGAAGGCGCGCAGGCAGTTGGGCTGGAAAGCGATGGCACACGCGTCACTGGCGTTTTCCTCACCAGTGCCGAAGCCCCCGAGGCAGAGCCGGTATTGGTGCGGGGTGCTGCCCATGTTTTGGCTACAGGCGGCTCCGCAGGTTTATATGCACTTACGACCAATCCCGCGCGCATCAGGGGGCAAGGGATCGGCATGGCAGCCCGCGCCGGAGCGCAAATCGCCGACGCCGAGTTCGTGCAGTTTCACCCCACCGCGATCGACGTGGGCGAAGACCCCGCGCCGTTGGCGACCGAGGCGTTGCGTGGAGAAGGCGCCGCGCTGATCGACAATACCGGGCACCGGTTCATGTCTGGCATCCATCCCGACGAGGAGCTGGCGCCGCGAGATATCGTGGCCCGCGCCGTCTATCTGCAGTCTCAGGCAGGGTATCGTCCTGCACTCGACACGCGCGCAGCGATAGGAGCCGAAATCGCAACGCAGTTTCCAGCGGTGACCGAAGCCTGCATCCGCAATGGCGTTGATCCGTTGACCCAGCCAATCCCGGTTGCGGCTGCCGCGCATTACCACATGGGCGGCGTGGCCACGAACATGACAGGCCGCAGTTCGCTGGAAGGGCTGTGGGTGTGCGGCGAAGCCGCCTCGACCGGCTTGCATGGCGCCAACCGTCTGGCGTCGAATGGTTTGCTTGAAGCCTTGGTCTTTGCTCGCACATGTGCCCAGGACATTGCGACTGTCGTGTCTGATGGCAAAGCGCCACGGCTCGCTATTGAAATTGGCTCTGGCCGCACAAGTGAACGGACCCCAGCGGTTGAAGCATTGCGAGAAACAATGACCAACCTAGTCGGCGTGGTGCGAAATGGTACTGGGCTGCGTCGGGCGTTGCTTACCATCGCCGAACTTGAGTCTGAAAACACGAATTCAGCCCCGTTTCTCAACATGACAGCGACGGCCACTCTGATCGCGGCCGCTGCACTCGCCCGCACTGAAAGCCGCGGCGCGCACTTCCGATCCGATTTCCCGCAGGCCGCATCTGGCAACGGCCAACGCTCTGTTCTGACTTTGCGCGAGGCGTTGGAGCTGCGCGATAAAACTGCAAAGGAAGCCACATGACCTTTCCCGCATTGCCCAACCTGATCCTGGAACCTCTGGTCCGCTCTGCGTTGATGGAAGATCTGGGCGCCAACGGCGACATAACATCGCTAACCGTGATCCCGGCCGAGACGACCTATTCCGCTAGGCTGAATGCGCGAGAGGACGCGGTCGTTTCAGGGCTTCAGGTGGCTGATCTGGCATTCCGGCTGGTTGATCCGTCGCTTGAAATCACATCACATCTGCATGACGGGCAACGCTGCTCAAAGGGTGACACGCTGATGGAAATAAAGGGCAAGGCGTCTTCGATCCTGTCGGGTGAACGGGTTGCACTGAACTTTGCCGGGCGACTGTGCGGCGTGGCAACCGCGACTGCGGCATTGGTGGCCGAGGCCGAAGGCACCAAGGCACGCATCACCTGCACCCGCAAAACCACGCCGGGGTTGCGCATTGTCGAGAAGCAGGCCGTGCTACATGGTGGCGGGTTCAACCACCGGTTCTCTCTGTCTGATGCGATACTGATCAAAGACAATCACATTGCCGCCGCGGGTGGCGTACGTGCGGTGCTGGAGGCAACAAAAGCCCGCGCCTCACATATGATGAAGGTCGAGATCGAGGTTGATCATCTGGATCAACTTGCCGAAGTGCTGGAATTCGGCGGCGCAGATGTGGTCCTGCTGGACAACATGGGCGCTGACACGCTGGCCGAGGCGGTTTCGATGGTGGATGGCAGATTGGTGACTGAGGCTTCGGGCAACGTAACCCGAGAAACGGTAGCGGCCATTGCTGCAACAGGCGTGGATTACATCTCGTCTGGGGCGTTGACGCATTCTTACCGGACCATTGATCTGGGCCTGGACTTTTGATCCGATAACTTCTCTCGGTTTCTGTCGTGAAAGCAAATAGTCGTTGTTGATTTCGACGTCTTTTTTGCCCTTTCTGTTGGCAAGGTAAGTTGCAGCGATTCACTCTGAGTGGCGCGAAATTCCAGATACGGAGAATCGGTCTGGCGAACAGGAGCACGAAACAATGTGCGGTAAGAAAAACGTCCTTTTCATAATTGTCGATCAATTGCGCGCAGATTGTTTGTTCGGGGATCTGGCAAGCCATGTGGAGCTACCTCATTTACGTGCATTGATGGACGATAGTGTTACCTTTACCCGGCATTTTTCGGTGACTAACCCGTGCGGGCCTTCGCGTGCGTCACTTTTGACCGGGCAGTATGCGATGAACCATCGGTCGGTTCGCAACGGAACGCCGCTTCGCCATGACACTCCAACGATCGCAAGTGAAATGCGCAAAGCTGGGTACCTTCCGATGTTGTTCGGCTATACCGACACGTCGCAGGACCCCCGGGTGTTCGACGTCAACGACCCGGCCCTCCGATCCTACGAGTTTCACATGGCGGGCTTTCAGGAAATGCTCGAGATGCGACTGGAGATGTCATTTCCTTGGCGCTCGCATCTGAAAAACAAAGGTTACGAGTTCGACAGCTACTTCGATGTGTTCAAACCGGTTGCCTCCAATGGTGATGCGCCAGCATTAAACGACCCGGCTTTTTATGCAGCTGAAGACAGTGACACCGCCTTTCTGACGGATCGTTTCCTGGAAACCATGCCGGCTTATGCCGATGAAGGAAACGGGTGGTTTGCCCATCTGACCTATATTCGTCCGCATCCTCCACTTGTCGCACCTGCGCCTTACAACCGGATGTATGACCCTGCCTCTCTGCCTTTGCCGACACGTCTGGAGACGCCTGAAGCCGAGGACGCCCTTCACGCCTTCCTGGCCTCTACTCGTACCAACTGTGATGTGTCCGGGTTCGTCGAAGGTTTCGCGGATTTGGAGCCCACGGATGAGGTCGTTCGGACTTTGCGGTCGGTCTACCTGGGGTTGGCCACCGAAGTAGATCACCATATTGGTCGTGTCGTGTCCTTTTTGAAGGAAACCGGGCAGTATGACGATACTTTGCTTGTTGTCACCTCGGACCACGGCGAAATGTTGGGTGACCGACATTGCTGGGGTAAAATGTCGGTCTTTGATGCAGCTTACCATACACCGCTGATCGTACACATGCCCGGCGGATCCGAAGGGCTAACCATCAACGCACCCACCGAGTCTATCGATATTACGCCCACGATTCTTGATTGGGTTGGCCAAACCGTGCCGGATGCGATGAACGGCTGTTCGCTGATGCCCTTCCTGCGTGGTGAAACCCCTGTAGAATGGCGCAGCTTTTCTTTCTCAGAGCTGGACTTTGCCGATCCGATCGACCCTACTCACTGGCAACGCGATCTGGGCACCGGCTTGGCCGATAGCTGCCTTTGTATTTTACGTGATGATCGGTTCACACTGGTAGAGTTCGCGGCGGACCTGCCGCCGCTCTTGTTCGACAGCGCTGGTAGTGGTGAAATGGAGAACGTCGCGGATCGCTCGGAACTTTCCGAGACACTAAACCGAATGACCCGTGAAATGTTGCGCTATCGGATGAAGCAAATGGACAAAGCTCTGTCAAACTGGATGATAACGTCCGACGGTCCTCGTCATCTGACACAGCGTTCAGTTTGACTGGTTGGCTTTAGGGATTGCCTATTTCAGTGCACTCGCGATGATGATCTTTGCAGTATCTTGTAACACTGGTCGCGGTGCCTCCAAACGCGAAAAGTCCCGCGTGCGCGAGGCTAAGTATATGATATCTTTATATTTTTTTATTTGAGGCAGGATTTGAACCTGCGACCTTCAGGTTATGAGATAGCTTGCGCCCACCTGAACCAACTACGCCCGAAAACGCTGACTTACCCTATCTTATTGTAATCGTTGTTTGAATATTGACGACTGGCACGCTCCGTTCCTACATCTTACGCCATGAACCGCTTCCAGTTGCTTCCACAATGCTTCCACGGGGCGATGACAGTGAAAGGATGAGGGATGCCCAAACTGACCAAACGCGCCGTAGAAGCCCTGAATGTTGAGGCGAAAGACTACTTTGTCTGGGATAGCCAGATTGCCGGGTTTGGTGTCCGCGTGATGCCCTCCGGGGCCAAGACCTATCAGGCACAGTACCGCAAAGGCGGACGGACACGGCGCGTTTCCATCGGTCGACATGGCAAGATCACCGTTGACGAGGCGCGGAAGCTGGCAAAGGAACTCATGGGGCAAGTTGCAAAGGGTGAGAACCCAGCCGAAGAGATTGCCCAGCATCGCCGTGCACCAACGGTTGCGGCCTTGTGTGAGCGGTTCTTTGATACCCATGTCAAGGAACGCTGCAAGCCGGCCACCCAAGGGGAGTAACGCAGGGCCATCGACTTGTTCATCGTTCCGGCCATCGGCAGTTTCAAAGTGGTGGACGTGGAGCGCAAAGACATTGCCGAGCTACACCACAAATTCCGGGACAAGCCCTATCAGGCGAACCGGACATTGGGCGTTCTGTCCAAGATGTTCAATCTTGCGGAAATCTGGGGCTTGCGGCCTGACGGTTCAAACCCCTGTCGCCATGTCCCAAAATACCGCGAAGAAAAGCGGGAACGGTTTCTGAGCCAAGATGAGTTGCAACGGCTCGGACAGGCATTGTCAGAGGCAGAACGGGTTGGATCGGAGTCACCGTTTATCGTCGCCGCCTTTCGGTTGCTGATACTGACCGGGTGTCGCCTTGGTGAAATCCAGACCCTCCAATGGTCTTTCATCACAGACGCCGGTATGGAGCTTCCCGACACCAAGACGGGCGCACGGCGCATTCCCCTGCCCCAAGCCGCCCGAGCGGTTCTGAGCACCATCCCACGGCTTCCTGACAACCCTTACGTCGTCGCCGGGGCTGTCTCCGGCCACTGCGCCACCGACCTGCAAAAGCCATGGCGTCGTATACGTAAGCGGGCTGGTCTGCACGATGTCCGTATACATGACCTGCGCCACACCTATGCGTCGAATGCGGTCTCGTCAGGCATGCCAATTCAGATGGTTGGGCGGTTGCTGGGTCACAGTCAGATTCAAACCACGATGCGATATGCGCATCTGGCCGATGATCCGGTACGTATGGCGGCGGAAGAAAACGCGGCTAGGCTGAGTACATTTGTTGGAACCCAAGAACCCGGCTGCGGGCTGCGTCTAGTTAGGTAATACATTAAGCGCGACCAACTCCGTAAATGTATACGTAGGCGAGCTACATTACGTAGGGCGTCTACGTATACGATATGTAACACAGGGACTTTCGCCCTACCCGAGGTATACGCAGGGCCGGGTATACCCCGGGTAGGGAAAACCATCACCCAAACCAATATCTCAAGTGACGGCTCTGAGCCTAAAGCGGCGAGTCCCAAAGATCGCGCGAGTGGCCGCTTCCACGTGATCTCTAAGAAATCTGTAAGCTGCTTCACTGGCGCGCTTTAAAACGGTGGTGTAGAAAACGGTTTTTCGGGCTAACAAAGCTAGGGGTTGGCTTCAATTTGCCGCTCGTATGAATTCAACCAAAGCGTCAACGCGTTCTGCCAAATCTAACACTTCTAGATTTGCAGTTGTTTCGCAAACCAGTCGAGCAACCTTCACTTTATCCACGTCTTTAAAAATGAGTTCGCCCTCTGCCTTGTCTGCGTCACCTCTCGTACGCTTCCTGATGAAGTGCAGTGCATGGTCATACTTTCCGCCTCTATGGGGTTTGGAGTATCTGGTTGCGTGGACTTGCAGGACGGCTTCCTGCAACAGGTCGTGATCAACATAATTTTCAATCTCCCGACCGTCTGTCACCCAAGCCAAACCCTCCGCATCTTCGAATTCTTCAACGACGCGCTGTTTGGTGTCTCGGATTTTCCCGGCAGAATTAGCAAGATCACTGTCAATCACGACAGCGCTGTGTCGGTTTAAGGCCCGTAGATCAATTAAGCCCGCAACGTCTTCTTCGTCGGCGCTTAAGTGGCTCAACAGGCGGCCCCCATAAAACATGATGGAATAGTGTGTCCCTTCCTTCAAAGAACTATCGACCGCGCTTATCCAATGGCGCAAGTAGATACGATCCGAAGGACCTTCCACCCAAATTACAGCATTTGCCTGCACTATGTCGGACGCCTTATAGCCAAGATCGTTGCACAGCTGTCGTCTATCCTTTTTGAGGCTGATGTTGTTCACCCTAGTTTGGTTGCCGTCGTTGGTAACGTGGAACACAGATGCGTCGGCGCTATCAATGAAAGCAGCTGAGTGAGTGGCAATAAAGTACTGGTTTTTGGTGTTCTTTCGCAGGTAACCGATGAGCTTTCTTTGCAGTAGCGGATGCAAATGGATTTCCGGTTCTTCAATGCAAACAATCGCGTAATCTTGAAGCGTGCAGTATGACGCGATTAGTACGACTTCATGGATGCCGGTGCCCAAAGACGACAACGGCAAAATTTTATCATCCATGTGGACATGCACGTGCTCTTTATCGTGAGGAATTTCGATTTGCGCGTCCGGCTTACCCGTCACGTCTCGAAGGAATTCGTTGATTTGCTCAAACCGTTTTTTTTCTTCTAGTTTTTCAATACTCGGATTCTGCAACTCAGCCAGCCGGTTGATCAGCCCCTTGCCACTAAACCCCTCAAATTCATCGGTGTTTGGACCAAGCTCTCTCTTAGCTGGAATAAGGCTTATTCGGGCTGTGGGTGGCTCTACCATTTTGCAAAAATATGTCACTAGAGAGGCCACAAAGGCACCCGTATCCAGACCTCCTGACCCAGTGATTTTTTTTGCAAGCCTAGAGATTAAATGCGCACTAATAGAAGCATAGGCGTCCGGGGGTACATCCTTTGCCAGAGGTGTCATTGAGGTATTGGAACCCGAAGGCGGAATGGCCCAAAACGCTGTGTTCAGAGCCGTGGCATCGGCGATCTGGGCAATGGCATAAAGTTCATGTTTCTGGATATTGACTCCTTTTGCTGCCTCGATTGTTTTGTCTACGACCGTTGATTTTGGGACTCCAAATGCGAAAGCTAATTTCCCGCTCGGTGTTCCTCGGAACATTTCAACAGATTTTATGTTAGGTTGATAGCGCCCGGCGTGATCGCGCGAACTCAGCTGTTCTGCTATGAAGTTCAGGACTGTTGATTTGCCTGCATTGTTTGCACCCACAAAAATATTCATGTCGCTGAAAGGGGCAATGTACTGCATTTCGGACCCAATGCCGCGGTAAAACTGCAAAGCCAAACCATGAAGAAAAACGGGCATGCGAACCTCAATGCTAATTTACTGTTTTGCCTGCCACGGTCCTTGATGCGCTTGACGGGCTACAGTGTCGAAGCGGCTGATATCGCGACACCCCAACTCAACTTGACGTGTTAGTCAAACACAATTCCGCACCAATCAGTTGCACAGTTTCTTCCCTACCCGGGGTATACCCTGCCCGACGCATAAGTTACCCGGAGAAATGCAAACCCATATTTGAAGAATCGAAACGGCGTCAGATTTGAACACGATCGAAGAGGCAGTCCCATACTTATCGTACCCGACAACCAAGTAGTTCCCCCAAGGTTCTATAAGGACACATTCGACGAAAGCAATGTTCAATACCTTTGCGAGATCGGGGAGCTCAAGCCTGCGAACATCGAAGCTTTCGCGGAAGGCCTTGAACACAGCGCCGCTATTTACCGCTGGGAAAGTGCGACGTTTGAGAACCGCCCTCGAAATAGCGACGTTGCGCGTGAGTTGAAGGACATTGCGAAACAAGCCGATAGGCTGAAATCTTCACTTGACCAGTTGTCTTGGGCAGCACAGTCAAAACTCGACAGCCACGCAGATGTTGATGCACAGAAAGCCATTACAGGTTCACTGACCGCCCCAAGTGATCCCTCTCTGGCGTTATCCTTGAAACATCTGGAAATGGGCGTCCCATGCGTGATTTTGGATGTTCCAACGTTACGTTCGGTGATCGAAGGATTGGAAATTGCAGCAACCACCAAGAGCGCGGAACTGCCGAAAGGAAGGCCCGGACAAGTTCGTTCGTATGGATTACGGCTCTGGATGCGTAACATCGCGGATCTTTGGGATAAAACGACCAATCAGGCGTTTACAAGGGACGTTACGTCTGCGGGTGAGCCAATTACAAATGCCGCTCGCTTTTGCGCTGAGGCATTTCGAATTATCGACTCAAGCATTCCAACGTCGCGCGTCATGAGGGAGTTGAAAGACTGCATCCGAGAGCGCGGTTAATTTACTGGACGAATTATTGTTCAAATTCGCAGCTAATTCGTCCAGTGGTTTCGCTCGTAAATCGCACCCAAGCGCTCCTATGTTCTTCCCATAGCAACTCGCATTGAAGGGACGAACAGAATGCAACAACAGGCAATTGCCACCGAGCAGACCATCCCAACCTCAGACTACTGGGATGGCTTCATCACCGAAACCGAAGCGGCGGACTACCTCTGCCAAAGTGTACGCACCATTCAAAAATGGCGTGTCACCGGCTTTGGCCCTTCCTTTTTTAAACCGGGCCGATCCGTGCGCTATCGCCGCCGCGATCTGCGCGTTTGGGCTGAAGGTCGCCGCAAAAAGAACACTTCGCAAACCTGAGTTTTGCCCGCGCGGGGTTGGCAGCGCCGTGCGGGATTTTGGGGCCGGAATGGCTCTCTTGGGGCGCGGGCGAAACGGTCCCGTGCCCCTTTCTCAAACTTCAACAGAAAGACACTGAACCATGGCAAGCCAGCCTGCACAGAAATTCAAAATCAGCCTGATCACTGCGACCATCTGGGACAATGACGGCTTCTACTCGGTTGATATGTCCCGCTCCTACAAGACCGATACCGGCGAACGGCGGAATTCGAACAGCTTCCACCATTCGGACCTGCTCAATATTGCCAAATGCGCGGAGCGCGCAGAAATTTGGATTGGTCGTCAAACCAATGCCAGGTGATGGCAGCGCCGGAGCGGCTTCGCTCCGGCCCCAAAACAAATGCTGCCCCGCCGGAGGCACAAAGGGGCGTAAGCCCCCGCACTCTTTTCTCCACATCGTAACATATCCCAGCGGCAGGGCATGCCGCGCTAGAGGGGTCTTGTAACACCCCCCTCCACGAATACGAAAGCAAAGGTCAGCGTAGATGGAAGCAACTATCCTGCATTCCGGCTTCGATGGGCTGAAATTCACCATTCAGGCGGATATCCCTGACAGCTTTCGCGAAGAACTGGCATCCGCCAAGCAACACGCCAAGGAAACCTATGGCGATTGCGTCCTTGATTTTGGTTCGATGTCGCTCAACGTGACCAGCAAGGGCGCGCGCGGCTTCACAGCCCATACGGGCGACCACGGGGCCGTGTGGCTGTTCCAAGACCCGCAGGACCGCATTCCCAACAATCCCGGTATCACAGTCGACTTCCGTGCCTTTGGCCTCGCCACGGGCGGTCTTGAAAGGGCTGAGCAACACTTTCGCGATTGTATGGAAGCCTTCGGGGTCAAGTACGTAGAAACGCAATTGCGGGTCGCGCGGGCTGACTTCGCCGTGGACTTGCTGGCCCCTTGGTTTGAACCCGACCGCGAAGCATTGGTTGTTCCACCCGGCACCAAGATAACGGAATACACCGGTGTTGATGAAACCGCGACGGTATCCAGCGGCGCGCGTGTGGTTGGCTTGCGTGCCGGGGCAGTCGCTAACCGGCAATTGGCGATCTATGACAAGCGAACCGACGTGATGCAGCAGAACAGGATGGGTTGGCTGACAATATGGAACGCCGCGCTGGCCGCAGTTGGCAAACCACCCCTTGATTTGTCCGACCGGACTTCAAGTCAGATTTGGCGTTTTGAGATGCGGCTTGGCTCCAAACAACTCCGCAACCGTTTCGAGATGCGAAACTGGCAGGACGTGCGCGACGTCATTGGAGACGCCTTCACAGACGCGCTTGAACGCATTCGCTACTGCATGCCCACAGCAGACTCAAACCGCGCGCGCTGGCCCACACACGAGCTCTGGCGGCAGTTTGAGGCCGTGATTGGAAATGATCTTTTGCAGAACTGCGCGGGTGTGATGCCCAGCGATGTAGTTCAGGCCAATCGTGCCGCGAAGATGCGGGAGCTGGATGCACAATTGTTAGGTTTGTTGATAACTCGCGCTGCAATTTCAGATGTTTCAGCCAACAATTTCGAAGGTTTTGTCCACAGACACATTGACTCGATTCTTCAATTAGATCGTGAACATTTGAGACCAACAGAAGAGCGGCTAGCGTGTGCTGGCAAACGATATCGCTTCGAATAGGGTGCGAAATTCACGGAGCTTATTGAGATCTACTCAAACCCAATGTGTGCCTTTCGAGCTTTGTCTCATTCACCGGAAACCAACACAGAAGCAACAGCATTCAGAGCAGCTTGGTGTGTTGGAACATAGTGGGGCGCGAGAAACTTAAAGGCCAACGCCCAGTCCTTGTAGTTCCTATCGTCAGGCAGTTGGTAGCGATCACGCGGAAGCTTTAGCAACTCGGGCGCTTTTTTATGAATACTGCTATTCAACTCTCTGTCTCGTCTTGCCTCGTCTTGCATCGCAGGAAAGTCACGCCCATCCGGAACATAAAGCTTTTGTTCACCTTCCTCGGGGGTCAAGAATGAGCGAGGAAGAAACTCTTCCTTTATTTTCTCACCCGCTTCCTCGCGGAAAGCCAAAAACACTAGAAGAGAAACGTCCAAGGGTTGATCAGCGTAGCACCTCAACGCAACTTCGACTTTAAGTAGTATTCTTTTGATCTTTCGCATTGAATAACCTGTGCACAGGGCAAGTTCTCCGGCCAATTTAGCGGCGTTCTCCACCGAAAAATCTTGTGTTTCACCGAAGGGAATTTTCAGCGGCAATTCACTCGCTAACCCTACAATTGCTTGTTCGAATGTCTCGTTGCGGGGCTTCAAAGAAAGGCGTATGTCTACAAACTTGTCTAAGTACTTCTCATCCTTTGCGGACACGCCAAATCTGTGTCTTGCTAGTCTTTCCAAGTACTCCGCATTCACCATTAAACAAAATACAAATCCAGACTGATCGAATATCAGCTTCATCGCCTCTAAAAACGAAAGCGCATATTCAGGGTGGCAACGATCAAGTTCATCTATGATCACTACAATTCTGTTCTGGTCTTTGTCTCCCGTAATTGCAGCATGAAGAGCCGCTAGTTGTTGCGGAAGTTCGACCTTACGGACCCTTTCAGCCGCCATCTGCGAAGCAATAAGCTGACCCGCAGCCTTCGACATTCCATCTCCTAGCTCACTTACAATGTTGTCCAGAGCGTCAAAATCTCCAAGAGCGTCGATAGCTCCATCAGACATAGCTTCGATGATCTCGTCGGCTCCGGATCGAAGAACAACTCTTGCCGCAGCGCGAGCGCCGATTGCACCGATTTTTTTGGCCGAATCCAGTGCTTTCTTTGCTTTGTCTCCCTGTGTTTTCGGGACGGCCTCGACCAACGCCCCAAGCAGTGTAACAATGGGATCGCCCGAGTGGTCCGATTGCTGAACGTCTACTTCGATAACAGTTTCCCCGGACTGTCTGAGTTGTTCTGACCACGCCTTCCGAAAGAACGTCTTTCCCCTGCCAAATCCAGCTTCAATGGAAATGACCTTTGTGGTTTCCAATGACTTAATCAGGTTTGTGAAAGTGTTCCCGATATGTTCGTAGTCTAGAAGATCGTGGTCCCAAATACTTTGTGGATTCATAAATTTTAGTGCCTCAATTCGAACGTATCACGAGCAGAACCTGCAACCCAACGTGAAATACAGTTGCCGGAATTCTACTCTACAGTTCAAGTATTTCTGCACATTGCCATTGGGATGAAAAGTGGTGGGGCACTAAAAGCTAACTGATTTTTGATGTTGCACGTTCACCACACGATACTTTCGCCCCGCTTGCTTCCACAGTGCTTCCAGCGGGGATGGCGCAAATAGAAACACCGTCCTAGGGCGGTGCGTAACATACTGTTTTATATTGTTAAATTTGGTTGCGGGAGCAGGATTTGAACCTGCGACCTTCAGGTTATGAGCCTGACGAGCTACCGGGCTGCTCCATCCCGCGACACT
>NZ_JBWVBC010000011.1:0-167554 GCF_057221055.1 Ruegeria sp. HKCCD7181 | reverse complement strand
GAAGATCTTCGTCGCAGCGGCTTTATTCCGGCGCTCAGACAACATGAAATCCAGGATTTTGCCGTGTTTGTCGATCGCTCGGTAAAGATAAACCCAGTCGCCCTTCACTTTCACATGTGTTTCATCCATGCGCCACGAACGGTCTGCGGGACGCTTTCTATACCGCGCTGCTTCACCAATGAGGCCTGCATATCGACTGACCCAGCGGTTTAGCGTTACATGATCCAGATCAACACCACGTTCCGACATGATTTCTTCCAGATCCCGGTATGAAACACCGTAGCGCAGGTAGAAGAAAACCGCGTGCAAGATCACGTCCTTCGGAAGATGCGTGCCCTTAAATGTGACCGTCACGGCCTGCTCCTGTCATGTTCTAGTGCGCGCTACCAGAAATGCACTCGACCTGACAGGTAAGGGCGAAGTTTGCGACAGAACCCGAATCGCCTCTTCGGACCATCCGGGCCGTACGCCGCGATACGGTCGAAAAACTGATATTGCTCCTTTTATGTTCGATCGGCGCGACCTGGACTTGTCGAGGTTTGCAGGCGACGAATGCGAAGGTGGTAGCACACCTCGTTCAGCAATGGATGTTCGATTATTGCACATGTCGATGCTTGCCCGATGGCAATAAGCGGCCCAATCCCTGTTGCCGTCATCAGGCGACGCGCCATTTCATTGTCTCGCGCATGACGTACTATCTCCGTATCAAGTCGCTTATCCGGCTGTTAAACGGGTCAGCATTTCTATTAGCCCCTTTACGCAAGACTGCGCCGCTTCCAGTATCGCGGTCTCATAATCTTCTACTATCTCGACCAGCTTGCGGCTGTTGCCAACCCGCCGCGGAGCTACGTGACCCAGTTCTTTGCGGTGGTCCTGCAGGGCATTGATCAGTTGTGGGCGTTACCGAACCAGAAGCTCAAGGGTCCGAAACATGATCACCGCCGCTTATGCCTCTTCGCTCTTTACAGGGACACACTGCATCGTTTTTTTGTCGCTTCACAAACGGTCTCACATACAGTGGAGGATTAAGCCTGACATCACGACCCAGTCGCCACCTAACACCTCGGTAACCAGGCAAAAACTCAAGGACTTGACCTCTACGTAATCTCCTCTGAAAAACTGCGTGACTCGTCGGATCCATTTCGTGCACCCGGGAAATGTTCTTCTCCAAGTCCGGGCCAATCACGGTATCCGCTTCCTTAGATGCCTCCATTCAGGTCGTCTGCAAACCCGCCATGACACATCAAGGCCAGCTGGGGCGTCTACACCTTCAGTGCCACCGATGGTTCGGCTTGTAAGTAAATGTTTGATTTACATTATGTCAAAAAACTATGGATTGATTTCAAGTTCCGCTTGCGCGACAGAAGGATGAAATCTTCAGAAAGCGAAATCAATCATGTCCATCCATGCCAGGATAGCGGATGATCTGATTGCCAATCAGATCGAGTTCGTGACCACGGTACCCTGTAAGCAACTCGCCGGAGTTATCGAAGAAATCGATGTGCGCGCCGAAATCCACCACGTTCCTTCTAACAAGGAGGACGAGGGTATGGGGCTCTGCGCGGGTGCGTGGATGGGCGGCAAACGCCCGGCTATAATCATGCAGAACACTGCCATCGGTGTGACGATCAACACGCTGGCAACGCTAATTCAGTTCTATCGTATGCCTTTGCCGATGCTGATCTCTTATCGTGGCGAGTTACGGGAACCGGTTGCATGTCAGGTTGAGATGGCGGTGCACACCAAGGCCTTGCTAGCCCAGCTCAACATCCCGACCTATCACTTCCACAAACAGTCCGATGTCGAAGAACTCGACATGATCCTGAAATACACTTTCATGTGCAACAAGCCGGTTGCGATCCTGACCGATGCCAATTTCTGGGGAGGCTACGGCGACCAATGATCCGTTCTGAAGTTCTAAAGAGAATTGCACCGATCCTCAGCGATCAACTGGTTGTCTGCAACATCGGCATTCCCAGCCAGGAACTGCATGCCATCGACGACCAGCCGACCAACTTTTACATGCTGGGCACGATGGGATTGGCTTCATCCATTGGTCTTGGATTGGCGTTGTCACAGCCGAAAACGGTCATCGTGATTGACGGCGACGGTTCGGTCCTGACCAATCTGGGCACGTTGCCGACCATCGCGAACAATGTGGCGGACAACTACATCCTACTGATCGTGGACAATGGTTCTTACGGCTCCACCGGGGACCAGCCAACCTATGCGGGCCAAAAGACCTCGCTGGCGGCCGTGGCGCAGGCTTGTGGCTGCGAGAATGTGGTCGAGTGCCGGGCCGAAGATACCGGGGCCGCCCTGCAGGCGGCACTGGATAGCTGCAAAATGACAGTCATCGTCTGTAAATGCGAAAGCGGGAATGCCAAGATGCCGGTAATCACCATGGACCCGGTAATCATCCGCGACCGCTTCATGAAGGCGGTTCAGGCTTGATCTCAAACTCTTGCGGGATAGCCAACGGCATTCCCCAACCATCCTCCCACGGAGACACCGGCCATGGCCGAACGCATAGTCATTTCCGAATTTATGGATGAGGCTTCGGTCGCTGATCTCGCCTCGGATCATGACGTTCTCTATGATCCTTTTCTGGTAGATGATCCGCAGCGCCTGCATCGGGAGTTGGGGACTGCTGCAGCTTTGATTGTCCGGAACCGGACCCGCGTGAATCAGGCTTTGCTGGAGGCCGCACCCGGCCTGAAATGCGTCGGTCGGCTTGGAGTCGGTCTCGATAATATCGATCTGGAAGGTTGCAGGGAACGTGGGGTCACCGTGCATCCCGCAAGCGGTGCCAACGATAGCTCGGTTGCCGAATACGTCATCACCAGCGCTCTGGTGTTGTTGCGCGGGGCTTATCTGGGCAATGCCCGGATGGTATCTGGCACCTGGCCCCGGCAGGAGATGGCCGGACGAGAAGCCAATGGAAAGGTTCTAGGGTTGGTTGGCTTCGGATCGATCGCACGAGAGACGGCACGGCTGGCGAGGGCGATAGGATTGAAAGTTGCCGCAATGGATCCGTTCCTCATGGCCAATGACCCGGTCTGGAACGGTGTGATCCGGCAGGATTCATTGAAAGAACTGTTGGCGGTAAGCGATGCGCTCAGCCTGCATGTTCCGTTGACGGATCAGACACGGCATATGATTGACCGCAAAGCGATTGCGGCGATGCGAACCGGTTCAGTTCTGATCAACACCGCGCGGGGTGGGGTCGTTGACGAGGCCGCCGTGATCAGGGCGCTGAAAGCAGGCCATCTTAGCGGGGCGGCGCTGGACGTATTCGAAATTGAACCGTTGACAGAGGCTGCGGCCGGTTTTTTTCAAGATGTGCCCAACTTGATCCTGACGCCTCATATCGGTGGGGTGACCGAGGAATCAAACGTACGGGCGAGCGCAGTAACGGCACGAAATGTCCGAAATGCTCTGGCGAGGTGACATTCACACCCATCGGGACGCGCAACGTCTTGCCCGCAAGCGGTTGCCATGGATGGTCTTTGACTACATGGAAGGGGCCGCCGGGACCGAGCTTGGTGTCTCGCGAAACCGTCAATCTCTGGATCGGGTTCTGCTGGCCCCGCGCGTATTGCGGGACGTGCAACACCGCAGTCTGGCCGTCCCAGTTTTTGGAACTGAACGCAGCTTGCCCTTTGGGATAAGCCCCATGGGGATGTGCAATCTGGCGGCGCCTGGCGCCGATCTGATGTTGGCGCGGCTATCCGCGCGGCATCAGTTGCCGCATGGCGTGTCAACGCTGGCCTCTACCAGCCTTGAGCGCATACAGGAGGTTGCCGAGGGGTATGCGTGGCTGCAACTCTACTATGGTGAAGACTCCTGGCGACTGGTCCCGCGCGCGCAAGCGGCCGGTTACGATACCATCATTCTGACCGTTGACGTCCCTGAGGTTGGTCGCCGACCGCGAGATTTGAAAAACGGATTCAGGATGCCATTCCGCATCGGCCCGCGTCAGTTTCTCGATTTCGCACTACATCCCCGCTGGTCACTGTCCGTGTTGTTCAAAGGCAAACCGACGCTCGCCAATTTCGGTGGACAGTTCGGGGATTTTGACCGCGAGGCAAGCCGGGCCGCTGCCGATTGGGACTATCTGAAACGACTGCGACAGGAGTGG
The DNA here is from genome assembly GCF_057221055.1 of Ruegeria sp. HKCCD7181. NCBI lineage: Bacteria > Pseudomonadati > Pseudomonadota > Alphaproteobacteria > Rhodobacterales > Roseobacteraceae > Ruegeria > Ruegeria sp. HKCCD7181. The sequence goes on along the minus strand of NZ_JBWVBC010000011.1, from coordinate 163,413 downwards.
CCTGGCAAACTGGTAGTCAAAGGGGTAATGGATCCTGGCGATGCCCTTACGCTGCGCGACGAAGGCGTTGATGCTGTGCAGGTTTCCAACCATGGCGGGCGTCAATTGGAATGTGCGCCAGGAGCAATTGATGCATTGTGTCGGGTTCGCGAAGCTGTTGGTCCTGATTATCCGGTGTTCTTCGATAGCGGAGTTCGGTCAGGTGAGGATATCGTCAAAGCATATGCTGTAGGGGCTGATTATGTCTTCCTCGGGCGTCCACTGCTTTATGCCATTGCCGGGGCGGGTGAGGCTGGTTTGGTACAGTATTGCGAGGCTCTGCAAGCTGAGATGCACCAGGTCCTGGCGCAGATTGGCATCTGCTCGTTATCCGAAATCGGTCAACCTAACCTTTCCGTCTTGTGACCGTCGCAGTGACTGCGTCATGAAGCCCATCCACGAGCTTTGTTTTTGCGCAATCAGCGCGGGTCATAATGCCTAACTGCCGCTCCATCCCATTTGCATCGAGTGGAAGGCGGCGCAGCGCCGAGAAAACCGTGTCCGGCACGCAGATATCTGGAACAACGGATACGCCAAGATTATGCGCAACCATGCTGGACAGAGATTCCAGCGAATCCATTTCCATCGAAACCTGAACCGACAACCCCGATTTTGCCAACCACCGGTCCACGAGCTGCCCGACCGCAGCGCGACGGGTGTGGCGGATGAATGGCATGTTCCGCAATATCCGGCGAGGATCCGTTTCGGTGATTTCCTTGGCCGTGATCAGGACTAGAGGTTCGGCCGCAAAGCGGCGCCAGACCAGTTCCGGCCCTAGCGGTCCGGATACGCTAAGAATAGCGGCGTCCAGCGCGTTACGTTCGACCTGTTCCACAAGGTCTCCGGACAGACCAGGCACCACGCGCACGTGGATTTGCGGATATAGCTCCATCAGGTGCTTGAGCGCTCTGGGTACCAACTCGCGAATGGTCGAAGGAACGGCACCTAGCGTCAGCTCACCGTACAAACGAGCTTCGCCGACCAGGTCGTCGACCAGATCGTCATAGGCCAGCAGGACCGCTCGGGCACGGGGGATCAATGCTAGCCCGGTTGCATTGAGTTTCGGCGACTTCTGGCTGCGGTCGAACAGTTCGGTTCGCAACAGATCCTCAAGCCGGCGCATCTGCTGACCAACGGCGGCGTGGGTGACACAAACCTGATCTGCGGCTCGAGAAAAACTGCCGCGCTCGGCCACGGCGACAAGCGTGCGAAGCAAGATCAGCGACATCGTTCAGACCTCTTACTTGGGCTGACCATCAAACATCTCCCGGTGCTGCCGGGGCCGCGTTGGTCGCAAAATAGTCCTGACAATTGTCGATAAAGGCCTGTGTTGATATTGCCAAGTTGCTTTTGCCCGTCGCTCGGGTATCCAGTGTTAACGATTTGGATGCCTCGCCTGAAAGGCTTTCGCTGTCCTTGAGAATTTATCGCTAACACTGTCTGGGCCTATCACCAGTTCAACATGAGCACTGCCGACGTCAAAGACCTGCTTGCAGAACGGGGTGTGATTTCCATCAGGGAAGCGATCGGGCTCAGGTGCTACCGCTTTGGCCGGCGTTTTCCCAGACTGCATCAGGCGCGACCGCCCCGTACCGCGCGAGAAAATGGTACTTCAATGAGATGGTTATCTTGATCTGCGATAAGAGATATGGCTATGGCTGGTCATCGAAACGGATAAGAACGTGCCGGATATCCTCGGAAAATCCAGAGAATATGTCCCGGCGACAAAGCGCTTTCTGAACCGGTTGGTCCTGCTTTTTAGCCAACTCCGTGTTGGGATAACGGACAAACTGCATAGCTTTATCAAACCAATAAAGGCACTGTCGCCAACCACGGATCATCGGGTTCAAAAAGAGTTTTAGCAACTCAGTTGAGGTTTCGCACAGGTACCTTGAAAACAAAATGATTCCTGGTCGCTTCAAATTGTCGTGGCAAGACCCAAAGTTCCTCACCGTTCACGATCTGGTCGATCTAATCTTTCACCCTCGTCGCTATAAATTTTCCGCTGTCATATTTCGCTAAACCCGATCAGATGTTTTTTAGCCTGTGGGCAGACTACACCTTGGAAATGGCGGCTAGGTCGCCGTTCAATCGGTTTAATAGCACAAAGCTTAAATAACTTGGCGATACCATCCCACCTCATCTGCCCTTCTCCACCATTTCTACAAAGCCGACTGCTGCAGGGGAAGACGTTGCATGGGGATGCACAGCGAGGCCGACGGTGCGCTTTCTGGCCGGATTTGGTGATTTGTCCGCTTTTAGAGGTTTTGTGCCAGTTGGCCACCTGATCTAAGAGAGGATCTGGCTCACACTGTTGGCTTGATTATGCTGCGGAATAGCTGTGAAGCAGGCGCCGGGTTTCGATGGCCCTTCGTTCGATCCTTTCTCTTTGTTTCAGAATGACTTGGCCGCGCCCGAAGATGACGTCAGCGGGAATTATTGCTATCGACAAGAGTGGTGCGAACATTGTGGGAATCAAAGCAGTCAACAAAATGCTAAAGGGCTTTGGCTGCCCGACCCCGATTCAGATGATCCGGCGGAAACTTCTCAATAACTTGGTTGAGCAAGATCACCGCTTTATCAAACGACGGATACGGCCGGTACTTGGCTTAAGTCCTTTGTTTCCGTATCCGCGACGTTGGATGGATTCGAAGTAGCTCAGATGGTCGCTAAAGGCCAGATCGGAGGCCGAGTCTGTCCGTTCGAGCAGTTTGCTCAGTTGGCGGCTTGAGACCTAAAACCTTTCCGCGAAGTTCCTTCTTCAGGTATATTGCGGTGGATCCCCATCACCGACAAACAAGCCGGATCACTTAGTTGAAGCAAATGGGTTCGTTATCACGCGGTGTGATTGGGCGGTTTCAGACCGGAAATAATCCAGACAACCGTCTATAAAGGCCTGCGTCAGCATTCTGAGCTGGCCGGGCAAATAACCGATAACAAGATCGAGCGTCCGATCCGGCGGATCTTTTAATGGAATGCATCTGATCTCCGAACCATAATAAGTCAAATTGACATTGGGCCGCATGTTCAGAACCGAATACCCCACTCCCGCAGCCACCAGAGAACGGACAGCTTCTACGCTGGAGGCCCCGACAATTACGTTCGGACTTACGCCAAATCGCTTCAACATCGAAGTATAATATTCAAGTGTGGCTGGTAGATTCAGAATAATGAAATTTTCGCCTTCCAATTCGGAAAACCGGACGCTTTCGTTTGAGGAGAACCTGCTGATCTTAGGGGCCACCAAATAGGGTGGAATCGACAAAAGCGGTTGCCACGAAATTTCGGGGCGAACTGCATAATCTTGAAAGATGGCCACATCGAATGAACCGTCAAGGAGACCGTTTTGGGCTTGCTCGTTATTGCAGTCTACCAGGTCGATCTGAACGCCATCGCTTTGTTGAAGAAGGGGACGGATGATTGATGGCAAAAAGGCAGGGCCGACAGGTGCAAAATACCCGACCTTCAGATTGCCGCGAAATGGTGCGCCCAACCTATCATTACCACTTGAGAAAAGATCGAATTCCTCAAGTAGGCGCTTGGCCCTGGCCAGAACCTCGCGCCCAGCCGGCGTCATTGTGATCCCCTTGGCGCGCTGACGGAAAATGAGCTGGGTGCCGAACTCTTCTTCGAGGGTCGAGATCGCAACAGAAATGGCAGAGTTGGAAATCCTAAGTTGATGGGCTGCTTTTGTCAGACTGCCCAGCTCACATGCGGTGGCGAAGTAGCGTATGGCCTTAATGGATACATTCATCGGATTTTTCGACATTAATTCGCAGTTTTATACATTTTTCTAAATAGCTTGTCGAGTGCTAGAAGCTTCAAAGAAGATCAGCGGCTACATCCAGGAGGTTGTCGTGGCAACAGAACCTAATAACACTTTGTCCAGGTTGGATGCTAAGCATCATATCCATGGCAATACGGACCCCCATCAGGTGGCCGAGAACGGTGCGATGATCGTGACCGGTGGGCGGGGCATCCGCATCACCGACGATAACGGCGACAGCTATATTGAAGGGCTGGCAGGGCTTTGGTGCGCCTCGCTAGGCTTTAATGAGGAGCGCTTGGTCAAAGCGGCCGAAATGCAGATGCGCGAGTTACCGTATTATCACGGCTTTTTTGGGCGCGCACCGGTGCCGACGGTCAAGTTGGCGCAGCGGCTGGCTGAGATCACACCCAATGGCATTGAGAAATTTTTTTTCGCCTGCTCAGGATCGGAAGCGATTGATACTGCGATCAAGATGATCTGGTACTACAACAACGCAATCGGGCGGCCGAAGAAAAAGAAGATGATCTCGCGCCTGAACTCCTATCACGGTGTGACCGTTGCGGGGGCCAGCATGACTCGGATTAAGATCAATCAGGACGGATTCGACATTCCCATTGATGGTTTTCTTCAAGTGTCCTGCCCGCATTATTATCGTTTTGGCAAGGATGGCGAGACCGAAGAAGAGTTCTCGGCGCGTCTGGCAGCAGAACTGGAACAGACCATCCTGGAAGAAGGCCCCGATACGATTGCGGCATTCTTTGCCGAACCAGTGCAGGGTGCGGGCGGTGTAATACCTCCTTCGAAAGGGTATTTCGACCTGATCCAGCCGATTCTTAAGAAATATGACATCCTGCTGGTCGTGGACGAGGTGATCTGTGGTTTTGGTCGCACCGGCAATATGTTCGGTGCGAACACCTACGGGTTGAAGCCCGATCTGATGACCATGGCCAAGAGCCTGTCGGCCGGCTATCAGCCGATCTCGGCCGTGGGTGTGACCAACGAGGTTTTCGAAGGTATCGAAAAGCTTGCGGGCGAGAAGGGCGTCTTTGGCCACGGCTTTACCTATGGCGGCCATCCGGTGGCGGCGGCGGTGGCGCTGGAAACTCTGAAAATCTATCGCGAGCGTGACACCATCGGTCATGTACAGCGCGTCGCGCCCAAATTTCAAACCCGCCTGAAGGCACTGTCGGATCACCCGCTGGTGGGGGAGACGCGCGGCGTCGGCCTGCTGGGCGCCGTCGAAATGGTGGCCAACAAGAAGACCAAGGACAAATTCGACCCCGCCATGGGCATGGGGGCCAGGGTTTTTTCCGAGACCAGGAAGAACGGCCTTTTGTTCCGCAATGCTGGTGACACGCTTTTGTTCTCGCCGCCGCTGATCATCAACGAAAGCGAGATCGACGAGCTGTTCGACATTCTTGAAAATGCGTTGAACACCGTTGCGGCGCAGGCATTGGCTTAATCCAAACCCTGACTGGAGGGACAGAATGAACCAAGACGTCAAACTGTTTATCGACGGAGCTTGGGTGGATGCTTCGGACGGCGGCACTCAGGATTTGGTGAATCCTTCGAACGGAGAGCTGATCGGCCAGGTCGCCGTCGCCACACCCGACGATATCGAGCGCGCGCTGCACGCTGCAAAAAAGGGGTTCGCCATCTGGCGCAAGACCTCGGCCTGGGACCGGGCGGCGGTCCTGCGCAAGGCGGCGCAATTGATCGACGCGCGTCAGGAAGAGATGGCGCGGCTGTTGACGCGCGAGCAGGGCAAGCCCCTGGCCGAAGCACGCGGCGAGTTGAGCCGCTGCGCCGAGACCTTCGAATGGTGCGCCGCCGAGGCAATCCGGTCCTATGGGCGGGTCTATCCGCAGCGCGCCGCCTCGGGCCGTCAGATGACGGTTAAGGAACCGGTTGGTCCGGTTGCCGCCTTTACCCCGTGGAATTTCCCGGTGGTGCTGAGCTGCCGAAAACTGGCAGCGGCCCTGGGGGCGGGATGCTCGATCATTCTCAACCCCGCTGATGAGGCCCCAAGCGCGGTGTCAGGCATCATTCAGGCGCTCCACGAGGCGGGCGTGCCCGCAGGTGTTATCGGCCAGTTGACCGGCAACCCGGCGCAACTGTCGGAAACGCAGGTCAATTCTGCGGTCATTGCCAAGGTCTCTCTGACCGGTTCGATCCGGGTGGGCAAACTGCTAAGTTCGATGGCTGGGGCGCAGTTGAAACCGGTGACGATGGAACTGGGCGGCCACGCGCCGGTCGTGGTGTTCGACGATGCCGATATCGAACGCGCCGCCGCCCTGACCGCCGGGTTCAAATACCGCAACGCCGGGCAGGTCTGCCTGGGCGTCAGTCGCATCTATGTGCAGGATGGCTGCTTCGAGCAATTCTATGAAGCTTTCGCCAAGCATGTCGAGGCCATTCGCATGGGTGACGGGATGGACCCGGAATCCACCATGGGACCGATGGCCAACGAACGCCGGGTCGAGGCAATGGAGCAGATCGTGGCGGATGCAATCGCGCATGGAGCAACGGTCACCCATGGCGGCAAGCGCGGCGAACAGGGCTGCTATTTCGAGCCGACACTGCTGCGCGACGTGCCTGACAACTCGGTCCTAATGACCGAGGAGCCGTTCGGCCCGGTCGCACCTGTCGTGTCCTTCAGCACCTATGACGAGGTTGTCGAGCGCGCCAACGCATTGCCCTATGGGCTTGCCGCATATGCGTTCACCAATTCGCTGAAGACTGCAACCGATATCGCCGACGATTTCGAGGCGGGCTGGGTCGGCGTTAACGAATTCACTCCTGCCCTGGCCGAGGCGCCGTTCTGCGGGTTCAAAGACAGCGGGTTGGGTGCTGAAGGTGGCCCGGAAGGGTTTGACGCCTATTTGACAACGAAATTCGTTAGCCAGCTTGGCCTGTAATCTCCCAAACTTGTCCCCGCAGCACCGGTTGCGGGGATTTTTTTGGCCCCTAAGACACCGGCGACTATCCGAGTTATGCGGATTTCTGTTGAAACGTTGAATTTCACCAACCGGCAGGCAAACTCTACTTCATCGGTTTTTCGAAACAAAATTAGCGATATTTTGTTTTTTTTATTTGTTTTGACGCGGTGCTAAGGTTTTTGCGCATTCAAATGCGCGGGCGGTTCACGTCTAGATCCCGCCTATCCAACAAGGGAGAAGAATATGAAGAAGATAGTTTGCGGCGTGCTGACCTCGGCGCTGACGATTTGCACAGCGGTAAATACCGCCCTTGCCGCGGATGAGATCACGGTGGCTTACTTCTTGGAATGGCCGATGCCTTTCCAATATGCGAAGGTCAACGGAACCTATGAGGAAGAGCTTGGTGTCAAGATCAACTGGGTTTCCTTCGATACCGGAACTGCAATGTCGGCGGCGATGGCATCAGGTGACGTGCAGATTGCCGTTAGCCAAGGTGTACCGCCCTTCGTGGTGACCACTTCGGCAGGTCAAGACCTGCAGATCGTTGATGTGGCGGTCAGCTATTCCGACAATGACAACTGCGTTGTGGCCGAAGCGCTGGAAATCGACAGGGACAACGTCGAGGAACTTAACGGCAAGAAAGTCGGTGTGCCGATCGGAACCGCGGCCCATTTCGGCTTCTTGTCGCAGATGGCGCACTTCGGCGTTGATGTCAGCACAATGGAAATCGTCGACATGGCACCGGCCGATGGCGCCGCTGCTTTTGCCCAGGGTAATCTCGACATGGTTTGCGGTTGGGGCGGAGCGCTGCGACGGATGATGGAGCACGGGAACATCCTTCTGACCGGCGCAGAAAAGGAAGAGCTGGGTATCCTGGTGTTTGACGTCACCAGCGCCCCAGCAAGCTTTATCGAGGCGGAAGGCGACTTGCTATCCAAATTCCTGAAGGTCACCGCCGATGCCAACGAGCAGTGGAAATCTGGCTCCAAGAACGACGAAATGTTGCCGGTCATCGCCCAGGATGCCGGAATGGACGTCAGCGAAACCGAAGCGACAATGGCCACGTTCACCTTCCCATCCGTTGAAGAACAGCTTTCCGACAAATGGCTTGGCGGTGGCGCACAAAGCTTCATGAAGGGTGTCGCCGACGTCTTCGTGTCTGCGGGCAGCATTGAATCGGCTCTGAGTTCATATGATGCAGCGGTAAACTCTGGTCCGCTTTCTGCGTCGCAGGATTGAACTCGATCAAATCACTATGGCGATCGGCTCGTTTCTCGGGCCGTTCCCATATTTCTGTTAGCAGGAAGGAAGCAGGATGTCGGGATTGGACATTAAAGACCTGTCCATGCGCTTTGATCTGCCCAATGGCACATCGGTTCAGGCGCTTCAGGATGTGTCGCTCAGCCTGAAGGACGGCGAGTTGTTGTCCGTTTTGGGGCCGTCGGGATGCGGTAAGACGACATTACTAAACATCGTTGCCGGATTCTTGGCGCCGACCTCGGGCACCATCGAAATGAATGGGCATTTGGTGAAAGGTCCGGATGCTGAGCGTGGCATGGTATTCCAAAAAGGCGCGCTGTTTGAATGGATGAGCGTGCGGGAAAACGTCGACTTCGGCCCGCTCATGAAGGGTATGGCAAAGGAAGAACGGGTCAAGATTTCGGACCATCTGTTGGAAATTGTCGGCTTGCAGGATTTCAAGGACAAGGCGGTCTACGAATTGTCCGGGGGGATGCAGCAGCGTGTCGCGCTGGCACGCTGTTTGGCCAATGAGCCGGATGTCATCCTGATGGATGAACCGCTGGGTGCGCTGGATGCGCTTACACGGGAAAAGATGCAGGGCCTGGTCCTGAAGCTTTGGAAAGAAACCAGCAAGACCATCATTCTAATTACCCACTCGGTCGAAGAAGCTTTGTTGCTAGGTGAGCGTCTGATCGTGATGGCGCCGCGACCTGGACGTATTCATCGCGAATACAAATTGCCTTTTGCTGAGAGGGGGGTGAACGCGGACTTGCGCGACGTCAAGAAATCGGAAGGTTTCGCGGAAACTCGTGACGAAATCTTGTCGATGATCTGGGAGATGGAGGAGGAAATCATGGGGCGCACGGAGCAGGTTACATGATTGTACTACTGTTTTACCTGGGACTATTCGCGGGCGCTTTTTTCATCGTTCACTTCCTGCGAAAGGGGTTGGAGAACCGTCACGACTTCATCAGTCTAAAAACGGTGACCTTTGGTGACGAAAGTGCCGTGCGGGCAGATCGGGCAGCGTCGATCATATCAATCATAGTGATCTTTGTGATCTGGGGGGCATTCACCGGATCGAAGATTAGCCCGATACACGTTCCAGGCCCGTTTGTTGGCGAGACTCAATTCACCTATACGGTAGAAGCCGCCGACGGTTCGACCGATGACGCTACAGTTTTCGTTCGCGTCCCGGAATTCGGTGGGGAGGTCGAAAAATTCGAAGCCGAACCGGGTTCGGGGATTGCCAAGGATGATGCCATTGTTGCGGCCCCGGGGCGCGCGTCGACCATTCTGTTTGACAAAAATGACGAGGTCACGCGCAAGGAAGGAGCCAAGATCGTTGCTATCAACGGCAATCTTATCGGACCTGACACCACGGTCGATACGGGTGACGGCAAAGTCAGTCTGACCAAAAAGGGGGCGATAAGCTTTACCCCTAACCAGGGTTTGCAGATGAACCCGATCTGGTTGCCTGCGCCGGAAACAGTAGTATCCCGGTTCTTTGAGATCGCAAACGAAGGTTATCAGAACTTTTCGTTGTGGCAGCATCTAGGCTGGTCGCTCTTGCGGGTGGTAGCGGGTTTTGTGGCCGGCGCAGCGGTCGGCATCCCGCTTGGATACGCCATGGGTCTTTCGGGGTGGTTCCGCGGCTGGTTCGACCCGATCGTCGAATTCATGCGGCCGGTGCCACCGCTGGCCTTGATCCCGCTGGTGATTATCTGGTTCGGCATCTGGGAAACCGGCAAGATCGTTTTGCTGTTCTTGGCAGCGCTCTGGATCATGGCCATCGCCGCGCGGGCCGGTGTGTCGGGTGTGAACATCTCGAAAATCCACGCGGCTTATTCGCTCGGTGCTTCAAAATGGCAGATCATGCGATATGTGATCGTCCCGAACTCGCTGCCCGAGATCTTCACTGGAGCAAGGGTTGCAATGGGGGTCTGCTGGGGCACCGTGGTAGCGGCTGAACTGGTTGCCGCCCAAAAAGGCGCGGGCATGATGATCATCGCGGCCTCCAAGTTTCAGCTGACCGATATCGTCATCATGGGGATCATCCTGATCGGCATCATCGGCTATGGCATCGACATTCTTATGCGCAAAGCTGAAGACTATCTGGTGCCCTGGAAAGGAAAAAGCTGAGTTCTGGCCGGTTATTTCAAGAAAGCGCCCGGAGGAACCCCCGGGCTCTTTGCTGGTTTGGTGGTTGGGTCACAAACGTTCTGAAGGACCGAATATATCGAAAACCAAGAAGATCTAGGTGACTGCGCAAGGAATTGATAATCTACGTAGGTTGTCAGACCATTAAATGCCGCGCGTCACAAAAGGATTGATGTATTTTGGTGCGATCAGGCGCACCGAATGCCCCGGTGGTTTAATTTCTCGCCGCCAATAATGGCTCACGGAACAAACCTCCATCGCTACGGTGCACACCGGTAGTTCAGCAACGAACGATAGAAGTTTTTTTGCTGGAGATATCATCCGGCTGCTCGGCGCCCTAGACCGGATCGTGGACGGCGAGGATGAAGATCCGAGCTAAATGTTTAGGGATCTGCTACGTGACGCTAACAATGAGTTGGCCGAGCTGGACAAACGTAGCATTGGCTATGACCGACGGATCAGGAACCTCTTCCGTTCAAACGAGATGTGCCGACGCACCGGCAAGATTGAGCGGAGGGAAGGCCCGCTTGTTCTCGGCATCAGCAAACGTAGCGACCGATACCTGCGTACCTTGCTGACACACACGGCGCGCATGCTGATCTTAGAAAAGCAGAGGAACGGCGGATCCAAATATGAATGGATCAGACGGACGCGTGAACGGCAGTACCCGAACGTGGTTGCCGTGGCGCTGGCGAACAAGAACCCCAGGAAAGCCCGGTCAGCTTTATCCAGCGAGGAACCTTGTCATTCTGCCGTGGCGACCTGAAATTGCGGGGAAAACCGAACGAAGGAGATCGCGAGCAGGAGCATTGCGGCAATCTGCCAGGAGATGGAAAAGGGTCATGCCCCTTGCTTCTTGCACTTGATGTGTGGGCCGGCAGGGTTACCACCGATGCCTCGGGGCGACGAGGGACAAGCAAGCGGAAATTCGTTGGGGCTCGCGGCAAAGATATATAGGGCTGTCTCAAGAAGCCGGATGTTCGTGGTGATGGAACAGGTCGATAGCGTCTTTGTAGGATTTGCGGCGAACAATCGAGAGAACCGGGCCGAATATCTCCTCCTTCCAGATCGACATGTCCGAAGTGAAATCGACGATCGACGTCCCGCCGATGAAGTAGTTGGCCTCGAAACCTGATGCTTGTCACTGGAAGCCGCGCCCATTGACGAGGGTGATGGCACCTTTCGCCTCTCCCTTTTGATGTGAACCGGTGACTCTCGCAGGATGCTTTGCCGTGATCAAAGGCCCATGTCAGAGGTTCGATCAGTTGTTCAGTGCGTTGATACGAGGTGTTAGTGTTTCGATCAGAGCATCCGCAACTTCGTTAGTAACAGGCACGACTACTGAGATGGCCATTCAACGTTCACCGGCCTGACCGCGACAAATGCCTCCGCGCTCTTGCTTTCGTTCTCGTTCAGCGGTGCGCTTCAGCGAATTCGACGCCTCTAGCCCCCGTGTGACCTCACCCAAGGCGTTATCATGTTCTGCGGCCAGCTTTTCAGTCAGGCAGGAGATTTCGGTGTCCAAGTCGGAATAATTCGGGGTGAACGATCGCTGGAAAAGTTGCACGTGCCTGGTAACGAACTGGTACGCTCGAGGATTTTGCGCGGCCCCCTCCAAGCCTATAGCAGTGTTCGAAGTATTGCTGAGCGTAAGAAAAACTTACAAGAAATGTTATAATTAATCGCTTTTTGTTACCGTCATTTACGGTTAGCTTTAATACACGTCAAATACAACGCCAGATATCGATGGGGTGCGGAACGTGGCAGAAGCCAAAAAGAGTTTGAACGTCTCGGTCTGGCGCGGCGATTCAGAGGGTGGGGGCTATCAAGATTTCGAGGTGCCCGCGCAAGATAGCCAAACGGTTCTGGACGTCGTTGCCTGGATTCAACAAAACAGTGATCCGTCTGTCTCGTATCGGTATGCGTGCAGGGTCGGGATGTGTGGATCCTGCGCCATGATGGTCAATGATAAACCGCGCTGGACCTGCCGAACCCATGTCAAAAAAGTTCTCAACGGGGACAGCATAAGGATTGCACCGCTGCGCAATTTACCTGTGATCAAGGATCTGGCAGCGGACATGGATCCTTTTTTCGACAAATGGGTCAAAGCTGGCGGGGTTTTTCACCCCACCCGAAACCGGCAGGAACCGGTCGAGGAAATCAGCCCGCAGGACGCGTCCCGCCAGAACGCCGATGCGGGTATCGAATGCATCAACTGCGCGGTCTGCTATGCGTCCTGCGATGTTGTGGCAGCAAACCCCGATTATCTGGGACCGGCGGCGCTCAACCGAGCGTGGACGCTGTTTAATGATGCCAAGGATGGCGCAAAGCAGCCCATTCTGGATGCCGTCAGCCAGAATGGCGGCTGCCATAACTGCCATTCGATGGGCAATTGCGCGCATTTCTGCCCGAATGAACTCAGCCCGATGAATTCGATTGCCGGGCTGAAACGCGCTACGACGCGCGCCTTCTTCCGGCGGGAGGACTGAACGATGCTGGGGTTGAAGCTCTATCTTTTGCAAAGGCTGTCGGCGCTAGTCATGGCGCCGCTGGTTCTGGTCCATATCATCGTCATGATCATCGCGATCCAAAACGGGCTGACTGCGGACGAAATTCTGTCGCGCACGCAGGGTAGTTTTGGCTGGGCGCTGTTTTACGGCACATTCGTCGTTGCTGTGGCCATCCATGCCGCCATTGGATTGCGTGTTATCGTGTTCGAGACATTCGGCCTTGGCAGCAGCACTCTGAACACGCTGACCTGGCTGGTCTTTCTAGGCCTGTTTTTTATGGGTGCCCAAGCCGTCTGGTCGGTCACTTCGGGAGGCATAGCATGATCCGCCCGCATCGTTCGCACCCGTTGTGGTACGCTTTCATTCTTCACAGGTTGTCCGGTCTGGTGCTGGCGCTGTTTCTGCCTGCGCATTTCTGGGTTTTGTCTCTTGCGCTGACCAATAAAGAGCGTCTGGATGGACTCTTCTATCTGACCGAAAATACTCTGGTCAAACTGGCCGAGTTCGGACTGGTGTTCCTGTTGGCTGTACATGTCTTTGGCGGATTGCGGCTGCTGGCGTTGGAGTTGCTGCCCTGGACCTCGCAACAGAAGACGCTCGCGGCGGCAGCGGTGGGCGTATCCATTCTGATTTCCGGAACCTTTTTCTTGCAGGCGGTGTAAGATATGCCACTTAAAAGCGATATCGACCGACACGACACGGACATTCTGATCCTTGGTACCGGTGGGGCGGGGTTGTTCGCGGCACTGCATGCCCAGCAATCGGCGCCTCAGGGGACGAAAATCACTATTGCGGTCAAAGGTCTGATCGGCAAATGCGGTTGCACGCGGATGGTTCAGGGCGGCTACAATGTGGCTCTAGGACCCGGTGATTCCGTCGAGCGCCACTTCATGGACACGATCGTGGGCGGGAAGTGGCTGCCCAATCAGGACATGGCGTGGAAGCTGTGCGAACAGGCGGTTGTCCGAGTGCGTGAGCTTGAAAACGAGGTTGGGTGTTTCTTTGACCGCAATACCGACGGATCACTGCATCACAAGGCGTTTGCAGGGCAAACCGCCGACCGCACGGTTCACAAGGGCGATCTGACCGGGATCGAAATCATCAACAGGCTGATGGAACAGGTCCTGTCGCGGCAGTTGGAAAAGCTGCAGGAACACCGTGCTATCGCGCTTATCCCGACGAAAGACGGAACAGCCCTATCCGGTGTTCTCTTCATCGACATGCGCACCGGCAGGTTCCGGTTCGTGCGGGCCAAAACGGTGCTGATGGCGACCGGCGGCGGGCCGACAATGTACAAGTATCACACGCCATCAGGCGACAAGACCATGGATGGTCTGGCCATGGCGCTGCGCGCAGGGTTGAAGCTGCGCGACATGGAGATGGTTCAATTCCATCCGACCGGACTGTTGGGCGGTGAAGGCACCAAGATGACCGGCACCGTGTTGGAGGAAGGCCTGCGCGGCGCGGGCGGTCAGTTGCTGAACGGATCCGAGCAGCGGTTCATGTTCGACTATGACGAACGCGGCGAGCGGGCAACCCGCGATGTCGTGAGCCGTGGGATCTATGCCGAGATGCGCAAGAACAATTCGTCTCCGAATGGTGGCGTGTTCATTTCGATGTCGCATCTGGGGGTCGAAAACGTCCGAACCAAATTCACCGGCATGGTGAAACGCTGCGCCGACTGCGGGTTCGACCTGGCGGGCGGCAAGGTCGAAGTGGTTCCGACTGCGCATTACTTCATGGGCGGTGTGGTGGTCGATCCGGACACGCGGACAGAGATGGAGGGCCTGTACATTGCCGGTGAAGACGCCGGTGGCGCACATGGGTCGAACCGTCTGGGTGGCAACGGCGTTGCGAATTCGACCGTCTATGGCGGAGTGGCCGGAGACGTTATGGGCGCCGATATCCGCAGGATGGGTCCGCTGCGCGACCCCGACGAAGACCTGCTGACCGCCGAGTTGATCCGGGCGGAACACCCGTTTGCCAAGCCGGCGAGCAACATTCAGGCGCTTCGGACCAAACTTCAGGATGCCATGTGGGAAGACGTCGGCGTGATGCGTACGGAAACCGGGCTGAACCGCGGGCTGCAACGGATCGACGAGATCAGCGCAGAGTTGATGGAAAGTGGCGTCGCCGACGACAACCGCTCCTTCAACCTAACCTGGCATGACTGGCTGAACATGCGCAGCTTGTGCGACATCTCGGAAGTGATTACCGAAGCGGCGCTGGCCCGCGAAAACTCTCGCGGCGCCCATTTCCGCGAGGATTTCCCCGATCAGGGCGATTTGGAAACGTCGTACTTTACCGTAGCCCGAAAATCGGGCGACGCGGTGAAGGTGGTACGTGAAGACGTGCAATTCACCATCGTGAAGCCGGGGGAAACCGTTCTATCCGAAGACGAACCCGAAACCCTGGTTGCGGCCCCGCCGGAACCACCTGAAAACCCGCAAGAGGCCGCACAATGATATCGATCGACCTCATCGAGAAAACTGCCGAAACCCTGATGGACAAAGCCGCTGTGGAAATCCCTGAGGATTACCTGTCCGGGCTCAAAACGGCAGCAGACACCGAGAGCGGTGATTTGGCTTCGTTCGTGCTACAGGCGATGCTGGAAAACTACGAAGTGGCGAAAGAAGACGGCCGCGCCATGTGCGGCGACACTGGTACACCGCGTTGGTACGTCAAGATGAGCAATTCGGTCACGATTGACGGTGGTCCCATTGCCCTCGAGGCTGCCTTGAGGCGGGCGACAGCAAACCGCACCGTGGGCCTGCCTATGCGACCCAATCGCGTGCACCCGTTGTGGCGCACGGATCACGACAACAATGTGGGTATCGGAGCCCCTGAGATCGAATACGGCTTTGAGCCTGAACCCGACGGGGAATGGATCGACTTGATCACGGTGCATAAGGGCGGGCTGTTTGGGACGGACTACAGAATGCTGTTTCCGTCGGATGGCATTCAGGGGATCAAACGTTTCTATCTCGACAGTCTGGTCGCTTTCGGCAAACGCGGTCTGGCCTGTCAACCCGCCATCATCGGCATCGGTCTAGGCGGGTGCAAGGACACTTGCATGGTTCTGGGTAAACGCGCGGCCTGCCTGCGCACGGTTGGATCGCGCAACGCCGACCCGAAAATCGCAGAGCTCGAAGACGAGCTGAAGGAAATGGGCAACAATATCGGCATGGGCGCAATGGGCTTTGTCGGAAAGAACATGGTCATCGATTGCAATATCGAGGTCGGCTACTGCCATACCGGCGGCATGCAGATGAGCGTTCATGCCTTTTGCCTCAGTTCGCGCCGCGCCGTTGCGCGCATCTGGTCCGACGGGCGGGTCGAGTATCGCACGGACCCCGATTGGTTCACCAACTATCAACGCAGGGAGACTGTGGAATGGGAAGGCCTGCAAAGCCACGCGAAATCCGCCTGAGTACGACGCCGTCCCGGGAAGACCTGGCTGCGTTGCGACTGGGCGACATCGTCTATCTCGACGGGTTGATCTATACGGCGCGCGAAGGCGTTTATATCCGCGCACTGGAAAAGAAGGCGAATATTCCAATGCAGCTGCCACAGGCGAGCGCGGCCAATTTTCATTGCTCGCCAGCGGCATCGATCAACCCCGACGGCACGTTCAACCTGGGCGCGGTAACGGCCACGGCCTCGTTCCGGTTTGCAAAATGGCTGAGCGAGTGGATGGACAAATCCGGCGCCCGGATCATCATCGGCAAGGGCGGCATGACGCGCCAGCACTATCAGGACATCTTTGTCCCGCATGGGGCGATCTACCTCAGCACTGTCGGCTATGGCACCGGCGCCCTGCTGGGCCGCGGCGTAAAGCGTGTTGTCGATATCCACTGGGAAAAGGAAGTGGGCCTTGCTCAGGCGATGTGGGTGCTGGAGGCCGAAAAGATGGGGCCGTTCATCGTTGCATCCGACATGGACGGCAATTGTTTGTTTGAACGCGAAAACGAGAAGATCGCGGAAAACCTTGCGGCGGTTTACGAGGGAACGAAACCAGCCGTGCTGAAGCGTTTCGGCGAAACAGACGATCGTAAAGACGAACTGATCGGATGACCGTCATTTCAGGCCTGAAGGTCACCCGGGAAACACGAACACTGTTTCCCGGGCTACTCATCGCGTTGGTTGTCGGCATGGCCGCCAGATTCCTGTCCGAGCATTACGGCGCGCCAGTCATGCTGCTGGCATTGCTATTGGGTATCGCGTTCAGCTTTTTGAGCGAAGATGACACACGCTGCGCGCCGGGGATCGAGTTTGCTGCAAAAAAAGTTCTGCGCTTTGGCGTCGCCCTTCTGGGGCTCGGCATCACGGTGCAGCAGGTCATCGCATTGGGCGGCGGTGTTGTCGCTATTACCATCGTGGGTGTACTGGTGACGTTGTTGGCGGGTCTGGTGTTCTCCCGCGCTTTCGGGCGCCGCTCCCGGTTCGGAGTGCTGACCGGAGGCGCGGTGGCAATCTGCGGCGCCTCCGCGGCACTGGCCATATCCTCGGTCCTGCCCAATTACGCCAACAAAGAGCGTGATACTGTTTTTACCGTGATCGCCGTGACCACGCTCAGCACCGTTGCAATGATTGCCTATCCGATCCTGACCGACCTGATCGGCCTGACGGATCGCGAGGCGGGGATATTCCTGGGCGCTACAATTCACGATGTCGCGCAGGTAGTCGGGGCCGGTTACAGTATCTCGGAAGAAGCCGGTGACATCGCCACCATCGTCAAACTGCTGCGCGTGGCACTTCTGGTTCCAATTGTGCTAACCATCTCATTCTTTTTTGCAGCAACCGGTGCAGAAACCAGAAAGAGCGGCCTTCCGATGCCGCTATTCGTCATCGGCTTTGCCGCGCTGGTGCTGATTGGCTCTTACGGTCTAGTGCCGCAGGCGCTGTCCGATCTGGTGCTGGAGTTTTCCCGCTGGTGTCTGATCACCGCGATTTCCGCGCTCGGCATGAAAACTTCCCTGAAGAAACTGGCCGATGTCGGCGGATCGGCAATCGGGTTGCTGTGTATCCTGACCGTTCTTCTGGCGGTACTTCTTCTGGTTCTGATCCTGACCATGAACATCTGACTACCGGAGCTATGAAATGTTTGTTGACCAACGCACCTATACGCTGAAAAACGGCAATGTCCCCGCTTTTCTGAAACTGTACGAAGCCGAAGGGATGGAAGTTCAGACCCGCATTCTCGGAAAGATGGTTGGGTATTACTTTACCGATATCGGCCCGCTGAATCAGATCGTCCACATGTGGGGCTACGACAGCATGGATGACCGTTGGGAGCGGCGCAAAGCCCTGCAGGCCAACGACGAGTGGCAGGCCTACGCCGTGCAGATGCGCCCGCTTGTCGACAATATCGAAAACAAGATCCTGATCCCGGCACCGTTCTTCATGGTCCCTTGAAGTACTTATCCCGGTGCACGATTGGCGTTGTTGATCGTGCCATTGCAAGGAAGCGAAAGGCTCGCAGACGCTTGATTCCGAAACGGTCACTCGGAGCGTTCCGTTGCTGCGCCAAGTGTCGGCTTCGCCGGATCGGTGATTGGATATTGATCGCGTATGTGGGCCGGCGCGCGGGCGAATTCCGCAGGTATCCGGGTGCAACCCGCCCTCTGGCATACCGGGCCAGAAATTCCGGATGGCGGCTTCGAATGGTTCCGGTGCGGCATCGTGTCGATAGTCGATGGAACCGGTAACCGGAAAGCTGAGGCTCGGCCCGAACCGGGCCTGCCCGGCGGTATCTCTTAGGGCATGCACGCCGGAAGACCCCGGTTGCGAAACCGGATATATCAGCCGCTCGAACGGCGCGCGCCTCGATGCCAGCGAGAAATAACATGCCTTTGCATAAGTTTGATGCGGAACGTACGCTGCCGGATACCCGAGCAGGTTGCGCGCCACATGCAATGGGCCCAGGCCCGCGGCGTTGAACATGTTGCGGCAGCCTAGAGTCATTCCATTCTCGCTGCCGACATGCAGGATGAAACCACCATCTGTCGCCTCGGCGGCATCAAGCGGCGCGTTAAAGGCAAATGTCGCGCCCTGCGCCTGCGCCTCGCTCTGCAAGGCGGTCATGAAGGATGGTGCATCCAGAACAACGGTCGACGGCGACAAAAGAGCACCAGCGCATCGTAGTTAAGGCTCTAGCGCGACAACTTCCTGCTGCGAAAGAAGGTGCAGATCGTCCAGACCGTTTCGCTCCCCCTGCGTTTTCAGCGTTGCAAGGGATGCCAGTTGCCGGTCATCGGACGCGATAACTTGCTTTCCGCATCGCACGTAATCGAGATGCCGCGTGCCGCAGAAATCGAAGACCATGCGCTGCCCGACCGCGCAAAGCGTCGCCTTCAGCGTTCCGGGCGTGTTGAGCCAACCCGCGTGCAAGACCTGGGAATTGCGCGCGCTCGTGTGGTGAAAACCGGAATCCTCTGCCTCAAGCACCGGTATCTCGCGTCCCGAACGGGCAAGCCTTCGTGCGATCGCCAGTCCGACGACGCCGCTGCCGACAACGACTGACTGATCCTGATCCTCGGACATTGGTTTCTGCATCATTGTCTCGCTAGTCAATAAGACCCATTTGAGTCGCCGTCACGGGGCTACACGAATTCCTTCACAACGATTGCCGCGCCCGAAATGAACATCATGATGATCAGCAATCTTCGGAACTGGGCATCGGTCAGCTTTTTGAATGTAAACAGCCCGATCTGAGCGGCAATCATCGCGGCCGGAAGTGAAATCGCCAGGTAGGTCAGGGTTTCGATCGTGTACGCCCCGCCAATTGCCAGCAGTACCGCCGAAATCCCCAGAACGGCTATATTGAACGGCTGGAGAATTGCTCGGCTTTTTTCTTTTGGCCAGTCCCGCATCGACAACCACATCGTTGGCAATGCGCCAGACAATCCCGAGATTGCCCCCAATATCCCGCCAAAGAACCCAAGACAGCTATCCATTATGGGGGTCGCACGGGTTATGTTGGGTAGGTCACGCCGAAAGATGAAAAATCCGCCATATAGCAGCATGAACCCTGCAATCACAATCTTGAGCGTTTTTCCATCTATCGCATCCAGTAGTTGCAGGCCGATGGGTATGCCAAAAAACGCAGGAACCAGGAACATCGCCAACGCGCGCGGACTGATGGACTTCCGCACCAGTATCGCCCCCTGAATTCCTGTGAAGACAGACGCGATTAGTGACATAGCAACCGCCTGCATCGGGGGCATGACCTGCAGCCACCATCCCAACGCGAAAAGGGATGTGCCGAACCCGGCCAGACCATTGATAAAACCACCGCTCATAGCGCCGGCAACTACAACCGGGAGCACCTCTGGTGTCATAGATGAAAATCTCCTGTAGGGATTAAGCGTTACCGCTTTCGCTGGTTCCGGCCACAAGGCAAGCCTTATCAAAAACTGCATCAAGGACCTTGGGTTTGATATTGTCGTCACGCGACAGCAACCCAAGTGTTCGTGGCGGGGGCGAGGGTTCGAGAGGCAGGACGGTCAATGGGTACTGTACCGCAGGTGGAACACAAAGACTGGGACAAATCGAGACGCCCAAACCTTCATGGACCATGCTGCCAATGTCATCCAGCGTTTCCAGTTCCATACTTTCCTCAACATCAAAATCCTGTTTTTGCAACCAGTTATCGATCATTCCCCCAACGACTGCTTTTCTCGAGAACCGGATGTACGGGTTGGACTGAAGTAACTCGACCGCATTGTCGCAATCGGTCCCCGGCGCGGCGATCAACACCATTGGTTCGGTCGCGATTTCGCGCCAGACGTGTTTTCTGGGAATGACGGGCGGTTGAGTCAGAATCGCTGCGTCGATGACACCCCGTTCGACCTGCCCAACCAGTTCGATCGTCAGACCCGGAACAATCCTGACATGCAGATCCGGGTACTCATCTTTCAGATGCCGGAGCATCAAGGGAACCAGTCCGGCAATGGTTGTTGGTACTGCGCCAAGAGACAGTTCACCTTTGAAACCGCCATCGCTCAAGACCGAGCTGACAATGCCTTCATAGGCAGCAACTACTTCGCGTGCTCGTGCCACTAAGGCACGCCCGACCGGGGTTAATTCTGGTGTACGTGAAGATCGGTCAAAAAGATTGACGTCCCATTCCTCCTCCAGCGCTTTCATTTGTAGGCTTACTGCCGCGTGGGTCACGTGCACAGCCGCGGCGGCGGCCGTAAAACTGCGGTGTTCGGCCACGGCAATCAGGGTTTTCAGATTTCTAATGGACATCCGGAACTGTAACTTTCACTTACATTTTTTGTTAGTATTCGTCACTTTTATAAAAATATTCTTACTGGTAGATTTTGTCAACGCGATGGGTCGGATCGTTTCACGGTTCACCGTTGAATACTCCAAGCGTCACTAGCCATTCTGGGAGGAAGACATGATGTTACTGAAATTGACCGCCGCAATGGGCTTTGCAGCTGCACTTGTTGCCAATGCAGCCCTTGCTGAAGATTACCCCGCCCGACCCATCAACATGATCATACCTTACGGTCCCGGAGGCGCCACAGACATATCGGCCCGCACCCTGGCGGAACCACTTGGTAACTCGGTAGGTAAACCGCTGGTTATGGTAAATCAGGCAGGGGCAGGCGGCGCAACGGGTTCGGTCGCAGTTCAGAATGCAAAACCGGATGGGTACACGCTCCTCTTTGCGCGTGTCGGATCTCATACTGTAAGCCCCGCGATGAAAGCCACTCTGCCGTATACTCTTGACGATTTTCGGTTTGTCGGTGTCTACGAAATCAACCCGGTGGCCTGCGTTGTAGATGCCAAATCGGACATCACGTCCATTGACGATCTGATAGCGAAGGTGAAAGCAGGGGACAACGTAACCTTCAGTTCGTCCGGTGTCGGATCTCTGCAGCATCTTGCCGGTGCAATGGTGCTGAAAACCTTCGGAGTCGAAGAACCCCTGAAACAAGCAACCCACATTCCGCTGAAAGGTGGTGGGGCGGCTGCGACTGCAATTCTGACCGGCACGGCAACCTTCCTTTGCCAGAACTCTTCGTCCGTTGCGAGTTTTGTAGAAAACGGGCAAATGCGCCCGATTTTGGTTACAACCGCAGACCCGGTGGCTGGCTTTGATGCACCGACTTCGACCGATATGGGAAAGCCCGAACTACAGCAGTTGGTTGGCTGGACAGGTATCGCTGGCCCATCTGACCTGCCCGATGACATTGCATCCACGTGGGGTGACTTCCTTGCAGCCGCGATCGAAGATCCGGCGTTCAAGGAAAAAATGGAAGCCCGAGGATCGGTTATCAATCTGATGACGCCTGAGGAAAGCCAGGAGTTCATCGTGAATCAGTACAGCGTTTTTCGCGGCCTGGTCGATGACCTCGGCATGAGGATTGAAGGCTGATCGCGTGTTTACGCAAAACTGAAAACGAACAAATGCCGGCCGTGGTCTTAATGGCCACGGCCGGAAACGTGAACCTGCAATGATTGAGGCGAAGAATTGTCCAGAACGACCCATATGCGCATAGGTTTCGCGGCCATCGCGTTTTCTCTGTTTCTGTTTGTTTTCGCAATTCCATACGGTGTGTCCAGCCCGGGTTCTGTGAGCAACGTCGTACTTTCGCCGAAATTCTGGCCATTGGTTCTGGCTGCAATTCTGGCGGCAGGTGGCGTCGGAATGATCCTGACCTCCCGCAACCTTGACGACGACGAATTCGAAGGATTTCTGGGGGGTGTAAAAGGGTCTGTCCTGCGACTGACCCTCATGGCAGTTCTGATGACCGGCTATCTGAAGCTGGTTCCGGTTCTTGGAATGGTCTGGACGTCAATGATTGCGTTCGTCCTTCTGGCATTGCTGATCAAAACCGACCACCGCGTACATGCCTTGATCGCCGGTATTGCGGTTCCGTTGCTTCTGTACGCTTTCTTTGCTCACGTGGCGGGCATCGCGATCCCGCAAGGTGAATTTGTGAGGTTGCCATGAGCCTGATCGAAAACATCGAAGCCGGATTTGCCGTTGTCGCGAATTTCGAGGCCATTCTTGCGCTGATCATTGGCGTCGCAGTGGGCACAGTCGCGGGCGCCATTCCAGGGCTGTCAGCAACCATGGCCGTGGCCCTTACTCTGCCGTTCACGTTCGCGATGGAACCGATTACGGGCATTCTGCTGCTTCTCGGCGTTTACAAGGGTGGGATTTTTGGTGGATCTATCCCGGCAATTCTGATCAAGACGCCTGGCACGCCGGCCTCCAGCGCTACGATCCTGGATGGATATCCTATGGCGGAGCGTGGCGAAGCCGGGCGCGCGCTGACAATGGCGCTATATGCGTCCTGTACAGCGGACATGTTCTCCAATCTCGCGCTGATCCTATTCGCCGGTTGGCTGGCATCCTTTGCCCTCAGCTTTGGGCCGCCAGAGTTTTTCACGTTGATATTGTTTTCTTTGACGATCATCGCGGGCGTTTCCGGAGACAGTCTGCTCAAAGGGTTGATATCAGCGATTCTGGGGCTGCTGCTTGCAACTGTGGGTCTGGATTTGGTCTATGGAACCAACCGATTTAACTTCAACGACCCGAACCTGATGGGCGGATTGAATTTCATTGCGGTTCTGATTGGCCTTTTCGCAATACCAGAAATCCTGTCCATGGTTTGGGATCCGCATGGCACGGATAAAAATGTCCGCAGCCTGGGCAGGAACAAGGTGAGCTTTTCGGAGTACCGGAGGTGTTTCAAGACGATCCTCCGGGGCAGCGCTATCGGAGCCTTCCTGGGTTCGATCCCTGGGATCGGCGCGGCACCATCGGCCTTTCTGTCGTATAGCGAAGCGCGCCGGACCTCGCCCAACAAAGAAAATTTCGGCAAAGGCGAAATCGAAGGTGTAGCTGCATCCGAGGCCGGCAACAACGGTGTTGCGGGTGCGACTCTGATCCCCTTGCTGGCGCTGGGAATCCCCGGTGATGTGATCACGGCCATCATAATCGGCGCATTTATGATCCACGGATTGCAACCCGGGCCGACAATGTTCGTGGTGAATTCGGACATTATCTACGGCTTGTTTGTTGGGCTGATCGTAAGTTCGATTGCGTTGTTCTTTATCGGCGGGGCGGCCATTCGCATCTTCCAATACGTCGCCGACATTCCACGTGGAATCCTATTTCCGCTGGTGTTCATTCTGTGCGTCTACGGGTGTTACGCGGTCAACAACAATCTCTTCGATGTTGGTGTGATGTTTGCCATCGGTTGGCTTGGTTTTATCATGTTACGCATAGACCTTCCCGCGGCGCCATTTCTGATTGCTTTCATCCTTGGCCCATTGCTGGAGGACAATTTCCGGCAGGCCATGCTTATGTCCGGAAGTGCGCCCGAGATACTGTTCCGGGGGCCGATTACATGGTTCTTCTGGGGCCTGACCGCCATCACTGCCTTTGCAATCGTGCGAGCTGGTATTCGTTCCACAAAATCGAACCGGACTCTTCACACTGACAATCAGGAGTAGCCTATTGGCAACCACCGCGGGTTCTGTCGCATTCTTTTTTGGCTTGATCGCCTAAGTTACATTGATCTACACGAAGTTTCGATAAGTCGATCAAGCAGGTTTCCAAAATGGTATCCTTCAAGGGTTGCCAGTTTCCGCTGCATGCCATTCTCCACGCGGACTGTATTTACCTGGTGTATTCGGTTTCCTTACGAGAATTGGAGGAGATTCTGGGCAGACGCGGTATTGCTGTAAATCACACGGCACTCGGTAGATCGGTAGCGACGTTCTCACCTTAGGTCGCTGTCCCGGGCGCAAGAAAAGAAAGAAGCCCTGCGCTCATCCCTGGCGAATGGATGAGACCCATCTCAAAGTTTGCGGCCATTGGATATATCTCTATCAGGTGGTTGTTCTTGATGAGTCTACTCTTGATTTCATGCTGTCGGGCCGACGCGACTCCTCAGCGGCAATGCAATTCTTTGGGAAAGCAATGGCCAACAATGGCATTCCATTGCGGATTGTGATCGACAAGAGCGGGGCAAATGGCGCCGGTTTCAAGGTCATCATAACACTGCGGAAGCGCTTTGGCTGCCTTGCCAAGATCACTACCGTGAAATCCAAGCGCCTCAACGATTGAATTTAGCGAGAACCTCGGTTTACCAAAACGACGAACGCCCCCAAAGCTTGGGTTCAAGCCCGTAATTTCAGCTTCGGCTACATTTGAAGGTATCGAGGTAGCTCAGATGATCAGAAAGAAACAATTTTGATCTGAAGGGTGATGGCTACGCACAGTTTGCGGTCCTCACAGGATAACAGTGTCTGGTCGATTGGATGCTTTTCGGCTGACTAAAAGCCTGCGACAAAGCCCGGTCTATACCTTCTGAAACCGCGAAATGACGTGTTCTGAACCACGGAGTATCAAACAGTTATGGTTGTTCGAGCTCCTTGGTATCCGTAGATTGACTGGTGTAGGGCTAGCTTTGGAAACTCGAAACGTGTTGGTACTTCTTCTGGCGAATGGCAAATGAATGAACCGCGTCCAGGTCCGGATCAGAATTCAGAGATGGATTTTGAGCAAATCGTTAGGGATAATCTCGCCTGGATGCTTGCTGTCGCCCAGCGGATTCTGAAGGATAGATCCTTGTCAGAAGACGCGGTTCAAGTGGCGTTCTCTAAGATATACCGAAACCTGGACGGGTTCGAAGGCAGATCGAGCCTCAAGACATGGATGCACCGGTTCGTAGTGAATGAGGCCTTAATGGTGCTGCGAAAGCAAAAGCGCATCAACGAACAACCGATTGATCCACTGCTTCCCGAGTTTGATCGCAACGGGTGTCGTGTGGATGATCCGTTCAAGCTTCCAAAGACGTCCGAGGACCACCTGCAATCGCGCCAAGTGCGGGAAATCCTGAAAGAGAAGATTGATGCTTTGCCAGACCAATACCGTATCGTTCTTATACTTCGAGATATCGAAGAAATGTCGACAAGCGAAGTCGCGAAAGCGCTTGAATTAAGCGAGGCGAACGTGAAAGTGCGGCTGCATCGTGCACGGGCCGCCCTGAAGAAACTCCTGGAACCGATGATGCGAGGAGGTGCTCTATGAAGAAAACCGCGCAAACGCTGAAGCGCCGGATGCACGGCGTGATGTTCAGGTTTCCTGGGATGATTACCTGCAACGAGTTTGAGGACTTCATCCTCGCGTATCTCGAAGACGAGTTGCCGCCGACAAAAAAACGCGTGTTCGAGCTGCATCTGCGGGTCTGCCGTTCCTGCCAGCTCTATCTTGCCGCCTACAAACGCACGCTGGCGGCAACAAAGGCTTCCCGGGAGGACTTTGACGAACTCGAAGCATCCGTACCCGAAGATTTGATTGCCGCGATACTGGCCGCAAAGGGAAGCTGACCCGCAAAGGTTTGTAACCTTTTGGTCGCCACCGGCATCCATATCCCTGCAATTGTGCTGTATAACGGGGGAAAGATGTGGAAGCGCAGGTTGAGAGGTGGGAAGGCTTGTGTCGCTGCATTTGCCTTTGGGCTGAATGCTTCATGTGTCGGGCCCAATACCTTGGTAGAGACGCCAAATATCTACACCACACCGGCGTCTTACCCAGCCGAAAAAGTGCCACCCTTCAACCGCGAGCCTGCAGCCGAATTGCTTTACGTTACCGACCGGTTTCGCGCCAACGATGAGAGTTACGGTTCCGAACGGTCTCAGTCCATGGTCGCCGGAACAGTTCGTGTGGGTTTCGGCGAGCGCACAAGTTGGGAGAGCCTTGCAGCTGCCAGTAGCACGCAAGATCGCGCAAATCCGATCCGCCTAAACGTTAGCGATATTCAGGAACAAGTGCGGTTTCCTGCGACGCCGCTTCCTTTTCGGCTGAACGGTCATAAGCCGGTTGTCATTGACGAAGCGCGGCGTGCCTACGACCGCACCATACAGTCATTTCAGGCGCTTGTTCGTAAACGCCTGAAACAATCGGGCAGCAATGAGCTTCTGCTCTTGATACATGGGGTGAACACGGATTTCGAAGCTGGTGCGGTATCCCTTGCCGATGTCTGGCATTTCACCGGCCGGCGCAGCGTTCCCATCCTGTATTCGTGGCCATCGGGCCGCGGAGGTCTGTTCGGCTATTTCACTGACCGGGAATCCGGAGAGTTCACGATATTCCACCTGAAGGAGACATTACGGATGCTGCGCGCGATGCCAGAAGTGAAGCGGCTGCACATCATCGCGCACAGCCGCGGAACGGATGTCACAACCACGGCCCTTCGCGAACTGGTGATCGAGGCGCGCGCGTCCGGACGCGATCCACGCAAGACCATCAAGGTCGAAAATCTGATACTCGCAGCCCCGGATCTCGACTTTGGAGTGGTCAGCCAACGGCTGATTGCTGAGCAGTTCGGCCCCGCCATCGGGCAGATAACCATCTATACAAACCGACGCGACCGTGCACTTGGCTTGTCGCAGAGCCTGATGGCAGGTGTCCGGTTCGGCCGTTTGGAGGGCGAAGAGGTCGGACAGACGGAAAGCGAGATATTCGCTAACGTACGCAATGTGCATTTCATTGATGTCAAAGGTGCCTCGGATCTGCTTGGACACACTTATTATCGCGACAATCCCGCAGTTTTGTCAGACGTCGCCCTTTTGATCGGAACCGGCGCTGAACCGGGCAGCGAGACGCGTCCGCTGATTTTCAGGCAAAAGAACTTCTGGGAAATCCCCGAAGGGTATCCTGCTGTTCGAGCAGAACAGGTCCCGGCTGCCCGTTGATTGAAACCTCAGGGCATGTGTCCGGGGCAAAAAATGTCCCAACCGCTGTAACGCAGTGACGCGCGGCAGCATCCAAGACGGCAACCGGGTCCGTTTTTCATCCCCGGTACAGGAAGCTGTGGAGGACAGAGCTTGTCAGGATTGATCATCGTCTGTTTCGTCACGGCGACTTATTGCCTACTGGCTGTCCGCCTGTCGCGCACGATTCTGACTGCGCCGATGCTGTTTCTGGCGATGGGTGTTGCGCTGTCGGAAACCGGGCTATTGCCGGCGGAGGGGATCGAGGAGCTTCTGCATCCGGTTGCCGAGGTCGCCCTGATCATTCTGCTGTTTCTCGATGCTGCCCAAACTAATCTCGGTTCGCTGAAGAAAAGGCACATCTGGCCGCAGCGGATGCTGCTGTTGGGGCTGCCGCTGGCAATCCTGATCGGGGCTTTGGCGGCTTGGGCAATTGTCCCGGGATGGTCGCTTTTGATGGCGGCGCTTGCTGCAGCGATTTTGTCACCGACCGACGCTGCACTGGGACAGCCTGTGGTCACCAACCCGGATGTCCCCCTGCGTCCGCGTCGGGCACTGATCGTTGAGAGCGGGTTGAACGACGGGCTTGCCCTTCCGGCGATCCTGTTATTGGCTGCGGTGGTCGCGCATGACATGACCCACAGCTCGACGGATTGGTTACTGTTCGTCACGAAACAAGTCGTGTTGGGTCCGCTCGCCGGTGCGGCTATAGGTCTTGCCGGAGGTTGGGCGCTTTTGCAGGCTAAAAGCCTGTCCTCGACCTCGGATGCTTATGAAGGGGTCGCTGCGATTGCGATGGCTGGCGCGGCATACCTTCTGGCCGGGCTTGTCGGCGGAAACGGATTTATTTCGGCCTTTGCCGCCGGGCTGTGCTTTGGCAACATCGTCAAAGGTCGGTGCAAATTCGTCTACGAATTCACAGAAGGCGACGGGCAAATCTTGGCCTGGGCCGCTTTTTTGCTGATTGGCGCAGGGCTTGTGCCCGAGGCGGTGGCGCATCTGACCTGGCCCATGATGGGCCTGATCCTTGCCAGCCTTTTTGTTGTGCGGCCACTGGCCATCTGGTTGTCATTGATTGGAACCGACGCTTCCTCAGTCACGCGGCTATTTTTTGGATGGTTCGGGCCGCGGGGTCTGGCGACCGCGCTGTTTGCGCTGCTGGTGCTGGAAACGCTGCCGCCTGAATTTCAAGACCACATTCTGCATCTGGCGATCAATACAGTCTGGATCAGCGCCGTGTTGCATGGGGTCACTGCAGCCCCTGCCGCGCGCTGGTACGGCCGGATGATTGCAGCACGCGGTGATTGTCCGGAAACACGGCCCGAGGCCGATACCGGAGAACCGATAAAAACCGGAACCTGAACACCACTCACCCAACGCCAGCCCAACAGCAAGTACAGGGAGAAACTCATGAACAAAGTATCAGTCGCCAATCTGGACGACCTGCCGGACCGAAAGCCCAAATACGCCCTGGTGGGCGAGGTCGATCTGGTCGTCGTGCGATTTGATGAGGAGGTGTCGGTATTCTACGGGCGCTGCCTGCATCGCGGGGCGTTGATGGCGGACGGGTTCGTGCGCGGCAACAACTTGATCTGCGGTGTGCACTATTGGGATTATCGGGTCGACAGCGGCGTGTCGGAATATGCCAATGACGAAGCATTGCCGAAATTTCAGTCCTGGGTCGAAAACGGCGAGGTCTGGGTTAATGAGGATGAAATCAATACCTGGGCGCAGGAAAACCCGCAGCCCTTCAAGCGGGACCAGTATCTGGGGCTCTATACCGATACCAGCCACGGCACCGAGGAAGAGCCCTATAACGGGCTGATCCAGCAATATGCCAAACAGGGGCTGACGAAGACCGGTCATCACGGTGCGGTGGAATCCATGGGGGTGCCGCGCACGCAACTGCCCGACTGGGACGATATCCAGATCCTGACCGCGCAGTTGCACAAAGCCCCGTTGCTGGATGACGACCCGGTTGGAACCGAAGTCGTTATCGGGCCTAACGCCAAGAAACCGCTAAAGTTGAAAATCCCGCTTTTCGTCTCTGACATGAGCTTTGGTGCGCTGTCGGAAACCGCCAAGGTCGCGCTGGCCATGGGGGCGGAAATGGCCGGAACCGGGATCTGTTCGGGTGAAGGCGGCATGCTGCCTGATGAACAGGCCGCCAACAGCCGGTATTTCTACGAGTTGGCCTCGGCCCGGTTCGGATTTTCCTGGGATAAGCTGCAAAATGTTCAGGCGTTCCATTTCAAAGGCGGGCAGGGGGCCAAGACCGGAACAGGTGGCCATCTTCCCGGCAACAAGGTCAAAGGAAAAATCGCCGAAGTGCGTGGCCTTGAACCCGGCCAGAGCGCAATTTCGCCGCCTCGGTTTCCAGAGTGGACTGAACCGGCCCAGATCCGGGAATTTGCCGATGAGGTGCGCGAGCGCACCGGAGGCATTCCGATCGGTTACAAGCTGTCGGCCCAGCATATCGAAAAGGATATCGAGGCCGCGCTGGAGGTGGGCGTCGACTATATCATCCTCGATGGCCGGGGCGGCGGCACCGGGGCGGCACCGATCATCTTCCGCGACAATATCTCGGTTCCCACCATCCCGGCGCTGGCACGGGCGCGTGCGCATCTTGACTGGCTGGACCGCCGCGATGTGACGCTTGTCATCACCGGGGGCCTGCGGAAACCGGCGGATTTCATCAAGGCCCTGGCGCTGGGTGCAGATGCGATTGCGGTGTCCAACGCGGCCATGCAATCGATCGGCTGCATTGCCATGCGCGCCTGCCACACCAACAATTGTCCCGTCGGCATCGCGACGCAGAAACCGCATCTTGTCAGCCGGTTGGTGGCGGAAAAGTCGGCCAGGCAACTGGCGAACTTTTTCGAGGCCTCGGTCGAGTTGATGCAGGTGATGGCCCGCGCCTGCGGTCACGATCACCTGTCGGGTTTCAACATCGACGATCTGACCGCCTGGAAGCGCGACCTAGCTGATCTGTCAGGCGTAACATACGGAGGCATGAAATGAGCGCCCCGGATGTCATAATCGCAGCCGTGCGATGGTGGTTTATCGCCGGGGGCGTGGTCGCCGCATTCTTTCTGACGATCGGAATCGACCGAATAGACGACGATGCACGAGGGGCCTACGTGTTTCGCCCGTTGCTGGTGCCCGGTGTTCTTTTGATTTGGCCCTTGGTTCTGTGGCGTTATTGGGTTTTGGCATCCGGTCGCGCGCAAGAAACGAGACGTTTTCGCGTCGTCCGCGCGGCTCATGGCAAGGTTGCTGTCCTCCTTGCCGTGGTGATCCTGCTGATCTTCGGGTTGGGTCTGAGCATGCGTCAGAGCTGGCCGGCCGATTACATGCCCGTACGTATTTCTGAAGCAGGGGGAGAAGGGCAGTGAGCGTCAAATACATCCCCGTTCAGTGGAATCGGAACAAGTGGATCTATGACGGTATCCTGCTGACTGGTGTTGCCACTTTCTTGTGGCTGTTTCTGAATGTCAGCCCCGCTTTGCTGGATCATGAACGCCAGATCAACCCGCAGATTCAAAACGCCCGTGCATTTGGAGCCTGCGCCTTTCTGATGCTCAGCGTGATCCTGTGCCTAGGGCCTTTGGCGCGGCTGGACCGACGGTTTTTGCCACTTCTCTACAACCGGCGCCATTTCGGGGTGATGACAGCCGCCGTTGCCCTGACCCATGCGGGATACGTTCTCAACTGGTATTTTGCGTTTTCGAATACCGGCAAATACCAAGCCCTGCTGTCTGCCAATACCAGCTATGGGCAGATTGTCGGATTCCCGTTCGAGATTTTCGGCGTCTTCGCTTTGATCTGCCTTTTGATTCTGGCGGCGACCAGTCATGATTTCTGGCTCAAGTTTCTAACTGCGCCGGTGTGGAAGCGTCTGCACTACTTGATCTATCCGGCATATGTGGCCGTAGTGGCGCATGTCAGCCTTGGTGTCTTGCAGGATCAGCAGAATCCCCTGTTCCCGGGTATCTTCCTAGTCTCTGCCCTGACCGTCGCCGTTTTGCATCTGTTGGCCTATCAGCACGAACGCCGAAACGGCGATGCCGTGGCTGCACTGGTTTCGGACGGCTGGGTTAAGATCTGTAATGCGTCCGAAATCCCGGAAGGCCGGGCAAGGATCGGAGTGCTGCCAAACGGGGATCGCGTTGCGATATTCCGGCATGAGGGCAAATTATCTGCCATTTCAAATGCCTGCGCACATCAAAACGGCCCGTTGGGAGAGGGCCGGATCATCAACTGCCTCGTGACCTGCCCGTGGCACGGGTTCCAGTACCGCGTTACCGATGGGCAATCTCCCGCGCCCTTTACCGAGAAAGTGCCGACCTATCGGATCACCGTAAAGGACGGTGCGGTCTTGGTTGACCCCGAGGCCAATCCCCCCGGCACATTTGTCGAACCTGCGGAGGTCGCGTAATGTCGGACAAGAAACAAGCTCCCTTCTTTGTTGGCTACCTGAAGGCCCCTAAGCAGCTGCGCCCGTTCCTGTTGGCAGCAGGTGCCGTACTCGTGGCTTTTCTGGCAGCGGCCGGGCTGAGCATCGGGGCCACGCAGGATGACCCCGGCCAGGGCGCGTTCCGGTTCGATTATGGACGGCAAACGGTGACCGGCGTGATCGAATTGCTGCCCTATCCGATCCTGCGGGTGACCGAAGGCAACGACAGGATCAAGGCGGGACATACGCTCATGCTGTCGGCACAGGGCAAATTCAGTCTTTTGAACAGAGTGTCCGGTCTGGACGGCAAGCTGGTGACGGTGTCCGGTATCATCCTGCAACGCGGAACGCTGGACATGATGCAACTCGCGGGTGGCGAACGGGGGTTGAAGCCCGCAAACGGATTTACGCCACCGCAAACGTCTGAATCTTTGGGGCGTTGGCGTCTGGCTGGCGAAATCTGCGATGGCAAGTGCCTTGCCGGGGCAATGCGACCGGGGCGGGGCATCGCGCACAAGGCCTGTGCCAACCTTTGCTTGCTGGGGGATATCCCGCCGGTCTTTGTTTCGACAAACCCCGTGGAAGGATCTGAGGTCCTGATGGTTGTCGAACAGAATGGCGGGACGTTGCCGGACACGATCTATGATTATGTAGCCAAGTACATTTCGGTTGAAGGCGAAGTCATTCGTCATGGCGATCTGTTGGTTCTCAAGATGGATTCCGGCACGGTTGAGGTGGTGAAATGAGGCGGCGTGTCATCTGGATGGTGGTCACAGTGCTTGTCGCTGTCACGCTACTTTATCTCTCACGGTTCTGGGTATTTGAGCTTTGGTCGCGGGATGGCCTGCTTGGAATAAAGGAGCTTCGCCCGCAAGGAGGCCTCCTAGCGCGCTGGTTGCAGGGGACGGCCTTCGCTCCGTTTGAGCTGCTGATCTGGATTTTGGCTGGCTTTCTTACCCTCACCGGGTTGCAGAAAATCTACGACCGGGTGGCCGACAAAAATGCCTGACACGACACGCGCGGCAACCGCCTCGCGCCAAGCAAACTGACAAGGAGAATACGATGCCCGATCAGGAACTGGACTGGATTTCGGTGGGCCATGTTGACGACCTGCCGGAAGGCCGGGTCAAGACCGTTACCGCACGTGCCACGTCGCTCTGTCTTGTTCATTTCGATGGCCAGTGGACGGCCATGGACAACCGCTGTCCACATCAGAACGGGCCGCTGGGTGAAGGCTCGATCGAAAAGGGCGTGGAAGGCAAGTGCTGGTTGCGCTGCCCCTGGCATGGTTGGGATTTCGATCCGCTGACCGGTGCCCCACCCGGCGGCCACGAAGATACCGGGCAAAAAACATTTCCGGTCGAGCTTCGGAACGGCGAGATCTTTGTCGGGCTCGAACCCGAGCCACCGCGTGAGCGGACCGTAACCGATGTCATGGTCGAGACGTTGACGAACTGGGGGCTGCAGTCGGTTTTCGGTATGGTGGGCCATTCCAATCTTGGCCTCTCGGATGCGATCCGGCTGGCCGTGGCGGATGGCAGGCTGCACTATTACGGCATTCGCCACGAGGGGGCCGCCGCCTTTGCCGCGTCGGCCTATGGCAAACTGACCGGTAAACCCGCCGCCTGCCTGACAATCGCGGGGCCCGGGGCCACCAACCTGATCACCGGCATGTGGGACGCCAAGGTAGATCGCGCTCCGGTATTGGCTCTGACGGGGCAGGTCCAAACTCAGGTCATGGGCCCCGGCGCGTTTCAGGATATCGACCTGCGGTCGGCCTTTCAGGCAGTTGCCCGTTTCTCGCAACCGGTTCTGGGCAGTTCGAACCATGCAGAGCTGGCTGCGCTGGCCTGCAAGAACGCGATTGTCGAACAGGATGTCGCGCACCTGATCTTCCCCGACGACGTGCAAACCAAGCCGTCGGACCAGCCTGCAGCCCAGCCTGCGGGCCGGTTGACCAGGGCTGACATTTCTCCTGACCCCCTGGATCTGAAAATGGCCGCTCAGATGATCGCAGAGGCCCGCCGCCCGATCATCATCGTGGGTCACGGGGCCTTCGGCGTGCGCGACCGGGTGGCGGAACTGGCGGAACGGCTGGGCGCGCCGGTTCTGACCACCTTCAAGGCCAAGGGTCTGGTGCCTGACGACCACCCCAACGCCGCAGGTGCTCTGGGGCGTTCCGGTACACCGATCGCAAGCTGGTTCATGAACGAGGCGAATCTGATCATCGCACTTGGAACCAGCTTTTCCAACCACACCGGTATTGCGCCTTCGAAACGGATCATTCAGGTGGATTACGACCGGATGCAACTGGGCAAGTTCCACCCGGTGTCTCTACCTGTCTGGGGTGACGTGGGTGCGTTTTGTGCGGCAATCGAGGATCGCGCAACGCGCAATCCCGAGGCGCCGGACCAGATTGCCGAACTGGCGGACCGCTGGCGCATCTGGCGGGCCGAAAAGCAAAGCAGACTGGCCGAGATGCGAGAGGGAGGTGGCCTGCACTCCTTCGCCATTTTCGACGCTCTGTCGACCCTTGCGCCAAAGGATGCGATCTTTGCCGTCGATGTGGGCAACAACACCTACTCTTTCGGACGCTACCTTGAGACCAAGGGCACGCAACGGGTGTTGATGTCGGGGTATCTGGGTTCGATCGGTTTCGGCTTTCCAGCCGCGATGGGGGCCTGGGCCGCCACTCAGGACATCGAGGCACTCAGGGGGCGCAAAGTAATTTCGGTATCGGGCGATGGTGGCTTTGGCCAGTACCCGATGGATTTCACCACAGCGGTCAAATACGGCATGGATATCACCCATATCCTTCTGCACAACGGTGAGCTGGGAAAAATCTCGAAAGAACAGCGGGCCGGCGAGTGGCCGGTCTGGGAGACCAATCTGGTAAACCCCTCCTTCGCAGCCTTTGCCCGCCTGTGCGGCGGTCACGGTAACAAGATAACCAGCGCCGAAGATATCGAGGTCGCAATTGGCGCGGCTCTCGATGTCAAAGGACCGTCTCTGGTTGAATTCATGACCGACGCCGACTTGGTCTGACAACAGGTCTCTTTGTCGGATAGGCATCCGGCAAAAAGCTCTGAAATACACTCAATCAAGGGTGGATCCAAACCCGGAGACCTAAAATGATCGCTGCACTGACCTTGCTACTTCTGCTGGCCCTGTCAATGTCCGTTGTACGGGTCGGCAGCACGGCCCTGAGGCTAACAGGAATGGAACAGAACGCGGCCCGATTCCAAGCCCTTTCAGCCTTTTCGGGCACCGGCTTCACAACCTCGGAATCCGAAGAACTGATGCGTCATCCCATGCGTCGCAAGGTCTTGGTATTGCTTATAATCATCGGCAACCTCGGTGTTGTGACAGTTCTGTCCACCGTTGTTCTCGGACTGCTACGTGCGGATGACGGATCAGAAACTCTGACAATATTCTATATGGCGTTGGCTGTTATGGTGATCTGCTTTCTTGCTGTTAGCAAACGGCTCGATCAATCCATGTGTGCTCTCGTCGAAAAAGGACTTGTGCTGCTTGGATGGGACCACGGTGCCGGCTCTGTACTCATCGTAGAAATGCCCAGCGGCGACCAACTGATCGAACACCGCTTTCCCGGCACCGAGACTGTCTCGCTGAAGACAGTCAGTATTGCCTTTCCAGAATTAACAATCCTGCGGATTAACGGGGCTGAGCCGTCTGGAAAAGCAAGAATAAGTCCCGGTGACGTCTTACTGTGCTTTGCGCATCGTTCGATCCTCGCAGGTCTCTCAGGCAAGATGGTCGATTTGTAGCACGCCGGTAGCGAGCGGCATCCAAAAGCGATGATTGCGGAAATGCGGTACCGCCAAGTTGTTGGCGTGGCGGTATGATGTTGCGGTGAGTTGATAGCGGCCAGGGCGGAAGACCAGGTTGATCAGGTCATGTGCGGATAGAAACCACTGAGCCTGCCGGTGAGATTTGAACCGGCCGACCCGAAAGCGAGAAAAGATGATGGGTCGGTTCAAGTCACCACGCCAGGCGCAACGATTTCGCGTCGCCCACGACCAAATCAGTACGATCTTTCGTCCCCGCCGCTATCGCCTTTCCGCTCTCTCCTACCGCCATGCCAGAGCCGACGCGTTCAAGCTGTGGGAAGGTTATGCTGCGGAACTATCGGCCTGATTGTGCGGTCTCACGCATATTCCATTCCATGTCAGATAACGTGGCAATGCCCTAAATACTATTAGTTGGGCTGCTTAAATGCCTAGACCCTAACCTGTGTGCTTTTGCAGGCGAATCAATGGTTCAGGGATCGTTTACAGCCGAATTGAGTTTCTCCATGGCTTGCCGGATTGCGATCTGGAATATTTGGGCCTGTGGTGTGGGCGCGGACTCCGCGCGCTGCATCAATCCGACAGCGCCTTTTGTCACGCTGGTATCAAACGGAAGCACCACCAGCCGCCCGTCCGCGATCTCGTTTGCGACGACACCTGCTGAAATGATCCAGATCGCATCGGATTGACGGGTGTAAATCCGCCCGAACGCGCCAGAAACCGTTTCCAGCTTGTTCGGGATATCTCCGATCCCGTTGCTGATCAGATATCGATCCACAAGTGGCCGGATGGCCGAGCCTTCTGGCGGAAAGATGACTTTCCATTGCGAAATCCGTTGCAGTTCCGGTTTCTTGAGCAGCGGGTGTCCCGCGCGCACCACAAACTCGACCTTCTCCTCATAAAGTTGAGTAAACGAAATCCCCTGCATGGTATCCGGACGTCCCAATCGACCGATCACAAGATCCAGTCCGCCGACCCGAAGCCGCTCCATCAAATGACCGTGCGAGCCGTCCAAAATCCGCAGCTCGGTATTTGGTGCAAGTTCTTCGAATTCCCTGGCCACCGTCGGCATCAAACGTGCAGCCACCGAAGGCAATGCGCCAACCGTCAACCGGACTTTTCCCGTTGAGCCGATTTGTTCTATCCCCGTCAACGCCTGCTGCAAAGAAGCCAGGGACATTTCCGCAAAATGCAGGAATACTTCTCCCTGCTTAGTCAGGAATACGCCGGAACGGTTGCGGATCAGTAGTTCTGCGCTCAAAATATCCTCCAATTCCTTGAGAGTTTTTGAAATCGCAGGCTGGGTCAGAAACAGCTTCTCGGCTGCCTTTTTCAGGCTTTTCTGGCGACATATTTCGACAAAACACTGAATGTGGCGGAACTTGATACGGCGGTCGATCATTTAGTTTCCTAATTAGGTATCTAAGTTGCACGATATGTCATTTTACTTAGCGGATATTGGCAATCAATATAAGACTGAACATCAGTTAGAGGACGGAATCATGCGCACTCAGGTTGCAATCATCGGCGGAGGTCCTTCGGGGCTGTTGCTCAGCCAGCTTCTGCACCGCAAAGGCATCGACACTGTCGTTCTGGAGCGCAAAACGCGGGAGTATGTGCTGGGTCGCATCCGTGCGGGCATACTTGAGGTTGGATTTGTCGAGTTGATGCGCGAGGCCGGAGTATCGGAGCGGATGGACAAGGAGTGCTTTGTTCATGACGGCACTGTCGTTTCTTTCGGCAACGAACAGTTCGACATCAATTTCAAGGACCTGACCGGATCGCATGTGGTAGTCTATGGTCAAACCGAGGTAACCCGCGACCTGTATGACGCACGCGAAGCGATGGGCGGCAACATCGTATTTAACACGGAAAATGTGGTTATTCACGATGCCGACAGCGACGCACCTTACGTGACTTACACCGTGGATGGCACCGAACACCGGATCGACTGTGATTACGTTGCGGGTTGCGACGGGTTCCACGGGGTCAGCCGTCAGACAATCCCACTGACTGTGCGCAGGGAATATGAAAAACTGTATCCGTTCGGCTGGCTCGGCATCCTTTCGGAAACACCGCCGGTGCATGACGAACTGATCTATTCCAGCTCCGAGCGAGGTTTTGCTCTGTGCTCGATGCGCAACGACAATCTGAGCCGCTATTACATCCAGTGCTCGCTGTCGGACAGCCCAGAAGACTGGACCGACCACGCCTTCTGGACCGAACTAAAGCGGCGTATCCCCGAAGAGGCCGCCGAGCGTCTGGTTACCGGCCCGTCGATCGAGAAGTCCATTGCGCCGCTGCGCTCTTTCGTGACCGAACCGATGCGCTGGGGTCGGTTGTTCCTGTGTGGCGATGCCGCCCATATCGTGCCACCGACCGGTGCCAAAGGGTTGAACACCGCCGCAAGCGACATTCACTATCTCTATAACGGGCTGGTACAATTCTATCAGGATGGCAACAGCGACGGCATCGACCAGTACTCGGAAAAGGCGTTGGCGCGCATTTGGAAGGCCGAGCGGTTCAGCTGGTGGATGACTAACCTGCTGCATCGCTTTCCTGATCAAAGCGCCTTCGATCTGAAGATGCAGCGCGCTGATATTGAATTCCTGCGCTCCAACCGCGATGCACAGAGCGTCATGGCGCAGAACTATGTAGGTCTGCCCTACTGATGCAGATGGCCGCACTCGATAAGGTGCAGTTGCACTGGCGTGAGGATGGCGACGCAGATGGATTTCCTATTGTGTTCGCCAATTCGCTGGGCACCGATCTTCGGCTGTGGGACAAGGTTGTTCCGCTGCTGCCGCGAGGCTTGCGGCTGATCCGGTTTGACATGCGGGGGCATGGCCTCTCGTCCTGCCCGCCTGATCCATACACGCTGGAAGACCTTGCCGACGACACCGAACAATTGCTGAATCTATTGGAAATCGAGACATGCGCCTTTGTGGGCCTTTCTATCGGTGGCATGATCGGTCAGATTCTGGCAGCGCGGCGACCCGGCCTGATCCGTGCGATGGTACTGTCGAATACCGCCGCGCAAATGGGAACAGCGCAGATGTGGACCGACCGGATCGCCGCCATCGAGGCAGGTGGTATCACCGCTCTGGCCGATCCGATTATGGAGCGATGGTTCGCCCCGACGTTTCGACAGTCGGAAGAGGCCGCGGTTTGGCGAAACATGCTGATCCGGACCCCGCATCACGGCTATCTGGGCTGCTGTCACGCCATTGCGGGCGCCGATCTGACCAAGACGACCGCCACTCTGCGCTTGCCGGTGCTGGGTATTGGCGGAAGCGAGGACGGGGCCAGCCCGACACAGCTTGTCCAAGACACGGCGGCATTGATTCCGGGCAGCCGTTTTACCGAAATCGACGGGGTGGGCCACCTGCCTTGCGTGGAAAAACCAGAAGAATACGCCGCAATTCTAACGGCCTTCCTGAGGGATACAGTGAGATGACAGAGCGTTACGAGACCGGTATGGAAGTTCGCCGCAAGGTGCTGGGTGATACTCATGTGGACCAGGCCGAAGCCACTAGGACCGAGCTGGACACCCCGTTTCAGCAACTGATCACCGAAAGCGCATGGGGCACCGTCTGGGCCTCGGACAGGATCAGCGACCGCGAACGCTCGATGCTGACACTGGCGCTGCTGGCCGCACTTGGCAATTTTGAGGAAATCCCGATGCATATCCGCGCAACGGCCAACACCGGCGCCAGCAAGCAGGACGTGCTGGAAGCGTTTCAGCATGTTGCCGTCTATGCCGGTGTTCCCCGCGCCAACTACGCGCTGAAACTGGCCAAGCAGACATACGCCGAAATGGAACAGGACTAACACCGGAAAACGCGCACGATCCCGGACCGAAAAGGAGACCCGCCCATGCTCGCACAAGGCGAATTCTACCAAAGAGACCGCGACAGGCATCCGCCCGCTCTGGCGCGAGACTACAAGACGTCCGTATCACGGTCGCCGCAATATTCACTGATCTCGCTGCAAAACTCGGCCAGCGAAATCACCGGGCCCGTCTTTGGCCACAACGATGTCGACCCTTTGGACAACGACCTGATTTACAACTACGCCCAGCCCGAGCAGAGCGCTATCGGTGAACGGATCATCCTGCATGGCAGGGTACTCGATGAAAACGCCCGTCCGATGTCGAATACTCTGGTCGAGATATGGCAGGCCAACGCCGGAGGCCGCTACCGCCATAAGAAAGACACCTATCTGGCCCCCATCGACCCGAATTTCGGCGGTTGTGGGCGGACACTTACGGATGAAAACGGCTATTTCTTCTTCCGCACGGTCAAGCCGGGCGCCTATCCTTGGCGCAACTATGTCAACAGCTGGCGGCCGGCGCATATCCACGTCTCGGTCTTTGGTACAGCTTTTGCTCAACGCCTGATTACCCAGTGCTATTTCGAGGGCGATCCACTGATCCCGAAATGCCCGATCGTCAACACGATCCCCGACCCCGAGGCGATCGAGCAATTGGTGGCGCGGCTTGACATGAACGCGACCATCCCGCTCGACACAATTGCCTACAAGTTCGACATCGTGCTGCGCGGGCGCCGGTCCACCCTGTTTGAAAACCGTCTGGAGGGGAACTGATCATGGCACAGGAACTTCACTATCTCAAAG
This sequence comes from Ruegeria sp. HKCCD7181, assembly GCF_057221055.1. Lineage (NCBI taxonomy): Bacteria > Pseudomonadati > Pseudomonadota > Alphaproteobacteria > Rhodobacterales > Roseobacteraceae > Ruegeria > Ruegeria sp. HKCCD7181. Next base: position 123,106 of record NZ_JBWVBC010000011.1, on the reverse strand, counting down.
AAACTCCTTCACAGACTGCCGGGCCCTACGTCCATATCGGGCTGGCCCCCGGTGCTGCGGGATTTGATATCTACGCGCAGGAACTTGGCTGGGACATCGCCGGTCCCAATGCCAGGGGCGAGCGTATTCGGGTCGAGGGGCTGGTGGTCGACGGCACCGGATCTCCGGTCAAGGACGTGCTTCTGGAGGCGTGGCAGGCCAATGCCGACGGAATCTATGCGCATCCCGAACGTAGCGGTGACGTGGAAGAGGGCTTTCGCGGCTGGGGCCGTGTAATCACCAATTTCGAAACCGGCGAGTGGGGGTTTGACACTGTCAAACCCGGGCCGGTTATGGGGCGTTCCGGCAAGCTGATGGCGCCGCATATCAATCTGTGGGTTGTGGCACGCGGTATCAATGTGGGCCTGAACACGCGGCTTTACTTCGAAGATGAGACCGAAGCCAATGCTCAGGACCCGGTCATCAACCTGATCGAATGGGAACGCCGCCGCGCCACACTGATCGCGAAACGAGGCGAGCGGGACGGTCAGATCGTCTATCGTTTCGACATCCGGCTTCAGGGTGAGGATGAAACGGTCTTCTTTGACATCTAAGGCCCCAACCGTCCGGGCCTGACCCGGGCGGTTTTCGTACTTCTTTGAGGAATTTCAAGATGACCAAACCCTGCATCATCTGCGTTGCGATCACTGGATCCCTGCCCACCAGAGAAAACAACCCGGCGGTGCCGATAACCGTCACCGAACAGATCGAAAGCACGCATGCAGCGTTCGAAGCCGGCGCTTCCATCGCACATTGCCATGTGCGCAACGACGACCAGACGCCCAGCTCGGACCCCGAGAAATTCGCCCGCCTCAAGGAAGGGCTTGAAAAACACTGCCCCGGCATGATCGTGCAATTTTCCACCGGCGGTCGATCTGGTGCCGGTCAGGCCCGCGGCGGCATGCTGCCTCTGGCGCCTGACATGGCATCGCTGTCAGTTGGCTCGAACAACTTCCCGACCCGTGTCTATGAGAACCCGCCCGATCTGGTGGACTGGCTGGCCGGAGAGATGCAGAGCCACGGGGTGAAGCCAGAAATCGAGGCTTTTGACCTCAGCCATATCCATCAGGCCGTGGCGATGAACCGGGATGGGCGGATTTCCGGAAAGCTCTATGTCCAGTTCGTGATGGGTGTAAAGAACGCGATGCCGGTGGATCGCGACGTCTTTGATTATTACATCCGAACGATGGAACGTCTGGCCCCTGATGCCGAATGGTGCGCCGCAGGGATCGGACGGCATCAGCTGACTGTCAACGAGTGGTGCATCGCCTCTGGTGGACACACCCGCACCGGGCTGGAAGACAACGTGCGCCTCGACCGCGATACACTTGCCCCCTCAAACGCGGCGCTGGTGCAACGCGCGGTGGAGCTTTGCGAGAAATACGAACGTCCGGTAGCGACCTGGCAACAGGCGCGCGATATACTGGACCTGAAACCGGCAACCGGAGACAGCCGATGACCACGCGAAACATCCTTTGCGCCTATAGCGGCGAAGAGGCCGGGCTGAACACCCTCGACTATGCGCTCAAGATCGTCCGTCACCACGACGGCTGGCTGACTGGCGTCGTACATCACGGACAGCCGATCTTGGAATCCCGGTTTGCCGGGCAGTTGCCAAAAGAGGTCATCGACACCCTGCACGAGGCGGATGCCGAGCGGGTTCGGGAAATCTCGACCGTGTTCAACCGCGAGGTCGAACGCGCCGGATTTGCCGAGAGGGCAGAATTCGTGGAGGTTGACAACATCTCGGAGTTTGCGCTCAGCAAGTTTGCACGCAGCTTTGACCTGATCGTGACCGGTGTTCAGACCGACAACACGCAAGAGGCACATCTGGCCGCCAATCCGGACTTACTTGCCCTGCGCAGCGGTCGCCCGGTTTTGGTGATCCCAGATGAATACAAAAGCGACACTCTGGCCAGCCATGCAGTCGTCGCATGGGACGGCAAACGCTCTGCCGCGCGTGCTATGGGCGACGCGATGCCGGTGCTGGAGGAAAAGGCCAAAGTGACCATCCTGTCGGTCGGCAAAGTAGCGCCCGAAGGAATGGACCGCGTGCTACTGAATCTAAAGCGACATGGGATTGATGCTGAGACAATCGTGAAACCGCGCCATCACTCCATCGGGCAGACCATTCTTGAAACAGTATCGGAACTGAACGCGCAGCTGATTGTCATGGGCGCATACGAGCACAGCAAGTTCAGCCACGACTTGTTTGGGGGGGCGACGACAGACGTGATGGGAAAAGCGAAAGTCCCTGTGTTCATGTCGCATTAAGCCATGACAGCAGACGTGTTTTTCCACCCTTGGTTGAGCGGATTATTCGGTGATCCCGAAACGGCGGATCTGATATCGCCACAGGCCCAACTGACCCATATGCAACGGGTCGAAGCGGCACACTCCCGAGCACTAGGAGAGTTCGGGGCGGTTACGCAGGAACAGGCCCGGATGGCAGCGGATGCCATCGATGCGGCACCGGTTGCGATGTCGGTACTGCGCGACGGTACGGCACGGGATGGCGTGGTCGTGCCCGCTCTGGTTCGCGCCCTAAAAAGGGTAATACCCCCAGAGGCCCACGACGCTGTTCATGCGGGTCTGACTTCGCAGGACATAATCGACACTGCTCTGGTGCTATCGTTGCGAGACGTGTGCGAACTGTTTCGCACACGATTGGACATCCTCGCGCAGGATTTGCAGCGTCTGAGCAACACCCAAGGCCTGAACAGCCTGACCGGCCGAACCCGCATGCAGGCGGCTCTGCCGATCACGGCCGCCGACCGACTGCGCGTCTGGTCCGACCCTTTGATCCTGCATGTCGAACGTCTCGATCAACTGAGGCCCCGGCTGTTGCAGCTGCAACTGGGCGGGGCTGCCGGGGATCGTAAAGCCCTTGGCCACTTTGCCGGGAAAGTAAGCGCTTTTATGGCGCACGCACTACAACTTGAAAACCCCTCTGACTGCTGGCATTCAAACCGCGAGTCGGTGGCCGAGTTTGCGAGCTGGCTGTCGCTGGTATCGGGCACGCTGGGCAAATTGGGGCAGGACGTTGCGCTGATGGCCCAACAGGGGGTGGATGAAGTGGCGCTGAGCGGCGGCGGCGGCTCTTCGGCTATGCCGCATAAACAGAACCCGGTTCTTGCAGAACTCTTAGTGTCTTTGGCCCGGTACAACGCGACACAGCTGACCGGAATGCATCAGGCGCTGGTGCATGAACAAGAGCGATCAGGTGTGGCCTGGACGCTGGAATGGATGATCCTCCCTCAGATGATCATGGCAACTGGCCGTTCCCTGACCGCGGCCCGCGAACTGGCGCAGCGGATCGAACGGATCGGCGACCCGAAGGGATAAGCTCAGGTTGAGCGTTCAGCCGCCGGACTGGTTCCTGCGGAATCTCACTGAATCCTCCATCAGTCGGATCAGATCGGCAGCGGTCCGGTTCGCCGGTGTGGCGATGCCGAGTTTGTCGCCCATCGCGGCAACCGCGCCGTTCAGAGCATCGACCTCAGTCGGACGCCCGCCATTGCGGTCCTGCAACATTGACGGTTCATGGTGCAAGTGATGCGCATAGGCATGCGCCATAAGCGCCTCAACGCGCTCCAGACTGGCTGCCACCGCCGAACCCCGCGCAACAGCTACCGCCTCTGCCGCCACGCGGCTGGCCAGGGCGCGCCCGGTGGCGGAACTGCCGATGGAACCCGGGGTCGCGTTGGACAGCGCGCACAACGCGTTCATGGCGCAATTGAAAGCCGCCTTTTCCCAGATCGCCACCTGAATATCCGGGTCTGGTGCAGCTTCGATCCCCCCTCGCTGCATGGCTTCGGCCAGCGCATGCAGCAGCGGTCGGTCCTGGCCATCCAGCGCATGAAACGCCGACTTTGCAGGCCCGTGGGATTCGACGCGACCCGGGCCTAGAAACTCTGCAGGAGTCATCGTCATCCCCAGCAGAATGTGGTCCCGCGGCACATGGGCGGCAATGCGTTCCGCATTACCGATCCCGTTTTGCAGACTCAGCACAGTCGCATGTTGCAACAGCCCGGCCACAGAAGTCAGAGCCGCCTCTGTGTGGAAAACCTTGGTGAACAGCAGGACCACGTCTGTCGGCCCGTCAAAGGCGTCGGGCCGCATGGCCGGAAGGCGCAAGGTATGCGTGCCGTCATCCAGATTGACCTGCAACCCATCCCGATTGATGGCATCAAGGTGCGCTTCGTTGACATCCAGCAGTGTCACTTCTGCTCCGCCCCGCGCGAGGCGGGCGCCAAAAACCGAGCCCATGGCGCCCGCACCCAGTACAGCAATTTTCAAATTGTCACTCCCTAACCAGCGAGAACTCGCGGCAACCACAAAGTCAGCGCCGGGAACAGGATCAGGAAACCAACCCGCACAACTTCGGCCCCGAAAAAGGGCAGGACGCCAATAAATGTCTCACGCATCGGAACGTCGCGGGCCTGCGCCGAGATTATGAACACGTTCATCCCCACCGGCGGCGTGATCAGGCCAAGTTCCACCACTATGAGCGCTAATATCCCGAACCAGATCTTCAGGTCCTCGGTATCCATGCCAAAGGGCGACATTTCGGCAGTGGCGTAATCACCACCGTTCATCTCGACCAGCACTGGCCAGAAGAATGGCATCGCCAGCAGGATCATCGACAGGCTGTCCATCAGACAGCCCAACACGATCAGTGCCAGCAGAAGGATCAGCAACGTCGTCATCGGCGCCAGCCCAGACGCTGCCATGAATTCGGCCATCGCCTGTGGGACACCGCCGCGAGACATGAAGATCTTGAGAAGTTCCGCCCCAAGCAGGATCAGATAAATCATCCCCGCGGTTCGCGCGGTTTCCAGTAGCGCCTCGCGGCTGTCCAACCATGACAGTTTGCGTCGCAACAGGCCAAAGATCGTCACCATCACGACGCCGACAGCTGCCGCCGGAGTCGGATTGAAAAAGCCTAGATAGATACCTCCGATCACTACGCCAAAGACCAAACCCACCGGCAGAACGTTCAGTGTGGCGGTGATGAATTCTTCGCGCGAAGCCTTTTCGCCTCGGGGCCCCGCGTTGGGCCAGACCATTACGTAGATCAGGATGGTCAGGATGAAGAACAGGACGGCGATCAGTCCGGGGATCAAAGCCGCCATGAACATCGTGACCACGTTGGCCTCGACAATAATCGCATAAACAATCAGCACCACCGAGGGCGGGATCAAGATGCCCAGAACGCCGCCCGCTGCAATTGTGCCGGTACCCAGACGAGAGGAGTACTTGTACCGTTTCAGTTCGGGCAGCGCGACGCGGCCCATAGTCGATGCCGTAGCCAGCGACGAGCCGCAAACAGCCCCGAACCCTGCACAGGCCGCGATCGCAGACATGGCCACCCCGCCGCGCATCCAGCCCAGCCAGGCATTCGCGGCCCGAAACAGATCGGCGCTGAGCCCAGAACGTGAGGCGACCGCGCCCATCAGTACGAACAATGGTACAACCGACAGATCGTAAACCGAGAACTGCCCGTACGCGAGGTCCTTGAGCTGGCTCATGACGATCATCGGGCCATTGAGGATGGCGATGCCAACCCCACCTACGGCGATCATTGCATAGGCAATGGGCAGCCGGATCGCGATCAGAAAAATCAGGGCCCCGAGGCCCAGCATGCCAATGGTGATGCTGTCCATGTCAGTAGGCCTCGCTTTGCCGTAGCTTTGACAGTGCCTCACCCAAAGTGATCAGCGAGGCCACAAACAAAAGGAACAGAGAGATCAAGGCAGGGACAAAGGCCCACCAGATCGGAATTTCCAGGATACCGGTGAATTCGGAGTATTCCCGGTAATCCTGCAATCCGGCGCTCATGCGCCAGATCATCAACGCGGCAAAGGCCAGCGCTATGAGACCTGCAAACACCGACATCAGGGCAATGGCCCGCGGGCTTGCCCGCATGGTGAAGATATCCGCCGACACGTTCGCCCCGACCAGTTGGCAATAGGGCAGGAAACAGAACACGGCGATAGCCGCCCCCATCTCTGTCAGCTCGAAATCACCCGGGAACGGCTTGTTGATGATTGCCCCGGCCAGGATCGACCAAGCATTCACCAGCACGACTCCGATCAGGACAAGACCACCCAGCAGTGCCCACCCGGTTATGGCGCGGCGGGCGAGGCCGACCAGCCCCGCCTCCTTGGTGTTTGCAGCCCCCGACATGGCTCAGTTCGTCGCCATGTTTTCGGACACCAGCTGTACTGCATGGTCATACAGCGCCTGACCGTCGATTCCCTTTTCGGCCATCTCTTCGATCCAGCGGGTCACTACCGGCGCCATGGCGGCCTCGAACTCGGCCCATTCCGCATCGTTCAACTGAATATGCTCGTTGCCAGCCTTAACTGCCAGCCCGATGCCAAACGCTTCAGCGCCATCCCAGATTTCACCAACCTCTGCGTGCCATTCGGGACCGGAGTTATCAATGAAGATCTGCTGGATATCCGCCGGAAGGCTGTCCCAACGCGCCTGGTTCATGACAACCGAGAACGAGGTGGTTCCAAGGCGCTTACCTCCCGGACCTTCGATCTGGTATTTGGTCTGCTCCTGAATTTTCAGCGGTGGAATAATCTCGAACGGGATCATCGCGCCGTCGATCACCTTTTTCGACAGGGCGACCGGGATCTCACCCACCGAGGTTTTCACCGGACTCGCGCCAAGCGCTTCCAGCACCCAGGCGCCGGTGCGCGATGGAATCCGCATTTTCTTGCCCTCCAGATCAGCGGGCGAGCGTACCTCGTCGGACACCATATGCAGGGCTTGACCGCCATGCACATGCTGGAACAGCGCGGTCATACCCTTGAAATCCTGGCTCAGTTCATCGGCATACATTTCCTGCATCGCCAAATTCACGGCAGCACTGCTACCTTGATGCACGCCGGGCAGTTCAAACACTTCGGTACGCGGGAATGACCCGGCCGCATAGGCGTTCACAATCCAGGCCATGTCGACCACACCGTCACGCACCTGACGCGGCAATTGCGGCGGCTTACCGCCCAGTGTCATTGAAGGGAAAATTTCGATGCTGATACGCCCGTCCGAGGCTTCCATGATCCTTTCGGCCCAGGGCTCCAGCATTTGACTGTGTGCCGGTGCCTTCGGGCTCAGGAAATGGTGCAACTTGAAATCGAACTCAGCCGCAGCTGAGGCGGTGGCACCCGCAGCGGCGACGGCGATGCCAAGGGCGATCGCCTTGGTTTTTGCAACAACGTTCATTGGTCTTCTCCTCGTAGACTAGCTTTGACTTCCCGTCGCCGACGTAACCCGGCGACCTCCCAATCAGCTTTACCCGTTCACACCCGGATCAGGCAGTGAACAGTGCTTTGACCTCCTCCGGCACAGGACAGGACATAATCCCCTTGCCATCTTCGCTCCGTTTTACCAGAACCCGCTTTTCGAACCCTTCCACGGCCAGTGTCTCTCCCCGCAGCAGCTTGTGTTCGACATCGAAACTTGCCCGCCCGAAACGGGTTATCCGGGTTTCGATGGTCACCGCCTCCCCATAGCTTGAGGGGACATGGAACTTGGCCCGTGTGTCAACCATCGGAAATCCGACAACGCCGTACCGGCCCACCAATTCGGGCTTCGGCAAGCCGGCTGCCTTGAAGTGGTTGGCGGTCGAGGCGTCAAACCACGCGAAGTATCGCGGATAAAAGACGATGTCGGCTGGGTCGCAATCGCCCCATTCGATCAAGACGGTCCGGCGGCTGGTTAGCATGTCGGATCTCCCGGAATCGGCGCAATGGCCCGTTTCAGTTCACCATAGTTTCCCTAGCGTACGAGGGAAAATGACTTTTCATCGTATTTGGTTATCATTTCTAGCAACAAAGTGCAGCAACCTGACGCGTTTGGCATCGCTGTGAAGCAACGTTCACGCTAAACGGCCTGTTTCAGGTTGGGAATTGGGGCCGCGACCGGTGATCCATTATCGAGGGCCTGGTCGAGCTTGGCATGGCTGTCGTCGGCTAGCGCCGCGCCGATGGCCGCGCGCAGAGCTCCTGCAGCTTCGCGCTCGGTCCCGTCGCGCAAGGCGGGCAAGACGATTCCGGCCATGATCCTGTCATAGGCGGACTTACCTCTCAACAACGTGTCGGAATAGCCTTTTAAAACCCGGGGCAGCTCTGCCAAGCCCGCAGCAAACTCGGGGGCACGACCAAGCGCCGTGGTCATCGCGCTCATCCAGTTCTCGATGGCGTGCTGTTCGTTCGCAAACCGGTACGACCGCCGCCGCATCCGGCGGAGGCTCGCCACGCCGCGCAACATCCAATACCCGGCAATCCCGTTCGACCGGACATGAATACCCTTGCCGAGAAACGGAAAGGAGCCACCGTTTTCGACCCGTTTCATGACGCGCGCGCCCAGCGATACCGGCAGAATGTCGGCAATCTCTTCGGCGCGCGGCTTCATGTATTCGGTGATGGTCAACACTTGACCTGGTTTCAGCTGAGCCTCGGCATGGATGCGTTCGAACCGTTCAGGCCGGGTCTTCAGATCGGCAACCCGCGCCACATCCTCATACGCCATCCACAGTGCCAGACGGCGGCAACCTTCCTTGACCGCATGCAGGGCCTGGTGGTTCGACAGGTCGGCGGCCGTCAACAGCTGATCAACCCGATCCAGATATTCTTCGCCATACTGCGTGTCCTGATAGTCCGTACAGCGGTTATGGCCATGCCCGATCACGGCACTCAGGTCGTCAGGCAGGTGCGACAGGTCCCGAGGGCTAATCGGCCTCGGGGTGATTTCCGCCTCGGGCTGCACTTCTATCCTTTCTCCGGCTTGCAGCTTTCGTACCGCGGCACAGGCAGTGTCGAACCCGGCAAGGCTGGCCGCCGCCGATTTACCGGTGCCGAACACTTTGCGGGAATGATCCAGGTTCCAAGGCAGAACCCCACTGCCCGCCAGCGCGCCGAACATGGTGGCACTGACGAATGTGCCATTGTCCGTTGCCATCTGCCCCAGATCGAGCAAGTAGCTTTCTTTCGCCATCGCCTCGGCAGTGCGGCGCACGTTCTCTTCGGAATAGCGGCCATCGCCCATCGCGATCTTTTCTGCGGTCGAGTAGAACCGTGCGGTCGAGCTTATGAGCGTTGTGACTTTGGGCGAGACGTATCCCGCTGCCATTGCCCGCGCGCTTTCAACCAGTTCGCTGGACAGAACCACATCCACCCGACCCGGCATGGGAACCAGGCTGAGCACGGGCGTTTCTGCCGTCGCAGGGGCGATTTCGATGTAGTAACTGGTGGACCCGGTGCGCTGCGCCACTCCGGGGACGGATGTGGCCTGTGCGACCAACCCGGCGTCGCGCGCGGCACCGACAATCCAGTTCATCAGCACCCCGCCGCCTTCGCCGCCAAGAGCGGCCAGCAGGATACGAAGCGGCGGGGTCTGTGTGTATTGCATGCTCATGCGGCTTTCACTCCGGTCATCAGGCTGCGGAAGCGGGCTTTGGTTCGGTCCCACCAGTTTGGGTTAGACACGATCTCGGCCCGCCAGAACGAGGGGCACAGCGTGGCGGCATGGGCTACCTCACCGCACAGCCCGCAACCGACGCAGCCATTGTTCACGTGTGCCACCGGATCGGTTTTCAGCGGATCGGTCGATGATTTGATCGTCAGCGTCGGACAGCCCGACAGACGGATACAGGAATGATCCCCGGTGCAGGTGTCTTCGTCCACTCCGAACCGGGTACGCGCAACCCGTTCGCCGGCAGCCAGGGCCTTGGCGCGGATCGGCTTGATCCGGCGTTGGCGTTCCAGCTGACATTCGCCCTCGGCTACGATCACCTTGAGTCCATCGAATTTGGTGCTGAAAGCGTCCTTGAGCGTCTCGCGCATTTTGGACACATCGTAGTTATGCACCGTGCGAAGCCACTTCACTCCAACACCTTTCAATGCGTCTTCGATGGTGGTTTCGCCATCGGTGGCACTTTTCTCGGCCGAGGCCAGCTTCAGCGTCTTGTCCGGAGAAGAGATCACCTCCTGCGTGCCTGTGGCCGAGGTATAACCGTTCTTCATGATGACAAGGATACCGTCCCCGCCATTCAACAAACGCGACGTGACCCCGGACAAAAGTCCGTTGTGCCAGAACCCCCCATCGCCCATCACGGCGATGGGGCGTTTCTCTTGAAAGCTCGCCACTGACGAGTTGGAAGCAAGGCTCATACCGTAGCCCAAAATGGAGTTGCCGAAGTTGAACGGGGCAAAGGTGGCAAAGGCGTGACAGCCGATGTCGGCGGAATAGTGGACTTTACCGATCTCCTGCTCGGTCAGTTTCAGGGCTGAAAAGAAAGGCCGTTCCGGGCAACCGGTGCAAAAACCGGGCGGACGCGGCGGCACTGGATCGGCCAACAGTGCCTTCGCCTCAGACCGAAGCTCTGCGATTTCCTCGGCATAGCTTACGTCACCCAGGAGGTTGCCGACATTTGGCAGATGCTGACGCAGGAACTTGCCCACCCCGGCGCCCATGACTTCGGAAGTGTATTCCCCCGCCATCGGCAACACATCCTTCCCCGCCAGTATCACAGTCGATCCGGCGCGGCGCAGGATTGTGCCGATTTCATTCTCAATGTATTCAGGCTGACCCTCTTCCAGAACCAGTACCGCGCGTTTGTCTTCCGTGAACTTCAGGATCTCGTTGGGCACCAACGGATAAACCACGTTCAAGGCCAGGATCGGCAACTCACAATTACCGTGCGCATCCGCAAGCCCCATCTCGGCCAGCGCGCGGATCAAGGCGTTATATAGCCCGCCCTGCACGATGATGCCCACATCCTTTTGCGCCCCATCAAACCATTCGTTCAGCTTGTTGTCTCGGATGAAGTCACGTGCGGCCTGCATGCGCTCGCCTGATTTCAAACGCTCATGGCCAAAGGTGACAGGCGGGTGTGCCAGTTGGTCGTAGTTGTGCGGCGCAGGTTCCGACAAAACCTGCTTCATCGAAATCGCGGGCGCGATGTTGTCCTTGGTTTGAAACGCGCCTTGAACATGGCAGGCGCGGATGCGCAGCTCCATCATCACCGGCGTATTCGACGCCTCGGACAGTTCAAAGGACTTTTCGACACAATTAACAATGCTGGGCAGGTTCGGGCGCGGGTCCATCAGCCACAGGGTCGATTTCATCGCATACGCATGGCTGCGTTCCTGAATGACACTGGACCCTTCGCCGTAATCCTCGCCGATTACGATAAGAGCCCCACCCATGACGCCCGGCGAGGCCAGATTTGACAATGCATCAGCGGCCACATTGGTGCCGACGATGGATTTCCAAGTGACTGCACCCCGCACCGGATACATGATCGACGCCCCCAACATGGCGGCGGCTGACGCTTCGTTGGTGCAAGGCTCCACATGCACGCCCAATTCGGACATTTCCGGAGCTGCCTGAACCATCACGTCAATCAGGTGAGACACCGGAGAGCCCTGATAGCCACCGACATAAGAAACGCCCGATTGCAGCAACGCTTTGGTGACCGCGAGAATCCCTTCGCCGTGAAACGTCTCACCGTTGCCGAGTTTCAGCTTTTCAATTTCTTTGGAGAATGAAACTTCCACGGCTGTATCCCTTGTCGTCTGGCGTTTTCACTACCGGTCCGAAACCGGAGTTGCCGAAACTATCGCGACAAAGTAATTATGCGTCCAACGGATATTCCGAATGGACTATATTCACGATGTCAATAAATCTGCGTACACTGGATCTTAATCTTCTCCGCGTTCTAGTAGAGCTGGGTGAAACCGGTTCGGTTTCCGTAGCAGCAGCGCAACTTGGCCTAAGTCAGCCTGCCTCCAGCAATGCTCTGTCCAGGCTACGTCACGCTCTGGGTGATCCTTTGTTCGTGCGGTCACGTACAGGGATGGTGCCAACACCATTTGCCGAGCGGATCATTCCAGATGTCCGGCGCCATCTGGATGGGCTTTTCGAATCTCTTGGCGAGGGGAGCGAATTTGATCCTGCCAATTCCAAACGAGTGTTTCGCCTGTCGTTATCGGGATTGGGAGAAACTGTATTTCTGCCGCAATTGGCCATTAGGGCGCTGCGGATCGCACCGGGCATTAAGTTGTTTAATCACTCGACTCCGCTGCCAATGCTGGCTCAATCATTGGAGGATGGCGATGTAGATCTCGCGATTGGCATGGTCAATATCCGCGAGCGGGGTATTCGGACGGTTACATTATTTGAAGAAAACTATGTGGCGATTGTAGGCAAAGGGTTGGATCGACGCCCAAAAAGTTTGGATGAATTGAGGAAGGAAAAGATCGTTCTTTCTGTTCCCGAAGCAACTTATGCCAAAGATATCAACGATTCAATTTCACGCCTCGGTCTATCTGGCAGCGTCGTCCTGCGCGTAGGATACTTCGGAGCCTTGCCCCAATTGCTGTCGCAGCTTGACGTCGTGGTCATCGCTCCTCGGCAATATGCCAACGATCTCAGAAGAACACATCAGATAGAGGTTTTGCCGTTTTCAATTTCGAGGACAGCCGCAAGCATCAAAATGGTCTGGCACACAAGAACAGAGTCGGAATCCGCCTGCGTCTGGCTTCGGTCTCAAGTTGCCGACCTGTTTTTAACATCAAAGTCAGACCTAGAGGGCTCAGTACAATCACGCAGCGCTCGGCGACAGTAAGCAGTTGTGTCGAAAATTTCGGCTTCAGATTGACGAGAAAGGTATTTCGATAGTTTGCAATCGGATCTGTCCCGTTTCAGCAATTCGCAGAATTGGCTGTTTAACCCGTTAGCCCGGCGAAGTTTCTACGGTCAGCAACAAACTTCGCAACAGACCCTTCCGGTGTCTATGTCGCTAACTTTCGGCTCCGACGCCTCAGTGCTAACGGCGTCTCGATACTCGAACGAGGCGGGCAGTGACAATCTCATTCAAAGGCGCACCATTGATCGCAGACTGAGCATGTCGTCAGAAGCGTTGCTGCGAACGATTCTGGCGAATGGACTAAACCTATGCGCGCGTCAAAGGAGAATGGGTCTACCAATACTGAGCGGTCGACAAACTCGATAAGACTCTTGATTTCATGCTGTCTAAACGGCAGGAACAAACCTGCTGCGACGAAATTCTTCGCACTAATGTTGGAATGCAGCGGTCTTTCGCGAAATATCGTCATAGACAAGAACGGTGCGAACACCGCTGGTATCAAGACCATCGACAAGATGCTGAAGGGCTTTGGTTGCCCAATTCCAGTCGAGATGGTCAGGCGGAAGTATCTGAACAATCTCGTCGAGCAGGACCACCGTTTCATCAAACGGCGCACTCGACCGATGTTGGGGTTCAAAGCGTTTGCTTCAGCAGCGGCAACGCTGAACGGAATCGAAGTCGCTAACAAGGTCCGCAAAGGTCAACTCACGTCTGGACTCTGCCCGTTTCAGCAGTTCGCCCGATTGGCAGGATAATCGGCTCATCAACAGCAACTGTGCTGCTCTCAATAAAGTTTGCGACAAAACCCAACCAGACGGTACCCGCCAGAGAAACAACGAGGCGGCACAATCGGTTCCGACGCTGCCAACCGGCAGTAAGGGGGATCAGAATTTGAGCAAGAGGCGGATTGTGCTACCTTCTGTTGTGAGGAAGCAAATATGGAGACTGCGAAGCAACGGTTACAACTCCTCTGCCTCATCATCCTGAGCTTCCTGTCGGCGGACCGGTTAAACGGCCAGGTTGATATGGCAGACGTGCCTGAGAACCGGGTGTTGCACACGGTGATCGAGGGGCCAATTGGCCCGGCAACCGTGCATCATATTACGCGCGTGCTAGAGCATTCACGAAATTCGCCGACGTCCGCGGTTGTATTGCAACTCAACACGCCCGGCGGGCTCGCCGACGCAATGCGCGAGATAATATCGGAAATACTGCTGTCGCCGGTACCGGTGATCACCTATGTCGCCCCGCCCGGTGCCCACGCGGCCAGCGCGGGCACTTACATCATGTACGCAAGCCATGTCGCAGCGATGGCGCCGGGAACGAACCTTGGCGCGGCCACTCCGGTTGCGATTGGAGGTATGCCTGGCGGTTTGCCGGAACAGCCGCTCGACGAGGCGGATGAAAAGGACAAGAAAGCCAAGGAAGAGGCTGAGAGCGACCCGCTGGCGCCAAAGGATGCCATGTCGGCCAAAGCCACAAATGATGCCGCTGCCTTGATCCGCAGCCTGGCCGAAATGCACGGGTGCAATGCGGATTGGGCTGAACGCGCCGTTCGGCAGGCCGAGAGCTTGTCGGCGGAACAGGCACGCGAACTGAATGTTATTGATCTGATTGCCGCAGATCTCAGCGCGCTTCTGCGGGATGCGGACGGGCGCAGCGTGGTGATGGGTGAATCCCGACTGACTCTGGATGTCTCCGGTCAGCCTGTTGAACGGATCGAGATGGGGACGGTCACCCGGATTCTCAGCATTCTGTCGAACCCAAATGTGGCGCTGGTTCTGATGATGCTTGGTGTTTATGGCCTGATCTTCGAATTCTGGAACCCTGGTGCGATTGTTCCCGGCGTTGTCGGCGCAATATGTCTGACGCTGGGGCTTTATGCGCTTAATCAGTTGCCGCTCGACTATGCGGGGCTGGCCCTGATCGGACTGGGCATCGCCTTTATGGTGGCCGAAGCCTTTTCGCCAAGCTTTGGAGTGCTGGGTCTTGGCGGGATTATCGCCTTTTCGCTGGGGGCCGCGATGCTGGTGGACACGGATGTCGAAGCCTACCAAATCTCGTGGTGGCTGATCGGGGTCATGGCGCTGGTCAGTACGTCGATCCTGGCCGTGCTTCTGGGGTACACGGTCCACACCTACCGACAAGCGCCGGTATCGGGTTCGGCCCGCATGCTGGGGGCGCCGGCCCGTGTGCTGGACTGGTCCGATGGGACTGGCTTTGTCTGGGTCGAGGGTGAACGGTGGCAAGCCATGGGAATACCCGGTCTCCGGCCCGGACAGGACGTATGCGTTCTGGGGATCGACGGTCTCACATTACAGGTCGGGCCAGAGACCGGAAAGAAATCAGCTGCTGACGAAGGAGCATGATGATGGAAGTATTCCAGTTCGAATGGGTCGCCTATCTCATCGGGCTGGTGCTGGTGTTCCTGTTCCTGCAGGCGGCGATCTACATTTTCCGGGAATATGAGCGCGGGGTTCTATTCACGCTGGGGCGGTTCACGCGGGTCTCAGGGCCGGGATTTGTCCTGATCATTCCGGTTGTGCAGCAGCTTGTACGTACCGACCTGCGCATGTTCGTCGAAGATGTGCCCAGTCAGGATGTGATCAGCCGCGACAATGTTTCGGTCAAGGTCAACGCGGTCATCTATTTTCGCATCGTGGACCCACAGCGCGCGATCATAAACGTGGCCGATTTCCGGGCCGCCGTCAGCCAATTGGCGCAGACCACCTTGCGGTCGGTCCTGGGAAAGCACGAGCTGGACGAGATGCTGGCGGAGCGTGACAAGCTCAACGCTGATGTTCAGGAGATTCTGGATCGCCAGACGGATGCCTGGGGCATCAAGGTCGCGAATGTCGAGATCAAGCATGTGGATATCGATGAAAGCATGGTTCGCGCCATTGCCAAACAAGCCGAAGCTGAACGCCTGCGCCGGGCGCGGGTTATCAATGCGCAAGGTGAGTTTCAGGCGGCGTCGAAACTGGTGGAAGCTGGCAAACTTTTGGCGACCCAGCCAAACTCGATGCAGCTGCGCTATTTCAACGCCCTCAATGACATTGCCGCCGACGGTACGACGACGGTTGTGTTCCCGCTGCCCATCGATCTGCTTCCAAAAGCGCATAAGAAAGACGAATGAGGCGCATGTGACCACAGCGAAAACCGGAAAAACGGTGATTGTCCTCGGGGGTACAGGGTTCCTCGGGCGCCGGGTGGTTCAGCAATTGCAGGGCAGGGGGTTCGCCGTCGGCGTCGCAACGCGATGTCCGGACAAGGTCGCCCGGTTTGGCAATGATCCGGACGGTGGGGTCCGTGTGGTTCATTGTGATTTGAAAAGCCCCGATACAGTGCAAAGCGCGTTGCAGGGCGCTACTGTGGTCGTCAATTGCATTGGCCTCTATGTTGAAACCCGGACGGACACCTTTCGGGATGTGCATGTCGGCGGAGCCCGCACGGTCGCCGAAACAGCGAAGTCAGTTGGTGCCCGCTGTCTGGTGCATATCTCGGGGATTGGAGCTGACCGAGCCTCTCCATCCGCCTATGTTCGCGCCCGTGCGGAAGGCGAAGATGAGGTCTGCCGTGCCTTTCCGGAGGCCACGATATTGCGACCCAGTGCCATGTTCAGCCGCAGCGGCGCGTTTTTCGGGGAGTTCGACGCGATTGTTCGGCGCATGCCTGTTCTTCCGTTATTCGGTGACGGTAGCGTTCGGTTGCAGCCGGTTGATGTGGGCGATGTGGCCAAGGCGGTGGCTTCCATTTCGGAAATTTCCGGGCCCCGCGGACACGTTTACGAGCTGGGCGGGCCGGATGTGTTTACCTACAAGGAAATACTGCAACGATTGGAGCGGCGCGGTGGCAAAAATCGGTTGCTGCTGCCGGTGCCGTATTGGTTCTGGTGGTCTCTTGCCGCAGCGTTGGTCGTATTCCCCAGACCGCCGATCACACCTGCTCAGGTCGCGCTTATGCAGCGGGATAACGTGGTCGGCGGGAATGTTGCGACTTTTTCCGATCTTGCGATCAATCCGCAGTCCGCCGTCGGCTTGGGTCTGGTCTGAACGAACCACAGTGTCCGCACCATTGTTGACACCAGATCGGGGCCCTGTGCGGCGCGTAGCTTTTCACGGGAAAACCGTGAAGAACGGCGTTTCGGAGCCGCGGTTCCGACCGACCGCAAGAGAGCGCGATCCGCCGCTCCGGAGCTGCTAAAGGGTAGCTTGCATATTCGCAAAATGGGCATGAACAGATGGTTCGGGTTCGGCCCGACGACACCCAACACCGAGAAATCCTTGTTAAAAAAGGCCATTTGAGGCACAATTCATTGGTACATTGAACATTACCACAATCCGAATTCCGGCTGTATCGGGCCGGATTGAAAACGTACGTCGGGAGTCGACGTCGATGGAACAGGGGTTTTTTCTGATATTTGCAATTGGGGCCGTGGCGGCGGCCCTGGGGGTGGTGTTGGCGCGCAGTCCGATCCACAGCGCGGTGGCGCTGATGGCCTGTTTCGTCAATGTCTCGGCAATTTTCGTGCTGCTTCAGGCGCCGCTTCTCGCGGTTATCCAGATCTTTGTCTATGTCGGGGCGATCCTGGTTCTGTTTCTGTTCGTGACCATGATGTTGGATATCCGTGAAGCAACGCTGCGGCGGTTTCTACCAGGAAGCAACTTCGCTGCTCTCGGACTAGTGGCGTTGCTGGGGTTTGAGATGTTGGCACTGGTCCTGATGGGTCAGAAGTTTCCGGAAACCGTTGCGGGGACCTCAACCGGCGGTGAGATCCGCGAGCTGGGCACCACTCTGTTTGCCGATTACCTGCTGCCCTTCGAAGTGGCTTCGGTCATCCTGCTTGTCGCTCTGATTGGTGCCATCGTGTTGGCACAGAAGGAGTCGCGCTGATGGTGCCGCTGTCGTGGTATATCGTATTGGGCGTTGTCCTGTTCGTCGTCGGAGCAGCCGGGGTTCTGGTGCGGCGCAACATCCTGGTGGTTCTGATGTCGCTTGAGTTGTTGCTGAATTCGGTCAACGTCAACTTCATCGCTTTCGCCCATTTCCACGATGATTTCCGGGGCCGAATTTTTGCGATCTTCATCATCGCGATCACCGCGGCAGAAGTTGCCATTGCTCTGGGCATCCTTGTTGCTCTGGTGCGGAACAAGGCCACGCTCAAGGTTGATGAAATCACGATAATGCGGGGGTAGGGGTGGAGGCGGTATTATCCATAAGGCCGCTTCTGGCCATCGCAGTCGCCGGTCTTGCGTCAGGGCTGGTTCTCTATCTCCGTGACCGCGTTGGGCCACGGGACCTCGTGTCACCCGTTGCGTCCGTGGTGCTGTTCGCCTTGGTGGCTTCCATGGCACCCCGGGTTTTGTCGGGCGGAACCTACGAACTCGTTCTATTCGAAATCCTGCCGGGAATTAATTTTGCTTTCCGGGTGGATGCATTGGGGATGGTGTTTGCCACTATTTCCTCGCTGCTGTGGATTTTTGCGTCGATCTATACCATCGGTTACATGCGCAGCCTCGGTGAACATGCGCAGACGCGGTTCTACATTTGTTTTGCAGCCAGCCTTGCCGCCGCCGTTGGCGGAGCGTTTGCGGCCAATCTCTTTACGCTGGTGATCTTCTACGAAGTGCTGAGCCTCGTGACTTATCCGCTGGTCTATCATCACGAAGACGACGAAGCCTGGGAGGGGAGCCGCAAATACCTCGTCTATCTGATGGGTGCATCAAAAAGCGTTTTGCTGGCAGCTATCGCGTTGACCTACCATCTGGCAGGCACGCTGGATTTCGTGCAGGGCGGCTTGCTGTCCGGGGTTGAGGCCACGCCGATCCTGCTGACGATTGTCTATTTCTGCTACCTCTTCGGGTTCGCAAAGGCGGCGTTGATGCCGTTACATGCCTGGCTGCCCGCCGCGATGGTGGCCCCGACCCCGGTCAGCGCGCTTCTGCATGCCGTGGCGGTGGTTAAGATGGGGGTCTTCTGCGTATTGCGTGTGGTGTTCGATGTTTTCGGCACCGGGTTGATGGAGGCGCTGGGGCTGGCAATCGCTACGGCCTATCTGGCCTCTTTCACCATTCTGACAGCCTCGATATACGCCCTGACCCGCGACGACCTGAAGGCGCGGCTGGCCTATTCCACCGTCAGTCAGCTTTCCTACATCATCCTCGGGGCAGTTCTGTTTTCACCAATCGCAATGGTCGGCGGTGTCATCCATATCGCTGCGCATGCCTTCTCCAAAATCACGTTGTTCTTTTGCGCGGGGTCAATCTATTGCGCCACGGGCAAACGGAAGATCAGCGAGATGGGCGGCATCGGGCGGCAACTGCCCTGGACCATGGCCGCATTCTTTGTAGCGTCGCTCGGCATGATCGGCGTGCCACCGGCCGGTGGATTTGTGTCTAAATGGTATCTGGCATTGGGGTCTGTCGAAGGGGGGCAATTCGTATTTCTGGTCGTGCTGCTGGTCAGCTCAATCCTGAATGCGGCCTATTTCCTGCCGGTCAGCTATATTGCCTTCTTTGGCAAGGAGCCGGATGGGGAAAACCACGTCCGTGAAATCCCGCTGGTCACGGTTCCGCTGATCGCAACAGGGGTTCTGTCGCTTTTGATGGGTATTTTCCCGGGTTATTTCATCACATTGGCAGAGGAGGTGGTCAGATGATCGCTCGTATCGTCGGATTCTTCGGCAATCCGAAATATGCCAATCTCCGCCTTCGCCTGTTCTATCTGGTGCTGAGCCTGATCGTCGCGGCGGATTTCCTGGTTCCTCGTGAACATGTTGAATACCTGTGGGAACGGCTGCCGGGCTGGTCGGCTGTGTATGGGTTCGGCTCCTGCGTGGTGATCATTTTCGTTTCCAAGTTCCTCGGTCATCAGGGCGGGCTTATGCAGCCCGAAGATTACTATGACTGAGTTCCTGCACCCAACAATTCTGTTCTTTACCGGAGCTCTGGTGATTCCGTTTCTGAACGGAACGATCCGCAAGCTCTGGTTGCTGTTGATCCCGGCCCTTGCCGTTGCCGCCGTTGCGATGTCCCAATCAGGCTCTTATGGCGAGGTCCGGTTTCTGGGGCAGGAGTTGTTGATTGCACGGGTCGACAAGCTGAGCCTTGTCTTTGCAACCGTTTTTACGATCATGGCGCTGATCGGCATGATCTATGCCCTGCATCTGACGCGACCGGGCCAGCATGTCGCAGCCTTCCTCTATGTCGGCTGCGCCCTGGGGGTAGTGTTTGCCGGCGATTACCTGACGTTGTTCGTGTTTTGGGAGGGCATGGCCTTTGCTTCGGCCTATCTCATCTTCGCCGCAGACGGTGAACAGGCGGTGCAGGCCGGGTTCCGCTATCTGATGGTGCATCTCACTGGGGGTGTCGCGCTTTTGGGCGGGGTAATCCTGCACGGGGCGGCGACAGGCTCGGTTTTTTTCGGCCCGATCGGGGGACCGCTAGGGGCCGCTGCCTATCTTATCCTGATAGGTTTTACCCTGAACGCCGCCGTGCCGCCCTTGAATGCCTGGCTGACGGATGCATACCCCGAGGCCACCGTCACCGGCGCAGTGTTCCTGAGCGCCTTCACCACCAAGACCGCCGTCTATGTGCTGGCGCGAGGTTTTCCGGGGACGGAACTTCTGGTCTGGTTCGGCACCGCGATGGCGATATACGGGGTGATCTACGCGGTGATGGAAAACGATTGCCGCCGCCTGCTGGCCTATCACATCGTCAGTCAGGTGGGATACATGGTGGCCGGTATCGGTATCGGAACCGAAATGGCGTTGAATGGCGCGACCAGCCACGCCTTCGCCCATATCCTGTACAAGGCACTGCTGTTCATGGGCGCGGGCGCGGTGATCTATGTCACCGGGCGGCGCAAACTGACCGAGCTTGGCGGGCTCTATCGGACCATGCCTCTGACTGTGATGCTCTACATGATCGGAGCTTTTGCGATCTCGGCCTTCCCTTTCTTCTCGGGTTTCGTGACCAAGTCGATGGTGGTGTCTGCTGCCGGGTACGATCATCGGGCGGCCGTAATGTTGCTGCTGACTCTGGCGTCGTCGGGGACATTTCTGCATACCGGCCTGAAACTGCCCTATTACATGTTCTTCGGCAAAGATTCCGGCCTGCGCCCGCCTGAGCCGCCACGCAACATGTTGGTCGCCATGTCCATCGCCGCGGTGCTGTGCATCTGCATTGGCGTCTACCCCGCGCCGCTTTATGCGCTGTTGCCGTATGAGGTTGATTATCACCCCTATACATGGGCGCATGTGAGCGAAAGCCTCGGCATCCTGATGTTCACAGCGCTTGGCTTTGTGTTGTTCCTGAAGGCGCTCGATCCCGAGGATACGGTCAGCATCGACACCGACTGGTTCTATCGCAAGGGCGCGCGGGCGTTCATGCGCTTCGCTGAAAAACCGTTCGCGCGCTATGAACAGGCGGTAAGCACGGTGTCGGAAAAATCGCTACTGCCCTTCATGCACCGCTCGGCGCAGGCAGGGCTTCGAGCCGATCTTGGCGGGGTCGATGCAATTGTGAACGGCGTTGCCCGCAGTGTCCTGCGCAGCGGCGAGCGGCTGCGCAGGGTCCAGACCGGCATCGTGACCCATTACGCGGTGGGAATGATCGCGGGCGTCATCGCTGCCATCGCCATTTTCGCCGTTGTGTGGCTTTAGGGGGTGGCATGGGGTTTCCGCTGCTCAGCCTCATCATCTTCCTGCCGGTGGCGGGGGCGGTTGCTGTTCTGTGTATGCGGGATGTGAAGACGATAAAATGGACCGCGCTTGCCGTCACGCTTGTCGATTTTGCTCTCTGCCTGCTGTTGCTGCTGGGTTTCGACACCACCACGCCCGAGATGCAGTTCGCCGAGCAGCGGAATTGGATACCCGCGTTGGGGATCAAATATGCGGTGGCGGTTGACGGGATATCGGTACTGTTTGTCTTTCTCACTGCGCTTCTTGGCTGGATCTGCGTTCTAGCGTCATGGAACGCCATCGAGACGATGGTCAAATCCTTCATGGTCAGCCTGCTAGCGATGCAGACACTGATGCTGGGAGTCTTTTCGGCGCTCGATCTGTTTCTGTTCTACGTGTTCTGGGAGGCGATGCTGGTGCCGATGTACGCGATCATCGGCATTTGGGGTGGCGAGCGGCGCGTGTATGCGGCGTTCAAATTCTTTCTTTACACATTGGCGGGCAGTGTGCTGTTCCTGATAGGAATCATCGTGCTGTATTTTCAGGGCGGCAAGACCTTTGACATTCTCGCCCTGATGAACGCGGATCTGGCGTTTACCACGCAAGCCTGGCTGTTCTTTGCCTTCCTCATCGCCTTTGCCGTGAAAGTGCCGATGGTGCCGGTGCACACCTGGCTGCCGGATGCCCATGTCGAGGCGCCGACCGCAGGCAGTATCATTCTGGCGGGTGTTCTATTGAAGATGGGCACCTACGGATTTCTGCGTTTTTCACTGCCGATGCTGCCCGAGGCGTCGGTGTATTTCTCCACCTTGATGCTGGTTTTGTCTGCAATTGCGATTGTCTACGGAGGTTTGCTGGCGCTGGCGCAGGATGATCTGAAAAAACTGGTGGCCTATTCCAGCATCTCGCATATGGGCTTTGTCACGCTCGGTATCTTTGCCTTGAACAGCCGGGGGGTGACGGGTGGTATTCTGCAGATGTTCAACCATGGCATCACCACCGGGGCGCTATTTCTGTTTGTCGGGCTGATGTACGAACGCACGCACAGCCGCAGCATCGCTGATTATGGCGGGCTGATGAAAATCGCGCCGCTATGCTCCATCTTCCTCGGGTTGTTTACGTTGTCATCAATGGCGCTGCCCGGGTTGAATTCTTTTGTCGGCGAGTTGCTTATTCTGTCAGGCGCCTTCGCCGCAAATCCGCTGCTGGCGGGTATTTCGATCCTTGGCGCCGTTCTGGCAGCTGCCTATCTGCTGAGCATGTTCAGGCGCGTGGCTTTAGGCACTGCGCGGGTCGGCGAGCGGTTCGATTTCTGGGATCTTGACCGGCGCGAGATTACCGCGATCCTGCCCCTTGCCATACTGGTGATCTGGATTGGGCTTTATCCGAAACCGTTCCTTAGCATCATCCAGCTTTCGGCCGATCACTTGCTGACGCAGGTGTTTGGAGAGGGGGGTGCGGAGTGAATCAGACCCAACTCCTCCAGTCGGTTCTGGCCAGTCTGCCCGAGATCGTGGTGATCACCGGGGCCTGTGTTCTGCTGATCCTGAGCCTGTTCGTTCGGCCCGAACGCGGGTATTTTCTGGATCTGGCCGCGATTGGTGTGGTTCTTACCGCTGCCGCACTGACCTGGGCCTTGGCGGATCAGAACCTGTTGGTCTATTCTGGTATGTTCGCGTCCGATCACTTCTCGGCCTTTTTCAAGGCCATCTTCTACATCGCCACCGTGCTGACCCTTTTGCTGTCGCGCCGCTATGTCGAGATCGAGCGGGTCCAGCGCGGAGAATACAATGTGCTTCTGCTGTTCGCGCTGTCCGGCATGATGATCATGGCCTCGGCCACCGATTTGCTGTCCATCTATGTCGGGCTCGAGCTGATGGCGCTTTGCACTTATGTGCTGACCGGGCTGCTGCGGCGCGACGTACGTTCGAACGAAGCGGCGCTGAAATACGTGATCCTGGGTGCGGTTTCGACGGGTGTGTTCCTGTACGGCGTGTCGTTGATCTATGGATTGACCGGCACCACGGATCTCGATGGCATCGCCGCCGCCGTAACCGGCAGCCAGCGCGATCCCGGTCTGCTGTTGGCGGTCGTGTTCATCGTTGCCGGATTGGTTTTCAAGGTCGGCGCGGTGCCGTTTCACATGTGGGTTCCTGATGTTTACGAGGGCGCACCTACTCCCATTACCGCCTTCATGTCCGTGGGGCCCAAGGCGGCAGGGTTTGCTGTAATCCTGCGGGTAGTCCTGAACCCGTTGCTGGCGTCGACAGAGGTCTGGATCGTCGTTGCCGTGATTGCTGTCTTCACAATGGCCCTCGGCAGTTTCGTGGCACTGGTGCAGGACAACATCAAACGCCTGCTGGCCTATTCCAGCATCGCCCATTCCGGTTTTGCGCTGTTGGGTATCGTAGCAGGCGGCCCGGACGGTGCGGCAAGCGTGATGCTTTACTTGTTGATTTATACCTTCATGAATATCGGTATGTTTGCCGCCATAATAGCTATGCGCTCTGAGACAAGCCGGGGCGAAGCCATCAATGACTATTCAGGACTTTCTACATCGCATCCCGCGCTTGCCTTGTCGATGTTACTGTTTCTGTTCGCATTGGCCGGTATTCCGCCTACGGCTGGGTTCTTTGCTAAATTTTATGTGCTGATCGCGCTGATTGAACATGGGCACGTGGCAGTCGCAGTAATTGCTGTGCTGCTGAGCGTGGTAGCGGCCTATTTCTACATCCGTATCGTCATGGTGATCTACATGCGCAAACCGGCGGGAAAGTTCGAACTGGCGTTTACGCCCGGTCTGAAGCTGACGTTGGCGATTGCCGCCCTAGGGACCATCGTGATCGGCGTTCTACCCGCGTGGTTCCTCGAACTGGCACAAGTGTCGATTCCGGGTGGATAAACTGGGGCCAGACACATTGGCGCAAAGTACCTTCGATACTGCTTACTGACATACACACACATGTTTTTTATTTGAAAAACAGACGTCGACGGTTATCATTTCAGCTACAAGGAAAGCTTTCGAACTTTCCCTGGGGTTGGTAAGCCCTTGATATTTGGGCGGGTATTACGAGCGCAAGGTCCGGAGCACTGGGTTTTGCGATATGACTGGACTTGAATTTCTACCTGTTCTCATCATGGTCGCCGGGGTAATCCTCGTGGTGACGGCGACACTTTTTGTCTCATCATTGCTGCGCCCTTCCAACCCGTACCCCGCCAAGAATATGCCTTATGAATGCGGCATGGACCCGGCAGGCGAGGCCGCCGCAGGTCAGTTCAAGGCGCAGTTCTTCCTGATTGCGATCCTGTTCGTCGTTTTCGATGTCGAGGCGATGTTTCTCTTTCCATGGGCCGTCGTGCTGAAAGAAATCGGCATCGTCGGCTATATCGAGATGTTCGTTTTCATCGTCCTGTTGCTGGTGGGATTTGCCTACGCCTGGCTGAAAGGAGCGTTGGAATGGGAAACGTAATCCGCGACAGCGTGTTGTTTACCACAACCGACCAGATCGTCCGCTGGAGCCGCAAATCGGCACTCTGGCCAGAAACCTTCGGTATCGCCTGCTGCGCGATCGAGATGATCTCGGCGGGATGTGCACGCTATGATCTGGACCGGTTCGGGATTGTGTTCCGGCCATCACCGCGCCAGTCCGATGTGATGATCATCGCTGGCACGGTGACACGAAAATTCGCCCCGGTGATCCGCCGCCTTTACGACCAGATGCCCGAGCCGCGCTGGGTCATCGCTATGGGCACCTGCGCCATTTCCGGTGGAGTTTACAACACTTATGCCGTCGTACAGGGGTCCGAGACCTTCGTGCCGGTAGACGTGCACGTGCCCGGTTGCCCGCCGCGACCCGAGGCGCTGATGCACGGGTTTCTACTGCTGCAGGAGAAAATTAAGAAATCCGAGGCGCTTGCGGATACACCGCTTGGCCGGGTTGCGGGTCCATGACCGGTGCTGCGGTCCCCTTCATAGCCCGGCTCGAAAAGCGGTTCGGCGATACGGTTTCCTACACCGGCGTGTCACATGGCATCCACGTTTTCACCACTTCACCCGAAACCATCGTCGATCTCTGCCGGTTTCTGAAAGACGAATTGGGTTTCAATTTTCTCTCTGATATATGCGGGGTCGATTACCTGCCGGACACTCCCAGATTTGAGGTTGTCTACCATCTGTATTCCCTGTCCGACAAATGGCGCGTCCGCCTGAAATGCCGGTTAAGCGAGCCACCACATATCGCCAGTGTCGCCGGTGTCTGGCGCACTGCCAACTGGCACGAGCGCGAAGCGTGGGACATGTATGGCATCACCTTCGACGGCCACCCGGATTTGCGCCGCATTTACATGTGGGAGGGGTTCGAAGGGTTCCCGCAGCGCAAGGACTTCCCGCTCAGGGGCTACAGGGATGAGCTGAACCCCTTTGGCGCAGAAGGCGTGCCACCAACACGGCCGGATCTTGAGACCAAAGACATCCCCGGCGGCACCGGAGGAAAACCATGACCGAGGCCACGGAACTCAGGCCGCCTCCGGGCGGGCCGCCGGATACCAAGGAGGTACTGCTGAACCTCGGGCCGCAGCATCCCAGCACGCACGGGGTTCTGCGCCTGGTGCTGGAAATGGATGGTGAATATGTCGAGCGGGTTGATCCACATATCGGCTATCTGCATCGCGGGACGGAAAAGCTGTCCGAGAATTTCACCTACACTCAGATTTTTCCGCTGACGGACCGGCTGGATTATGTCTGCCCGCCGTCCAACAATCTGGCCTTCGCGCTGGCGGTGGAAAAGCTGCTGGAAATTGATGCACCTGTTCGCGCGCAATATATCCGGGTCATCATGGCCGAGCTTGCCCGGCTGTCGGGGCATCTGCTGATCACTGGCGCGTTGCCGATGGATCTCGGTGCGATGACTGCGCTGCTTTACGCGATGCGCGAACGGGAAATGATCATGGACCTGATGGAGATGGTCACCGGCGCGCGGATGCATACCTCGTATTGTCGGGTGGGTGGCGTGCGAGAGGATCTGCCCGAGGAGTTCGCGGGCAAGATCAGAGAGTTCTGCGACATCTTCCCCAATCGAATCCGCGATTACGAACGCCTGGTCGAAAAGAACCGGATGTTCATCAAGCGTACCAGGGGCATCGGCGTGATTGAGCCCGAGGATGCGATCGACCTTGGGCTCAGCGGCCCAAATCTAAGGGCATCGGGCGTGGATTGGGACATTCGCCGGGATGAACCCTATGAGATTTACGATCAGGTCGAATTTGATGTGATTACCCGTGAAGAGGGCGATTGCTACGCCCGGTGGCGTTGCCGGGTTGAAGAGATGCGAGAAAGCGTCAGGATTATCGAACAATGCCTCAAGCAGATGCCCGAAGGTCGATTTCTCGCGGATATTCCCACGGTGGCCTTCCCGGTCGACAAGGACCGCGTGCACAGCTCCATGGAGGCGCTGATCCAGCATTTCGACCTGTCGGCCTATGGCTTCAAGGTTCCTGCGGGCGAGGTCTACTCGGCCATCGAGGCCCCCAAGGGTGAACTTGGGTTCTACATTGTCAGCGATGGTAGCCCAAAACCATTCCGGATGAAGGTTCGGGCGCCGTCTTTTGTCAATCTTCAGGCACTCTATGGGACCAAAAACGCCCATTACCTTGCCGATATGATCGCAGTTCTGGGCAGTTTGGACCCTGTGATGGCGGAGGTGGACAAGTGAACGCGCCAATGGACATGCGCATGCGGATTGAGGCGGCGGCGGCGCGCTATCCCGACCAGCGTTCGGCCATTATGCCGGCGCTGTATATCGCGCAGAAGGAGCACAGCGTTCTGACCGGCGAAGTGCTGGAAGAGGTGGCCGACATTCTGGGCGTGGAGCGGATCTGGGTCTATGAGCTGGCGACTTTCTACACGCTCTACCACACCAAACCCGTGGGCCGGTTCCACCTGCAACTTTGCAACAACCTATCCTGCATGTTGCGCGGGTCCGAGGCATTGCAGGCGCATATGGAACAGGTACTGGGCATCGCAAAGGGCGATACGACCGAGGACGGGTTGTTCACTCTGTCCACAGTGGAATGTCTGGGTGCATGCGAAATGGCACCGGTGATGCAGGTTGGCGACGATTATCACGGCAATATTGATACGGCGCGGATCGACGACTTGTTGGCGGCATTGCGGAACACCGGGAGGACAGGTGATGACTGAGGCTGTCCTTCTCAGGAATATCGGCACCTCCGACAGCCAGAGGTTGAGCGTCTATCGGACCACAGGCGGATATTCGGCGCTTGCGAGGGTGTTGAAGGACTATACTCCCGATGAAATCATCGAAACAGTCATGGACTCGGGTTTGCGCGGGCGGGGCGGAGCGGGATTCCCGACCGGGCTCAAGTGGAGCTTTGTTCCGAAGGGCGGAGAGAAGCCGAAATACCTCTGTTGCAATGCGGATGAGGGTGAGCCGGGCACATTCAAGGACCGGATCATCATGGAGGAGGATCCGCATCTGTTGATCGAAGGGATGGCCATCTGTGCCCGCGCGATAGGAGCTGAGACAGCGTATGTCTATGTGCGTGGTGAATATGTGAAGGCGATCCGGACATTGCGGGCGGCGATCTCTGAGGCGCGGGAACAGGGGTATCTCGGGGGTCGAATATTGGGGTCGGATTTCGATTTCGACGTCCATATTCACGAAGGCGCCGGTGCCTATATCTGCGGCGAGGAAACCGCGATGCTAGAATCCCTTCAAGGCCGTCGCGCGCAGCCAAAACTGAAACCGCCTTTTCCGGCGGTGGCGGGGCTTTATGACTGCCCCACGGTGATCAATAATGTCGAGACGCTGGCTTGTGTGCCCGCAATCATCGAACGCGGCGCATATTGGTTTCGCGGGATCGGGCCCGAGAAAAGTCCGGGACCCAAGCTTTACTGTCTGTCCGGGCATCTGCGCAAACCCGGCCTTTACGAGCTTCCGATGGGCATTCCATTGCGAGAATTGATCGTAGAACACGGGGGCGGACCGCCTGAAGGCCGCCAGATCAAGGCGGTTATCCCCGGGGGCGTGTCGGCGCCGATGATCCCTGAGAGCGGGCTGGACGTCGGCATGGACTTTGACTCGCTGGCTGCTGTCGGGTCCATGCTTGGTTCAGCAGGTGTAATCGCAATTGATGACAGCACCTGCATCGTCAAGGTTGCGACCCGGATCATCGAATTTTTTCATCATGAAAGCTGCGGCAAGTGCACGCCCTGCCGAGAAGGACTGGACTGGGTGGTGAAGATTCTACGCCGGATCGAAGCGGGCGAAGGCGAACCGAAAGATCTGGATCAGTTGGAGGGGCTGTGCAACGGCATTTTCGGCAACACGTTCTGTGCTCTGGGTGATGGCGCGGCAATGGGGTTGCGTGCGTCGCTGGAGCATTTTCGCGATGAATTTGTCACCCATATCGACGAAGGGAGGTGCCCGTTTCATTGAGCGATACCAGCGATATCACCACCCTGACTATAACCATTGATAACCACGAGGTGCGCGTACAGCAGGGAACCACAATCCTGAGCGCTGCCGAAGGGTTGGGCATCGACATTCCCACTTTCTGTTTCCAGAAGCGGCTGCCGGTATTGGCCTCGTGCCGGATGTGCCTCGTTGAGATTGAAGGACAGGGTAAGCTGCAGCCCGCCTGTGCAACGGCGGTCATGGATGGCATGGTGGTGCGGACGACAACCGAGCAAGTCGCGGAAACACGTTCGGTCATGCTCGACATGTTGCTGGCCAACCACCCGCTCGACTGTCCGATCTGCGACAAGGGCGGCGAATGCGAATTGCAGGACATGGTGATGGAATACGGCCCTCGGGAAAGCCTGTTCCGCGATCCCAAACGGGTGTTTCATTCCAAAGACATACAGCTCAGCCCGGTTGTTATCATGAACGTCAACCGCTGCATCCAGTGCCAGCGCTGCGTGCGTATGTGCGAAGAGGTGGTCGGCGCGGTGGCCCTAGGGACGGTCGAAAAAGGCATGGACACCGCCGTGACCGGGTTCGAAGGCAGCCTTGCCAGTTGCGACCAATGCGGTAACTGCATCGAAGTCTGCCCGGTCGGGGCGCTGATGAGCTTTCCTTACCGCTACAAATCGCGGCCCTGGGATCTGGTCGAAACCGACACGATCTGTGCCCATTGCGGAACCGGTTGCCACCTGACGGTGGGTTCACGTGATGGCGAATTCATGCGGGTGCGGTCGAAATGGGATACGGGACTGAACCTGGAAACTCTGTGCGTGCGCGGGCGGTTCGGAATGGACGTCTTCGCCAGCCCGGACCGGATCAAGCGTCCGATGATCCGGCAGGGCGATGCCTTGACACCGATGTCCTGGGAAGACACAGGCGCCCATCTGCGCGCGCGGCTGGCCCGGACCGGGGGCCGCGCGGCCGGGATAGTCTCGCCACGACTAACAAACGAGGCGCTGTTTCAGTTCGGGAAGCTCATGCGCACAGCCCTGGACAGCGATCTGGTCACTATATCCTCGCGTTTCGACTTCCCCGGTGCGCTTGGTCCGTTGCTGCGCGATTTCTATACGCGCGCGCCCTTCGAAGAGGTCATCAGGACAGATTGCACGCTGGTCATTGGCAGCAACGTGACCGAGGAAAACCCGGTCAGCGAGTACCTTCTGCGCGGCGCGGCGCGACAAGGTGCGACGCAACTGTATCTGCTTTCGGCGCGCCCGTCCCGGCTTGATGCCGACGCACGCGTTGCTTTGCGCATGCTTCCGGGAACAGAAGCCTCCTTTTTGTCGGCGATGCTCGAAAGTCTGCATGATCAGCGCGAAGGGTCGTCCGACCCGATCATCTCTGAAATAGAGGCGGGGAGTGCGCGCGGTCAAAACGAGCAGGCGAAGGTGGGGCTGGGCGCTCTGACTGCGGCTCTGTCCGCCGCCCCAGGTATAACGGTTCTGATCGGTATGGACCTGTTCAGAACCCCGGATGCCGAAGCAGTCGTTTCTTTGCTTCGTTGTCTTTTGCATCGCTTGCGGGGCCTTGGAAAAACTGTTGCATTGCAGGGACTTTTTGACCGTCCCAATCAGATGGGCGCGCTGGACATGGCCGCGGTCTCGGACGGGAAACCGCGTGTGACGGTCGATGGGTTGCTCGATCTGTGCGCCGAGGGGCGGATCGGCGCGCTCTATGTTGCGGGTGCGGATCCCGTCGGTTCCTACCCGGATCGTGCCCGCGTTGTGGATGCGCTGAAGAAGGTGAATCTGTTGATCGTGCAGGATTGGGTTCGGACGGACATTGCCGGGCTGGCCGACGTGGTGCTGCCTTCGGCGGCACATGGTGAAGAGGCGGGAACATTCACCAATAATGAAGGGCGGGTCCAGACCGTGCGCAAGTTCCGTACACCGGTATTCGGAGCGCGGAGCAATCTTGAGATATTCGGATGGTTTGCGGCGCTTGGCGATACGCCTCTGAAACTCTCGGATCACGCGGGGGTCTTTGGCGAAATCGCCGGCACGTACCCCGCCTATTCCGGCCTTTCGATGGAAAAAATCGGACCGGATGGGGCATTCACGTCCGCGCTGAAACGGCCCTTGGATAGATCGCTCAAAGCACCGGAACCGGCCAGAATTGCAAGCGGGGACGGGCTGGCTCTGATTACGGGCAACGGGCTGTTTTACGGGGGGAATTTCTCTGAACACTCGGCCACGCTCGCCACGGTGGCGGAAGAGCCTTACGTAGAGATGAGTGCCCGGGATGCCCAGGAACGGGGACTTGCAGCCATGCAGATGGTGGTTGTGACATCACCTGCGGGGCACCTGACGGCCCGTCTAAAGATAAGTCCGCGGTTTCCCGATGGGCTGGTCTTTGTTCCGGAAAGTTATAGGAGCTTGCGGCTCAACAGCCTGATGAAGAAAGGTGAATATCCGTGCCGCGTCGAGGTCCGCACAGCGGACGGCTGAAACTGTTGCGACAGGTTGCAGGTCAGTGATATCCGGTCCCTGCGATATATTCATGCAGTTCCTTCTGCGTCCTCAATGCTTCGTCCAGACGCGCCTTGACCACGTCGCCGATGCTGATCACCCCGGCGACCGTTTCGCCGTCCATCACCAGAACGTGCCGTGTCCGCTGTTGAATCATTGTCGCCGAGACCTTTGGCAGCACGTCATCCTTGGAACAGGTGGAAATATCGCCCCGCATGATGTCCGACACCGGCAATCTGGCGACCTCGGCGCCCCGCTCGGCCACGGCATTGCAGAAGTCGCGTTCCGACACCGTGCCAAGGGCGTGCGCCGGTGTCGTGCCCACGACGGCCAGGCCAATCCGTCTTTCCCTGAAGAGTCTGAGCACCTCGACCATCGTCGTGCCCGGGGTTACCGAAATCACCTCGGAATTCTTCGATTGCAATACGTCAGAAACGAACATCCATACCTCCTTGGCGATGTTCCCGCCAGTTGCCACATGCGTGTCTCCGTCCTCTAGCAACTTCACTTGCGCCGAATGTTCCGCCACCAGTTGTATCCCGCGTCCTGCGCGGTCTGCACGCGTACACCGTCTGTGGTTTCCAGCCGGGCGTTGACCACGCCGCCACCGGTTTCGGCCTTGCCGGGCATCGTCAGGAGCGTATCCCGGTCCACTACCAGAAGGGCCGAGTCGTAGCTGGAGAATTCGTATTGTTGACCCAGCGCGATGGCGTCCGCCGGGCACGCGTCCTCGCATAGGCCGCAAAACAAGCACCGCGCGGTGTCGATGTCGAACACCTTGGGGTGGCGCGCGCCGTTTTCATCCTCGTACGGAACCACGGTGATGCAGTCGCAGGGGCAGATCTTGGCGCAAAGTTCACAGGCGACGCAGTTTATTTCGCCTTCTTCGTTGCGCTTGAGGAAATGGTGGCCGCGATAGCGCGCATAGGGCAGCCATTTTTCCTTGTCGGGATATTGCTGGGTCACCGGTCGCGACAGCATGTAGCTGAACGTCAGCATCAGCGCATCGCCAAGGTCGGCGAAGAACGCCCACCCGATCCAGCCTTGCCGTTTGTTTTCGACGTCAGTCATGGTTGCCCTCACAGGAAAACAACCCCGGTTATCATTATGTTCGCGAGAGACAGCGGAAGCAAGACTTTCCACCCGATCCCCATCAACTGATCATAGCGGTATCGCGGGAAAGTGAAGCGGAACCACATGAAGACATAGATGAAAAAGGCCACTTTCAGAAAGAACCAGAGGATCGGCGGCAAGGGGATCAAAATACCGTTCCAGCCGCCAAAGAACAAAATCACCGTCAGGACCGAGACCAGTACCATCACCACATATTCGCTGACCATGAAGAAGATGAACCGGATGCCGCTGTATTCGGTGTGAAACCCCGCACCCAGATCGCCTTCGGCCTCGGCAAGATCGAAGGGAATGCGCTGCGCCTCGGCCAAACCGGCGACGAAGAAGACGAAGAACCCCACAGGCTGATACACCACGTTCCACATGTCGGCCTGCGCGCGCACAATATCGACAAGGCTCATGGACTGCGCCAGCATCACCACCCCAATGACGGCAAATCCCATCGGAATCTCATAGCTGATCATTTGGGCGCAGGTCCTCAGCCCGCCCAGAACGGAGTACTTGCTGTTTGAAGCCCAACCGCCGAAGATGACCCCGTAAACTTCGATCCCGATCACCGCGAATACGAAAAGAAGGGCTACGTTCATGTCTGAAACATAAAGCGTGATCTCGTGGCCCAGGACCGAGACGCTTTCGCCAAAGGGTATCGCGACAAACACGACAAACGGAGGCATCATCGCCAGAACCGGGGCGAGTTTGAATATCAGCCGATCCGCGTCGGCGGGAATATGATCCTCTTTGGTCAGAAGTTTGATGCCGTCCGCCAAAGGCTGCAACACTCCATGCCAGCCAACCCGCATCGGACCCATGCGTTGCTGAATGCGCCCGGCGATCTTGCGTTCAAGCCAGACCAAAGGCAGCGGCAGCAACAGCAGCGCCGCGATCAGGATGGCGACCTTCAGGACGATCAGACCAATAGCGATAACGAGTTCCATGACTATAAGTTCGTTCAAAGTCGGGACCGAGGCGCTCGGCGGCTGCTATCCCGGAAAAAAAGCACACAGCCAACACTAGCATATTTTCGGAGATCTTGTCAGAGCAGCTTGCTGGGTGTTGTCACGTCAACGGTTCTGTTGTGAAGCTTTGAATGCGACGCGTTCTATCAGCGATCGGATCGTACTCACCCGACGAAGGTCAATAATGAGCTGCAAGGCGCAAACATCAAAAGGTTCGGCACCCTTGCCCGTCTGTCGCCGAGTGACATGCAAGGCATGATGCTCGTCCGCCGCGCGGAACTTCCAGTCGAAATTGTATCCTGTTCAGGCTTTCAACACTGTCCTAAATGCACGCAAAAAGTGCCTGGAATTTCCCTGCGTCATTGGCGCTACGCTTGGTCTTTGATCTGCAAATCCTGCGGTTCTAGCCTATTACCTCTCGGCACCTCACCAAGCGAAGAGTTTCGAACTCCCACACGGTTGGAAGCCCGAGCTTCAATGGGCGCAGCGTGGTTGGAGCAGCTGTATTGGCGCGGAAGTCAGCATGTTGGTCGGCAATTGGACTTGGCGCTACAAGTCATCCGAGTTCTTGTGCCAGAGCTTTGTCAAGCTGGACTCTGCTCCAAGACACGCCATGATTAGTATTTTATGCTCGCAGCGGTGCATCTAATGATTGCGAGACCATTGGCGGCTGTATCTATTGCAATGCGTCGTGATCCTACCGCACAAGAAAGGTTAGGCATGGCATTCCCTAGTCAACGTAATTTATTGGATCACCTGATTCACTTTTCATGCAGTTCGACGACACTGGCGAAAGATGATCACAAAACTCAGAAGGCTTGGTTCCCGGCACGAAAATCCGACAACACAACTAAACCCGATTTTCTGGTGGCGGCGAAACAAGCAATCGAACAACTCGGTGTAAATGCGGACCGTGCAGAGTTGCTCCGACGTGCTGACCGAACGCTTGAAAAAAGCCGCCGCTAGCCTGCCGATAACCGAGAATTAAGGGCGCAAATTCGAGGCAAGTGCACCAGGAAGTATCTGCGTCCAGCAATTAAAGGCACAATGACAAATGCAAATGGATTGCCGAGGAAGATTGTGATCGACTAGAGCGGGGCCAACACCGCGAACCTCAAGGCCATCAACAAAATGCTTGCGGGCATTGGCTGTCCGATCCCGATCGAGATGGTGAGACGGAAATCCCTTAATAACATTGTGGAACAAGATCACAGGTTCATCATGAGACGAACTCGACCAGTGCACTTAATTTTTGCTACAGAGCCTATCTAAAGACTTTTCAAGCTGTTTTCTCGAGCTGCACGAATATGTTCGCGCATCGCTTCCTCGGCTCCATCCGGGTCGTGCGCCGCGATACGGTCGAAAATCTGGTAGTGCTCCTTCAATGCCTGATCGGCGCGACCGGGGCTTGTCGAGGATCGCAGGCGGTGAATGCGAAGTTGGTAGTACACTTCGTTCAGCAACAGACGTTCAATATTTGCACATGTCGATGCTTGCGCGATAGCAAAATGGAAGTCCTCGTCCGGCGTCTTTTGCAGATAGATGCGTTTTCCAGACTCCTCCACGCTCGAGGTGTGCAGTTTGAGGAGGTTCTCCAGTTCCACCAATCGTTCATCCGAAATATGTACGGCCGCTAGGCGTGCCGCCATGCCTTCCATGGCCTCCCGTAAGTAGAACAGTTGGCGCATTTCTTCTGCGCCAAATTCAATCACGCGAACACCGATGCGCGGTACACGGGATACCAGGCGCCCTTCGAGGCGATGAAGCGCCTCTCTCAAAGGACCGCGGCTGATCCCAAGCTGACGAGCCAATTCCGATTCCGATATCTTTTGCCCGGGTTCGAATTCGCCTGAGGTTATAGCTTCAACCACACTTTCGAAAGCCTCTGAGACCAAAGAGGTGCTTTTTATTTGTTCCATCGTCTACCTTTGTTTGGATCGACACGATTTCGAGCATTTGCCTAGCCAGCGTCACTTTTTATCGCTCTGTCGCGGAAACCCGGCAATTACAGTTCACTGAAGAACATACTGGCTGACGCGCAGATCTGTCGAGACAGTAAATCGTAATCTGTTTTCCGTCAACTGTTGACAGTTGTCATGTTTATGAGTTAGCCAAGATGTCAAATAGGATTAGCGGGGCCCACCCGCTTACCCCGGAGATTTGTTTGACTATGAAGAATACGACAAAGCTGAAGGTGCTTATTCAGGCTCGCGAGGCTGTTACAGTGCCGGGCGCGGCCAATGCTATGTTTGCCCGCGTTGCTGAGGAACTTGGCTTCCAGGCAATCTACGCTACAGGCGCTGGAATCGCGAACATGAACCTCGGCGCCCCCGATATTGGCCTGACCACCATTACGGAGGTCGCACAAGCGGTCTCGGCAATGGCTGAAGCGGTCGATGTACCAATCATCGTCGATGCGGACACCGGCTTTGGCAATGCGGTCAACATGGTCCGCACAGTCCGAATGCTGGAGCGTGCTGGCGCTTCGGCGATACAAATCGAGGACCAAGTCTTCCCGAAGAAATGCGGCCACTTCAACGGCAAGGCCGTCATTCCGCAATCGGAAATGGTCCAGAAGGTGAAGGCGGCGGTGGACAGCCGCGTGGATCAGGATCTCTTGATCATCGCGCGCACCGACGCACGCGCAATCGAAGGACTGGACGCCGCGCTTGAGCGTGCCAATGCCTATATCGAAGCAGGCGCAGATATGACGTTTGTTGAGGCGCCGCGCAGTTTCGACGAGCTTGCCAGGATCGGCAAGGAGTTACCGGTCCCGCAGGTCGCAAACATCGTTTTCGGTGGTAAGACGCCCGATCCCGGGCGCGAAGAGTTGGCTAAACACGGATTCGGGGTCGTGCTTTACGCCAATGCAGCACTTCAGGCTGCACTCAAAGCCACGCGCGAGGTACTGGGCAGCTTGAAAGATGAAGGATCTCTCGAAACGGTCGCCAACCGTTTGGCGTCCTTCGAGGAACGTCAACGTACCGTCTCCAAGGCACGTTGGGACGCTCTAGAGGAGAAATACAATGACCAATAAAACTGTTTCGCGCCCGTGGGATGGCATCATCAGCGAGGAAGAAAAGCGCGCTTACGCAGCGGCAGGTTTCGGCGCACCGACCGGGCTCGGCAAACGCCCGGCCTTGTTGATCATAGATGTGCAGTACCGCACTGTCGGCACAACGCCCAAACCCTTCTTCGAAGCCGTGAAGGAATTTCCAACCTCTTGTGGGCAAGTCGGTTGGGATGCGGTGGCCAATATTGCGCGCCTGGTGAAGGTTTTCCGCAAGAACAACTGGCCAATCCTTTACCCCTACGTTGCACCCAAGCAATCTTTCGACGTCGGGCGCCTGGCCGAGAAGGTGCCGGCACTGATGGGGGTTTCGGCAAAAGGCTACGAATTCGTTCCGGAAGTTGCGCCAACTGAAGACGACATCCTGTTGCCCAAGAAACATCCAAGCGCCTTCTTCGGCACTCCGCTCGCCAGCTACCTGATCGATCTCAACGTTGATTCCCTGATCGTGACAGGCTGCACCACCAGCGGCTGCGTTCGCGGGTCGGTAGTCGACGGCTTTGCCTACAATTTCCATATCACCGTACCCGAAGATGCCTGTTATGACCGATCGCAGACCTCGCATGCGGTGAACCTGTTCGACATGGCGTCCAAATACGCCGATGTCATGCCGACAGATGATGTGGTTTCGGTTCTGGCGGATATCGCCTGACTAAGTTGGCCACGCTTTGTCGTGCGTGGCCTCAATTTTCTAGCTTCAAGGAGAGCCCATGGCCAATGATGTGGATTTCTTGGTAATCGGAGCAGGTGCCTGCGGTTTATGTGCGGCGATTGCCGCATCAGATGCCGGTCTGACTACCGCTATTGTCGAAAAGACCGACCGGCCCGGCGGCAATTCCGCCCTCAGCACCGGGTCCGTTCCTGCGGCTGGAACCCGTTTCCAGAAAGAGGCTGGGTTGAAGGATGATCCTGAAACCTACTTCCGCGACCTGATCGCCACAGCCGGCGAAACCGACGACGAGGCGCTTGTGCGACGGATGACGGACATTTCGGCGGAAACCGTCGAATGGCTGGTCGACACTGTTAAGGCGCGGATCGAACTCGTCACTGCTTACAAGCACATCGGCCATTCCGTACAGCGCCTGCATGCGCCGAAATCTCGCCGCGGCATCGACCTGGTCAACGATCTTGTTCGCGCGGTCGAAGAGCGTGATATTCCGCTGGCGGTGGGCAACAGCGTCAAGCGATTGATCATTGAGGATGGCGCAGTCCGAGGCGCTGTCGTGGACACTGGCGATGGCGAGCCTGTGGAGATCCGCGCCGCCGCGACACTGCTGGCCTTGAACGGATTTGGCAACAATCGGGCGCTTGTCGAGCGGTTTTGCCCGGAGATTGCGGCAGCCCAGTATTTTGGCGCCGCAGGCTCCGATGGCGAGGCCGTGGAATGGGGCGAAGAACTGGACGCGCAATTTGACAATATGGCGGCCTATCAGGGCTATGCCGCTGTCGCAGATCCACATGGCAGCATCCTATCCTGGACGACGATCGAAAAAGGCGGTGTTCTGCTGGGTGAGAATGGCGAGCGGTTCGGGGACGAAAGCCTTGGCTATTCTGGCTATGCCAAGAACGTACTGGCACAGGGAAAATATGCCTACGCGATTTTTGACAAGCGTATCTTCGACATCGCCATGCAAGAAGAAGAATTTGCCGAACTCTATGAACATGGTGGGCTGAAGCAGGGTGACACCGTGGCTGAAGCCGCTGCCGCCCAAGGGTTGGACGGAGCTAGAGCCGAGGCGTCGGTCGCCGCGTATCAGGCGGCCGTCAAGGCCGGCGGCTCCGACAGCTTTGGCCGCACG
Source organism: Ruegeria sp. HKCCD7181 (assembly GCF_057221055.1). NCBI lineage: Bacteria > Pseudomonadati > Pseudomonadota > Alphaproteobacteria > Rhodobacterales > Roseobacteraceae > Ruegeria > Ruegeria sp. HKCCD7181. The sequence continues at coordinate 84,812 of NZ_JBWVBC010000011.1, read as the reverse complement.
AATTTTGGGATCGCCCCATTGCAGGCGCCGTTCTATTCTTGCCGGGTCGTGCCCGCATTATTCCACACCCAGGGCGGACTGCATGTTGATGCCGACGCCCGGGTCCTGCGCAATGATGGCACACCGGTTCCCGGTCTATTTGCAGGTGGGGGCGCGGCCGCCGGCATCTCCGGGCGCGCCGGGGCCACAGGATATGCGTCAGGCAACGGCTTATTGACCGCCGTAGCATTGGGAAGGCTGGCCGCGCTTGCCGCAGCCGTGGACCTGAAGGCTCTCGCATGACTTTGCTTGAGCGATTGTTGGACAAGGTGGCGTCGATCACGGAACTGCCATCTAAGGTCGAAAGCTGCGCTGCTTTGCATTTGATGGATATCGTCGGTGTAGGGACGGCGGCGGCCACCACATTGGCCGGGCGTCCCTGGCTGCATTATGCCGAACAACACATGTCTCCTAATGGCTTGTCCACGGTTCTCGGACTCGACGGTGGTACGGTTCCAGCGGAGGCCGCGCTGGTCAACGGTGGGCTGATGCATTCGCTCGAGTATGATGATACCCACACCGGTTCGATCGTGCATGGCAGTTCGGTTCTGGCGGCCACTGCGCTGGCCATGGCCGAGGCTACCGATTGCTCAGGTTCGAAGATGATCCGTAGCTACGCGATCTGGTACGAGGTGCTCATCCGCATCGGACTTTCCGCTGCAGGTGGGTTCCAAGGCAGGGGCTTTCAGGTCACCTCCGTCGGCGGTGCCTTGAGCGCAGCTGCAATATCAGCGGACCTGCGCGGGCTCGATCGCGAAAGCACAGGAAACGCCATCGGCATTGCCCTGTCGCAGGCGTCGGGCGTTTTTGCTTTCCTGTCGAACGGAGCAAATGTGAAATCTATGCATCCCGGCTGGGCCGCCCATGCCGGAATCAAGGCCGCCGAGTTGGCCGAAGCCGGGATCACAGGCCCCGACCGTCCTTTCGATGCTCCCTACGGCCTGTTCAGTGTTTTCGCCGGGGATCGCGCCGCCGCAGGGCGTTTCGAGCAAAGCCTCGACGATCTCGGCTCCAAGTGGCACCTGTTGGATGCGGCTTACAAGTTCCTGCCTTGCTGTCACTACATCCATCCGTTTGTTGAGGCTGCGCAAATCCTGTCCGACGGAATTGCCCCGGCAGACATCGAAGAGATGTGCTTTTTTGTGCCACAAGGAGCTGCGGCCATCATATGTGATCCTTGGGAAGCCAAGATCCGCGCAGAGGGGCATCAGGCGCGTTGGAGTCTACCAGTCGTGACCGCGATGCAGATGGTTGAAGGCGCGGTCGGCCTTGATCAATTCGACCGTCCGGTGGCCGACGGAGTGCATGATCTGGCCGCACGGAGCACTTGGGAGATTCTGGAAGACAGCGCTTTTCCAGTCAAATTTGACGCCCGGTTATGCCTGCACCTGAAAAATGGCGAAAAACACAGCCATAGTATCGATGATGTGTTCGGTAATTATACGCGCCCACCATCCGAAGCAGCGATCCATCAGAAATTCGAAAACAATGTTAAGCGAATGGGGGGTACGACCGGCGCGACGAGCCTCGTAGCGCCTCTTTGTAACCTCACTCGCCTGCCGACCCTCGAGCCGGTGACGCGGAGTCTGCGCGCTGCCGCTAGTAACATGGAGATATCTTATGTCCTATGATCTTATCATCAGAGGCGGTGAAGCGGTCTTACCGGATACTGGCAGGACGCGTTGCGACATCGGTGTGACGGACGGAAAGATCACCGCGATCCTCGAGCCCGGCACCGAGGCCCGCGCTGTCAAGGAACTGGTCGCGGACGGAAAAGTCGTTTTGCCCGGCGTCATCGATGGTCATCTCCATCTCGGCCACGGAAAGGACATCTCGCGCCCTCGTGTGGCGGAAGATGCGGCCCGCGAATCTGCGGCGGCGGCGATTGGTGGGGTCACTTGCATGATTCCCTACCTGTTGAGCAGCGATCCCTATGAGAAGATTATCGAAGACGTGATCGAGGTTACCGAGGCCGGGGCGCGTATCGACTTCGGTTATCACTTCATCATCTCGACCGAAGACCAACTCGCCTCGGTGCCCAGCTATATCGTTGATCACGGCGCGCCAACGCTGAAAATATTCATGAACAACCGTGGCGGCGAAGGCGAACGGCTCGGTCTGCCCGACATCGATGACGGTTATCTCTTTCGGCTTGCCGAGGCGGCTGCTGAACACGGAGGCATGGTCAATCCGCACCCGGAAAATATCGAAGTGGCCTGGGTTATGCGGGAGCGGACGATGAAAGCTGACCCGGACGGGACCGGCGGCCTTGACTCGTGGGATGCTTCCCGCCCGGGATTCATTGAGGGTGAGGCGGTGCAGCGCGCCTCTTATATTGTAAACCAGGCCGGTGCGCCGCTCCACGTTGTGCATACCTCGTCGGTCGAAGCGGTGGAGGCCGCGCTAACCCGGCGGGCATCTGGCGATACGGTTTACCTTGAAACCTGTCCGCAATACCTGACGCACGACACTGACTGGGAGGGTGGGGTAGTCGGCAAGATCAACCCTCCGCTGCGCCGCGCCGAACATTGTGAGCGCCTGTGGCAGGCGATCTTTGATGGAGACATCGACACGGTTGCCACCGACCATGTGCATCGCGACATCAGCAGCAAGAATGGAGGTATCTGGAAAGCTTCACCCGGTTGCCCCGGGATGGAAACGCTGCTGCCTGTCATGTTGAGCGAGGGCTATCACAAGCGCGGGTTGCCGTTGGAGCGGGTGGTGGAACTGCTGTCTGAAAATCCCGCTCGCCTCATGGGGCTATCGCATCGCAAAGGGCGTATTGCGCCAGGGCTCGACGCTGACTTTGTCCTTGTAGACCTGGACGCGGAACGCGAGTTGCGGCGCGAAGATGTTGTTTCCTCAGCGGGTTACTCGATCTACGAGGGCTGGTCGCTCAAGGGGGTGGTTACGGACACCTTCGTGCGTGGTCGGCATGTCGTTGTCGACGGAACACTCGTCCAAGATGCCGTTGGGAGCGGCTGTTACATGCACCGCAAGCTGGACTTCTGACATACCGCGCCAGTGTGGCGCAGGCCCAGAAATACTTGTGAGGCAGGAGCATGGTTCCTGCCTCACTCACATCTGCACCATTTAACTTTTCCGTCCCAGCACCGCGTAGATCCGGCGCCGGTACCGCGGCCATCCCCGGCTGACTTCGGTGTCATGTGTCGCCTCCGCACCGATTCCAACCGCGTCCGCGACTTTGAACCGGGTCCCGATCATCTCTGCCAGGCGCCGCGCTGTCAGCGGCGTGAATGGCCCCTGAAGTGGCACCTGTCCGCGACTTTCCTCTTGCTGCCACAAACGCCCGTATCGAGAGCACAAATTCCGGCTGCTGGCCAGAACAGCCCCACCCGGTTTCAAAATGCGCTGGACTTCATCAAGAACTGTCTCGGGATCCGGCATCTGTTCCAGAACTTGTGGCATGTAGACGGCGTCGAGAGCAGCATCTTCGAACGGTAGGCGCCCTCCGGCCCAAAGGTGATAATCCGAAGGACGCGCGCCCAGCCCCTCGTTTTCGAGGCGGGTGCGGATGAATTCGAGATTGTGCCGCGACAACTCCACGATTTCCAGCCGAGCAGTCTCGGGCATCGCTCTGCGCAGAACGACGGTCGACGTACCGCCCCAACCCATCAGTTCGGCTACCCGGGCCGAGGCGGGCAGCTCGGGCATAATCTCCATGTCGCATTCGAAAGCCATACCGTTGCGCTGAGAACGGTAAACCCCCGCCAGCGGCGACTTGGCCCAGACAGCGAAGGCCCGGTAATCGGCAAGCTGCGCCCAGCTCCAGCGCGTAGGGTCCCATTCCGCAAAGGGGTTGTCGTCATTCCCGATCTGCGCCATCGGGTAAGCTTCGGCGGGCTTGGCCGGATAGATCGTGTGAGCCGGACGGACAAACCGGTTGACGGACATTATGCTGTCGGGATCGCGGCGCGGGGCCTTGAGACGCGGTGCGTCCGTTCGGGCACGCCCGATCGCCAGTGCACCTTGAATCTCGAACAGTGACGGCACACCAAGCATATCGCGCAATGCAGAATCCGACCCAATCCCGGCGTTCCAGATCGTCGCGAAGCCGCGCAGATGTGCGCTGAGAATCATGTGGTAGCCGGCAGCGGCGACCGACTGGATCACCGAGTAATTGCGGTGCGCCCAGCCTTTCTGGAAACACAGGTAAACCAGTGCACCGCATTCGGCGAAATGTGGGTTGCCTCCCGCAATCCGAGCAGCCTCTTGTAGAAGAGTGCGATCGGTCACGATTACAAAATGCCAGTGCTGCTGATTACAGGAGGATGGGGCTTGGGTCCCGTCCGAAACGATCTGTCGCAAGACGGCTACATCTATACTGCTTCCATCAAATGCGCGGCAGGATTGTCGTTCCGCAATTTTTTTAAGGATGTCGGTCTGCAATGTGTTGTCGGAATTCCCCATGAATTACAGGCCTCTTTCTTGTTTTTTCATTCTCATCGGATTATTGAGCACGTTTTATCGCACTTTTGTAGAAAGTAAACTGTTGACAGATTGCAGATTTGAATGCAATTTGCCCAAAGCAATAAGATGAAGGGCTAGACACGTCGTTCGCGGCACAACCAAAGCAATTCAAGACAAGGACCAATGAACTCATGAAACTGAATACACTGGTGCTCGGCGCCGTCTCAGCTATCGCTCTCGGATCGGCCGCCCAAGCCGCCGACTATCGACTGAATTGGGGTCACTACCTCGCAAACGGTCCCTTCCTTGAAGTCGAACAGCAATTCATTCAGGCGGTCGAGGAACGCAGTGAAGGCCGTGTCGAATTCAATGTGGTCTATTCGGGCGGCCTCGGCTCCGGCGGTGAACTTTTGCCTCTCGCCGGTCGCGGTGCCATTGACCTGGCTGCCGTCGTGCCCGGCTACTATGCCGACCAGCTGCTATTCGCCAAGGCTCTGCAGCTGCCCTTCGTCTTCGACAGCCCGGCCGAAGCGATCGCCGTGGCGGAGTATTCCTATAACAACATCCCGGCGTTTGAAGATGAGTTGAAGCCGCTGCGCGTGCGTCGACTGTTCCACCAACCGATTGGTTCGTATTACCTCGCTGGCCCTTCTGATGAATGCAAGACCGTCGAAGGCCTGCGGGGCAAAAAGGTTCGAACCTTCGGTTCCGACATTCCTAAAGTAATGGCCGCTGCCGGTGCCGTTCCGCAATCGGTGGGCGCGGGCGATCAATACGAAGCGCTTGAGCGCGGAACGCTCGACTATGCATTCGTCAATATCGGCAACATCGAGGCTCTGCGCCTAAGCGAACCCGGCCCAAACCTGTGCGGCCCTGGCATTTCCATTTCGGGCCACATGATCGTCATCGGCGAACGCGCATGGCAGCGTCTGCCTCAGGACATCCAAGAAATCTTCTTGGAGGAAGCGAGCAAAGCGCAGCAACGCTACGTGGAATGGGTCGACGCGAGCGAAGCTGCAGCCGCTGAACGGCTGGTCGACGAAGGCGTGACAATTCACACGTACACCAACGAACAGATCAAGTCGTGGCACGCCGCCGCACCCGACATTCTTGAGGCATGGGTCCAAGAACTGGAAGGCCGAGGTCACGGTGAAGCAGCCGCAGCCGCTGCAGAGGCTTGGCGCGCGCAGACCGCCGCAGAATAGTCGACGAGCATAGATTGTAACGGGGGCTGCCCAAACGCCCTCGTCCATCAATGGAGGAGTCCGATGCTAGACAAAGTACAAAATGCCTTGGAGAAACTTGCGTTCTTCGCAGTTCTCCTCGGCGCATTAGGGCTTCTAATCTCCATGTTTTTCGGGGTTGGGGATGTTGTTGGCACTTTGTTCAACCATCCGTTGCCCGGCGCCCTTGAGGTCACAGAAAGCACGATGGTGTTGATCGTCTTTGGCGGTCTGGCCCTTGGCCAGATTCGCCACCGGCACCTACGAGTTGAACTGGCGTACCTGAAAGCCGGACCTCGGCTGCGGTCTGTCATGGACGTGGTGGCCTCACTGGCCGGAATTCTCTTTTTTAGTCTGCTGCTCTGGCAAAGTTACGACGAAGCCATGTTCAGCTATGCCATCTCGGAAAAAACATCCGGCCTTGTGCGGATGCCGCTTTGGCCCGCCCGCTTTGCCCTCGTCGGCGGCACCGCGATTATGATCCTGCAACTCGTCCTCGATCTGATCCGGAATATCGTCAGATTTGGTGTCGAGAAGGAATTCGAGCTCGGCTGAACCGACGAGTTCTTCCCTGCTCCTATAGTTAAAAGGAAGCAAACTTTGCTTGATCCAGCCTCAGCCGCTCTCCTTGTTATCGGCCTCGTCGCTTTTCTCCTGCTGTTCGGCGCGCATATCGGTGTGTCGTTGGGCCTGGGAGGTCTTCTGGGGATGTATCTGACCGCCGGGCCTGACGCGTCGCTCGCGCAGTTGGCGACCGTTCCATTCAGCACAACCAACTCCTTCACGTTGGCGGTAATCCCTCTGTTCATTCTGATGGGGTCGCTCGCGACCCAAGCCGGGCTGACAACTGAACTCTACCGCGCTGCCTACAACTGGATCTCGCGCTTGCCCGGTGGCCTGGCCATGACCACGACCATCGGCTCGGCTGCTTTTGGCGCGGCCTCCGGCTCAACCATCGTGAACGCGGCTGTTTTCACTCGCATGGCGATGCCGGAAATGACCGCCTTGGGTTATGACAAGAAACTCAGCGCAGGGGCCATCGCCGCTTCTGGCACGCTGGCTGCAATGATCCCGCCAAGCGTTTTGATGGTCATCTACGCGCTGATCACCGAACAATCGGTCGGCCGGCTGCTGGTCGCAGGACTCGTACCTGGCGTTCTGACAGCTCTGGTCTTCCTCGCTGGCATATACGTAATGGTAAAGCGCAAACCCGAAATCGCGCCTATGCCGACCACCCCGATTCCGATGTCCGAAAAGCTGGGATCGCTCAAGAACGTTTGGGGCATCGTCGCTCTCTTCACGCTGGTCATCGGCGGCATCTACGGTGGCTACTTTGTGCCGACCTATGCCGGCGCTGTCGGTGCATTCGGGGCCTTCCTGATCGTTTTCCTGAAACGCCGGAGCCAAGGGCCAGTGCTGGCGGAAACCTTTCGCGACGCCGTAGTCACCTCTTCGACCATCTTCACGGTGATCATCGGCGGTATGCTCTTTGCGCGCTTTCTTACCTACACCGGCCTGGTGACCTCTATTTCAGAGATCGTACTGGCCTACGAGCTTCCCCCATTTGCCTACCTTCTGGCTTTTGCGCTGCTCTTCCTCGTCCTCGGCATGTTTATTGAGCCGATTGCGATCATGATCATGACCTTGCCAGTCATGTTCCCGGTAATGACCGAGGTCGGCTACGACCCCATTTGGCTGGGGGTCATCGCGGTGAAGATGGCGGAGATCTCACTGATTACGCCACCGGTTGGTCTCAATGTCTACGTCGTACGATCAGCCTCACCCGTGCCACTGCAATTGGGCGACGTGTTTCGAGGGGTGACGCCGTTCATCTTCATGGAAGTGTTGATCCTGATCCTGTTGATCCTATTCCCCGAAATCGTGACCTTTCTGCCATCAATGGCAGCCTGAGGCGGAGCACTGCCATGAACGTTCTACCGGAGCAAACCGCTGATGCGCTCGAAAGATTAACCGAATTCACTTCGGCGCTTACCTGGACAAAAGTGCCTACAGAGATCCAGCGTCGCGCAGGGCTGATCTTCCTGGATGACTTTGCCGCAATGGTCGCCGCGCGAAATGAGCCAGAGCTAATCGCCTTGCGCCAACAGTTGGCGGGAAGTGCCGGCACCGGAATGTCCAGTGTTTTCGACGGATCGGGCGACCGGCTAGATCGATATAGTGCAGCGCTCGGCAATGGCGCCGCGGCGGATTGGTGTGAACTGGACGGCGGGTTCCGCCCTGTTGTCTGCCATGCTGCTCTCTACTGCCTGCCAGCCATATTGGCGGAGGGAGAAGAGACGGGCCGGACGTTGCAGGAAATGCTGTTGGCACTGGTCGTTGGCTACGAAACAGTCGCCCGGATCGCTATGTGCTATTCCTTTCCGCATTTGCGGCTTCATCCCCACGGTGGCTTAGCAACGATAGGTGCCGCCGCCTCAATCGCCAAGTTGAGAAGGCTCTCTGGGTCGGACGCGGCACTGGCCATCCAGACAGCGTCGACCATGGTCTTACCGGGGCCTTTCAATCATGCCGTTGAAGGAGCATTGGTCCGAAACGTGTGGCCCGGTCTTTGCGCCCAAATGGGTTTGCGCGCCGTCGATTGGTCGAGCGTCGGCATTTCCGGCACATCCAACAGCCTTGACCTCGTGCTCAGCAATATCTTGGGGGCGACCTCGACGCCACCTGCCCTCGACAATGCGCTCGGGGTAGATTGGGCCATGGCCCACGGATATCACAAGATGCACGCGTGTTGCCAATACGGACACTCTGCGGTCGAGGCTATTCTTTCGGCGCTGCAGCCGACGGGACCTCTGTCGGCGACGGACGTGCAGCGCATCGAAATTGAAACTCATGCACATGGGCTCAAGCTCGACAATGCGGCGCCAAAAACGACGCTGGCAGCAAAATTCTCGATGCAACATATTGTTGCCGCGACAGCGGTCTTTGGAAACGCTGGCGCGCCAGCGTTTCATGCTGACACACTTTTGAATCCCGACTTGGCCGCTCTGCGTGCCCGCGTCGTTCTGAAATCGTTTGTACCGGAAATGCAGCCTCCCAATGATCGACCTGCCCGCGTCTGCGTGACACTTTCAGACGGGAGCAGCCTGACCGGGGAATGCCTTAGCGCACCTGGCGCCGCAGATAAGCCGTTTTCGACCGAGGCAATTGTGGGAAAGGCAAGGAGTAACCTTAGCGTGGCGTACCCCGCAGCACTGGACGTCTTGCGCGGATTGCCAACCGCGGATTCAACTCTGCTCGCGAAAAGTTGGGCTAAACTTGTCGAGAAATTCAGCACAAGAGTGGTGTCACGTTAACTCTCCCGCCCAATGAGATTGAAGGTGTCGCAAACTCTGGACTTTGATTGACTAGAATGCCTCTATCGGTGCCGTTTGCCGCCACAAACACAATGAGCAAGCTTTAGTTTGTTCTCCTTCAAGGGCGCGCACTTCCCAATGACGCGATCCTGTATGCCGTATTTTTTTCTCCGGTACACGGCGTCCTATCGTGATTTGGAAGAGATCATGGCCGAACGCGGTGTGCGAGGTGACCGCTCAACTTTGATTGAATGGGTTGTGAAGTACCCGCCGACAGTCGCTGCACGGACGCAATCTAGAACGCGCCCAACACTGAAATCCCGGCGTATGGACGATACCCGTCTACTGTTCGTGACAGACAAGTGGATGTACCACTATCGAGTGGTCGACAAAGCGGCAAGCGCCCTTGATTTCGTGCCGTCGGAGCGAAGAAGTAGTCCGGTTGCAACCAAGTTCTTTGCCAAAGCACTGTCAACAAACGGAATCCCAGACAAGATCGTTATCAACAGAAGCAGGGCCAATACGGCAGGTTTTCATGAGATAAACAAAATCCTGAACCGTTCCGGTTGTCCGACCAAAAGTGCAGACGATCAGGTCCAATTACGTAAACAACATAGTGGAATAGGATCACAATTTTACTGGTCGGCGCATGCGACACATGTGTGGGTTCAAACCCTCGCTTCTGCGTCGGCTACCCTGGATGGTATCGAAGTCGCCACCATGAGCCGTCGAGGCAACTCCGTGAAGCGACAAAGTTCGGCTTTCGACTATTTCGACAATTGGCGGGATAGGTGTGCCGGGTGAAATGATAGAACAGGCCGTTCCAAAAAGATTGCGGCATATCGGATTGCTTTCGTAGGCGGAAAGTGGAGTTTCGCCGCGTATGTACGATGTACTCGCTTTCAAAAAACTCGTATCCGTTCAGGTTTTGGATCGCAAACAATGAAGCTGGTAGGCAAGTACATCCAGACAGGCCAAGACCATCCCCACCTGCCATTATTAAAAATGCGAAATAGGGGTCTTGCTGTTTTTCACATTCACGAAACGGCAATGAGAGGAGAGGCTAATTTTTCGTCACTGGGAGAGAGGCCGAATTTGCGGGAGTATTCCCGGCTGAACTGGGTCGGGCTCTCATATCCGACTTCGAACGCCGTTGACGCAACGGACTGGCCGCCGGTAATCAAAAGCCGCCGAGCCTCCAGCAGGCGCAGTTCTTTCTGGTATTGCAGCGGCGTAGTCGAGGTCACCGACTTGAAATGCCCATGAAAGGCCGACGGGCTCATCCCGGATTCGGCCGCCAGATCGGCGACCGGGATGGGCCTGCGAAAATCACTGCGGATGAGGGCAATGGCCTTGGAAATCCGGCTGGCCGGGCTTTCGTGTTGAAGCAGCTGGCGTAACATGCCGCCGTGTCGAGCACGCAGCAGGCGGAAATGGATTTCCCTCATCACCAGCGGAGCCAGCGCATGTGCCTCGACCGGATCGCGCGACAGCCGGAAAAGCCGAGCCACCGCGTCGACCAAAGCCGCGTCACTGGCTGCAACATCCAGAGAATGCAGATTGCGTTCCGTTTCTTCCATTTCACCGATCTCGTCACACAGGCTGCGTGCCAATGCCAGATCCAGCCTTAGGGCAAGCGAAGTATATGGGGCCTCGGGGCTGGACTGGATAACCGCTGCGTCCACCGGAACCGCATGGCTGACGATCAGGGTCTGGCCCGCGCAATAGCGGATAACGCGCCCGCCCATATGCGCCTCTTTCGCACCCTGAAGCACCAGACACATGATGGGTTCGTAAAAGGCTGCCGAGCAGGCGGTCGTCCCCAGATTGCCAAAGGCATATAGACCGTCAACTCCCGTCTCGCACCCAGTTCCCAAGGCGCCTTGCGCTTTCACGTGGTTGAAAACATCGGTTACCAGATCTTGCGGTATCATCGGCGGGCCTCCCATTGTCAAACAAATATAGGTGGGACAGTGCGGATCATGAACTCAAAAACCCGCGCATTTGGAGGATTAGGCAGATCATTCGGAGGATAAGGCAAGGCGGGATGCGGCCCTGTTGCTAGTTAAATAGACACAAACGAAGCAGGAGTTCCCCATGCCTCAGACCATACTCATCACCGGCGCGTCTACTGGTATCGGCAAGGCTACGGCCCGGTTTTTTCTGTCAAAAGGCTGGAACGTTATCGCCACGATGCGCAACTCGGAGGACGGTCAGGAATTCGAAGCCGCCGAAAATGTGATTGTCGCTGCGTTGGATGTGACCAAACCAGATACGATTACCGCAGCCGTTGCCGAAGGGATCGCGAGATTTGGCGGCATTGACGTACTTCTGAATAACGCAGGCTACGGGGCCTATGGCCCGTTGGAGGCGTTTTCGATGGCACAGATCGAACGGCAGTTCGACACCAACGTGATCGGGTTGCTGGCAGTGACTAAAGAGGTGCTGCCTCATTTTCGCGCCCGTAAGTCAGGCACCATCGCCAATATCTCTTCTATCGGCGGCCAGATGACCTTCCCGCTAGGCACTCTTTATCACGGTACAAAATTCGCCGTGGAAGGCCTCTCCGAAGCGCTGCATTTCGAACTTGAGCCTTTTGGTGTGAAGGTCAAAATCGTCGAGCCCGGCATGATCAACACGGATTTCGGCGGACGGTCGTTCGAATTCGTGGTGGATGAGACCATGGCTGAATATCTGCCTACTGTCGCAGGGATGCAGGCGGCCATGGGAACCTACGCCGCTTCGCCGTCCGAGCCCGACCTAGTGGCCGATGTGATCTGGAACGCAGTGACGGATGGCAGCAAGCAACTGCGTTATCGCGCTGGTGCAGATGCCGAAGCGCTTTTGGACGCGCGTAAGGCGCAGGACGATGACACTTTCATCACTTCATTAAAGCAAAACATGGGGCTTTAGCCCCTGACAGGGAGGACGCCAAATGTACACACAAACACTCGAACACGGTGGATTAGCCGTCGTAACCGGTAGCGCAAGTGGAGTCGGTCTGGCGGCGGCGGAACGTTTTGCCAAGGCCGGGCTGGGCGTGGTTCTGGCCGATCTGCCAGGCGAGGCGCTCGACAACGCAGCCGCCCGAATTACCGAACTGGCATCTGAGGGAGCAACGGTTCTGTCCGTTCCCACCGATGTCAGTGACGCGGCTGCCGTTGGGGCGCTGGCAGACGTCGCCTTCGCGGCCGGTGAGGTCGCGGTTCTGATGAACAACGCGGGTATCGGCCGCCTCAGCGGCAGTTGGACCAACCCCGAAGCCTGGCGGGCAACGATCGAGGTCAATCTTTTTGGTGTGATCAACGGCGTGCAGGCTTTTCTACCCCGGATGATGGCCGCAAACCGACCCGGCGTCGTCATCAACACCGGATCAAAACAGGGGATCACCACGCCACCCGGCAACCCGGCCTACAACGTATCAAAAGCCGGGGTTAAGGTCCTGTCCGAGATGCTGGCCCACGACCTTCGCGAATCCAAAGCCCCGATCTCAGCGCATCTTTTTGTACCGGGTTTCACTTATACCGGCATGGTCGCCCGTCATATTCCCGAAAAGCCGGCCTCCGCCTGGACTTCAGACCAGACGGTCGATCATCTGATCGACCGCATGTCTGCGGGAGATTTCTACATTCTGTGCCCTGACAATGACGTAACGCCCGAACGCGACAGATTGCGGATTGAATGGGCCTTGGGCGACATCCTTCAAAACCGTCCCGCATTGTCGCGCTGGCATCCCGATTTCGCGGATGCTTTCGCAAAACACGAACAATCCTGAGCCAAAACAATCAGCCAAAAGGGAGGCCCACAGCCGTGGCAATATCTCTGAAACTCAACGGCCAGACACATTCTGTCGAAGCCGAGGCCGGAACCCCGCTTTTGTGGGTGATCCGGGATGAACTGAAACTGACCGGTACCAAATTCGGCTGCGGCGTGGCATCCTGCGGGGCCTGCACCGTGCATTTGGACGGAGAGCCCGTGCGCTCCTGCCAGACCTATATCGAAGATTTGGAAGGCTCCGAGGTCACCACGATCGAAGGATTGAATTCCAACGTGTCGGCAGCAGTTCAGGCGGCCTGGGTCGAGCTGGACGTGGTGCAATGCGGGTACTGCCAGTCAGGGCAGATCATGTCTGCCGTTGGCTTGCTCAGCGAGAACCCCAGACCGACCGTCGAAGAAATCGACGATTACATGAACGGCAATGCCTGCCGCTGCGCCACCTATCAGCGTATCCGCGCCGCTATTCAGCGCGCATCCGAAATCATGGAGGCCTGAAATGATACTCAACCCATCCCGCCGCGGTTTTCTGAAAGGCGCTGCTGCAACCGCCGCAGTTCTCTATGTTGGCACCCGCCCGAACGGATCGCTCGCCGCCGGGTCCGCGCCCGCGCACCTCAATCCCTTCGTCAAAATCGACGCTGATGGCACCGTAACGGTTATCGTCAAGCATTTCGAAAAAGGGCAGGGGCCCGCCACGGGCCTGACCACGCTGATTGCAGAAGAACTGGGTGTTTCGATGGAGGACATCCAGTACGAATTCGCCCCCTCCGACCCTTCCATTTATAACAACCTGGCCTTCGGGCCATTTCAGGGAACCGGCGGGTCGACCGCCATGGCCAACTCTTTCCTGCAATACCGGCAGGCCGGTGCTGTTGCGCGCGAAATGCTTATTGCCGCCGCAGCGCAGGACTGGGGTGTCGCCCCGGACGTGTTGGTGATCGAAGACAGTGTTATCAAGGGGGCCGGGCGCTCTGCGCCGCTGGCCGATTTCGTAGGGGCGGCTGCCCAACTGGAGGTTCCAGCAAAACCACGTCTCAAGGACGCAAGCGATTTTCGTCTGATCGGCAACGCCTCGGTTCGCCGCAAGGATTCACTGCCCAAAACAAATGGCACCGCAAAATACGCGATGGATCTGCACCTGCCGAACCAGATGGTTGTGGTCATCGCCCGCAGCCCGCGCATGGGCAGCGTCGCTGTAGGTTTCGATGACACAGAGGCCAAGGGTGTGAAGGGGTACATTCGCGCCGCTGTTCTGCCCAACAAAGCCGGTGTGGCGGTCTATGCCGAAGACACGTGGTCCGCGCTTCAGGCGCGTGAAGCCATCTCGGTGGACTGGGATTTCTCGGCCGCTGAAAACCGGAGCTCCGATCAGATTCGCGACGAACTGATTGCTGCTGTGAATGCCGATCCGCAGTTTAACGTGACCGGTGCGGATCAGAACGCGACCGCCGCATTGATCGACTCGGCGGCGAAGGTGGTCGAGCAGACTTTCTATTTCCCTTTGCTGGCGCATGCCCCGATGGAGCCGTTGACCTGCACGATCGAAGCGGATCAGGACGGTGGCGTCACCCTGCATGACGGGGCACAGATGCCCACCGGCCCGCACATGGCGATGGCGGAAATCTTCCAGTTGCCGATGGAAAAAATCCGCATCAACACGATGTTCGCGGGCGGCTCCTTCGGGCGGCGGGCAACGCCCACTGCGGATTATCAGGTCGAAGCCGCGCTGGCCTTTGCCATGACTGATCGCTCGCGTCCGGTGAAACTGGTTTGGTCGCGCGAGGATGACATCACCGGCGGATACTACCGCCCCGCCGTGGCGCATCGCGTCCGCGCAGGGCTGGACGGGGAAGGTAATATCATTGGTTGGGATCACCGGATCGCCGCGCAGTCAATCATCAAAGGAACCGCCTTTGAACCGATGTTGGTGCATGACGGAGTCGATCACAGCTCAGTCGAGGGTGTTACTGAAAATCCCTATCAAATCCCCGGTCAGTTTATCGGATTGTCCGATGTGGCAAAGGCCACGACAGTTCTTTGGTGGCGGTCGGTCGGGCATACTCACACGGCTTATGTGATGGAAAGCATGATTGATGAGGCCGCACGGGCAGCAGGCCGCGATCCGGTCGAGTTCCGCATGGCACTTCTGCAGAACGGCGGCAAGGATCAGGATCGGCTTGCCGGTGTCCTTAACCTCGCCGCCGAAAAAGGCAACTGGGGCAACGCACCCGACGGCCGCAGTCAGGGGATCGCCGTACACAAGAGCTTTGGCAGCTACGCCGCAGAAGTCGTCGAAATTTCGGGCACGGCTGAGGATGGCGTCAGGATTGATAAGGTCACTTGCGCTGTGGACTGCGGTCTAGCGGTGAACCCAGATGTCATCAAGGCTCAGATGGAGGGAGGTATCGGCTATGGTATCGGTCACGTGATGCGCGATGAGATTACTCTGACGGGAGGTGTGGTGGATCAATCGAATTTCCCCGACTATGAACCCCTGCGCATCGGTGACATCGCAGCGATTGATGTTCATATAGTTGCCTCAGCAGAACCTCCGACCGGTGTCGGTGAACCCGGCACACCGCCTTCTGCCCCAGCACTGGCAAACGCCATCGCGCAACACGGACCGCGCGTCACCCAATTGCCGATGAACACCAACGGGGTCGACTTTTTCTGATGCCTCATCAGCGCCGGAGTGTTATCTCCCGGCGCTGAGTTTTCTGGGGATCTGTTACGAAGTTTTGAACGCAACGCGTCGTTTCAGTGATTGGATCGTGCTTAGGCAGCCAGTTCGGCGAATTGTTTGAAAGAACAGATTCCGGGCGAGAATTGGCCTTTGCGGACCATCTGTACCACTTCGATTCCGTCGAGCGTTGCCGCCGCTGAAGCGAAGGTCTTGAACCCCAGCATTGGCCGTGTGCGCCTCTTGGTGAAACAGTCGTCCTGTTCAACGATGTTGTTCAAGTATTTCCGCCTCACCATCTTCATTGGTATCGGGCAGCCGAAGCTCTTCAGCATTTTGTTGATGGCCTTGAGGCCCGCGGTATTGGCGCCGCTCTTGTCGATCACAATCTACGTCGGCAAACCATTGGTCTCCAACATCCGAGCGAAAAACTTCGTGGCGGCTGGCTTGTTTCGGCTTTGGGAAAGCATGAAATCAGGTGTCCGGCCTTACTTATCGAATGCGCGGTAGAGATACACCCACGCTCCTTTCACGCGGATGTAAGTCTCATCCATTCTCCAGGAGCGGTCACATAGACGATTGCGGCGTCACTCTGTCTCTGCAATCGCGCCGGAATACCGTGTGACCCATCGGTTCAGCGTGGTGTGATCAATAGAAACGCCTCGCTCGCGGATGATCTCTTCCAGATCCCGTTTTGGCACGCCGTATCGGACATAGAAAATCATCGCGAACAGGATCACTTCCCTGGGATATTGTGCAACTTTGAAAGAGATCATGGGCTGACTTTCGACTTGACGATATCGAAATTCAATCATCCGCTGGCGATGCGGGCGTCAATGGCCCAAAACTTGCAGCGGATCCCTATGGATTCAATGGATCAGGATGGCTAGTCTTCTGCGCGGGGGAGATTGGGAAGGGTACGACGCCTTGCCACTGATTTGAGTATTGACGCCGCAGTTTGCTGAGAACGTAGGATAATTGACCCAATAAAGACGCTCACTCTGGTCGTTCCAATAATTTTCGACACGCCCCTTTTTTCATAAGAACGCTTACCTGAACCCAACAAAATACGCATCGGCCCAAAAATTTTGATGGAACCCGTACCGAAAATCGTACTTCGGTCCGGGTTCCAATTCACCAGTTAAAGTTCGGGCGCAACGCCAAACACAAACTTTGTCGGGGTGGCGCTGGTGTTGTGGTATTGATGTTCGAACCCTTCAGGAACAAAAAAGCCGTCACCGGGCTTCAGTTCGAACCACACTTGCCCATCTGCACCGGGCGCATAAACATTCAGGATGCCCTCCGTCACGTACAGACATTCGTCACCCTTATGTGTCTCCATTACTGTTTTGTGACCCGGCAATACTGTCATCTCGCCCGAGGTCAGATGCTCGGTCGAGCAGAATATGCGCGTGAAGGCTCCGTGGCTTTCCGCATCCAGCGTCCAGATGGCATCTGCTGGCGAAACCGGGATTATGGTGCGCTCCGCTTTTTGTTCCTCAAGACCCATCGGCCAGTTCCCCAGCCATTTGTCCTGACAGTAACGGCTGTCTGCAGGCTCCAGAAACGGTTTTGTTCGTGCATAGGGGCCCGACGTTCCCTGCGACGGGGGCGGCGAAAAATACTCCAGGATACGAACCTGATCGTTCCCGAGATTGAAGCCGTGGTGCCAGGTGCCGGCACGGAAGAACAGCGTGTCGCCAGGTTTGGCGACGTGAAACTCACCGGTTTGCGGGTTAGCAAGGCCAAACGTCCCACTGATGACGTACATCAACTCGTCGGCACCAAAAATCGTGCGAAAGCTCTCGCTGTGGGTAAATTTCCCGCCGGGTGCCAGCCCAAAGAGCAACTGGTGAATTTTGTCGGTTGAAGCATAGATCCAGTCATCGACCTGACCAGCGTCCGGTTCGCCCCAAAGGTGTCGGGTGACATCTTCGTAGGCGATCTTGCTCGGCTGATCAAAGGTTGGCCGCGGTGAGGCTTTGTATCCCATATTTACTCCATTTCAGGCGATTTAATCACCAGTCGTCATGGCGATGAGTCTTTCGATCACATCGCGTTTCATTTGCGGGTTCAGTTTCATTACGTCGAAAGCTTCGGCCAGCCACATGCCTTCGGCGGCCAGCCGGATGATGGTTGCCAGAACCGGGTCCAGCCCGTCATTTTCAACACCGTGCTGGCACCGAATATTCTGTTGCCGCACAATCTCGAGATAGTCCGGGAAGGATGACAGGGCAGTCGTAATCGGAGCGCCGAGCCGATCGAAATCTGCTCCGGTGGTAGCCGCCCCGCCAAAGGTCGCGCGCAGATAGGCCCTTGAAAACCGGCCCTTATCCGTGTCGTCGGCTTCTTTCAGCTCGTCGATACCGTTTTCGAACCTGGACACGAACTGCTCGACCATCGCCTTGATCAGCTCATTCTTGCTGGCAAAGTGATAGAGAATGCCGCCTTTGCTGAGACCGGACACCTCTGCGACTTTGTCGAAGGTCAGGCTGCTGACACCGTTCTTCGCAACGATGTCTTCGGCGGTTTTCAGAATAAGGGTTCTGGCGTTCGGTTTGCGTCCCACTTCGGTCTCCCTGAATTGAAGGCAACTTTCCTAGCTGCGATTCATTGCTTCGGCAATCTGCGCCAGCAGAACAAGATCTTCGCGCGAATCTGACAGAGATGTCTTGGGCGTCGTGCCCTCGGTCACATGGCCGTGGAACACGTCGAGCTCGACCTGAAAAGGGTCAAGGAAGTCCGGACCGTGCAGCGTGGTTCTGGTTTCGTCGTCATCAGACGTGACCACTTTCAGTTGGGTCGGCAGGTTTCGGATATATGGCGTGTCATAGCTGACCTCGAGGTGTTGGCGGTCAGACAGCACGTCGATCCGCGCTTCAAAGCGGGCAATATTGTCGATCATGGCCTCGTAAACTGCCAGGAAAGGGCCGTAATCAAACACCACAACGATCGATTCACCGCCCTGCCGCCAGTTGGCGGAGATCACACGTTTTGGCAGACCAATCAATTCGCGCATTGCCGACAGCGAATGCGACGACAGTCCCGTCAGCACCTGATACGCGCGTTTCAAACCGTCCGGTGCGTCCTCTCCGACAACTGTGCGTAGCAGGGCATCCGTTTCGGCCCTCCCCTGTGCGATGATCTCGGGATCAACGTCGCTGGAATAGTGAATCCGACGCGATTGCCCGATGAAGAACGGCCCTTCAGCAATCAGATCGCGAACCCGTACCGTGCGGATTTCAGAAGGATCCGGCATCATGTCCCTGGCCTTGATAAACGGCCGTGAGTAGCGGCGCATATAAGCGACGAAGAGTGTTTTGTTGCTCTGCTCTGCCAACGGCGCTGCCGCGTCGATTTCGCCTACGGTCAGGCACGCAGGTTTCTCCAGAAAGATGTGCTTGTCGGCTTTCAGCGATAATTCCAGTAGGCGGCCATGCGTGTTGTCCGGCGTCAGAATGAAGACAGCGTCGATATCCTGGTCGGCTATCAGCGCTTCTGCGCTCTCGAATGCTCTGGCGGTGGGGTAGCGCGCGCAGGCGTTGTCGATTGCGCTTTGTGATACGTCGAAGACACCCGCGATGGTGAAATTGTGGGCGTTATCCGCCAGGATCGGCAGGTGCATCAACTGACTTACTTCACCAAGTCCGAGGATGCCGACGCGAATGGGATTTGTCATATTATTCTCCGATGAGATCGAGGGTCAGCCTTTTACCGCACCTGCTGTAAGGCCAGCCATGATGCGCTTCTGGAAGATGAGGGCGAGTATAACCAGCGGGACGGTAACGATCGTCGACGCCGCCATGATCGCGCCAAACGGTGTCTCAAAGCGACTGTCGCCAGAGATAAGGGCGATAGCCACCGGAACAGTCCGGTTTTCGTCCGTAAGGATGAAGGTCAACGCGAACATAAACTCGTTCCATGCGGCGATGAACGCCAGCAGGCCGGTAGAGATCATGGCCGGGACCATCATCGGCAGGAAAATGTGAGTAAGGATTCGCAGCGGTGAACAGCCGTCCATGATCGCTGCCTCTTCAACCTCTTTCGGAAGGTTGCGCATGAACGCCGTCAATACCCAGATGTTGAACGGCAGCGTGAAGATCATATAGGCCACGATCAATGAGCCGATATGGTTGTACAGCCCCAGCCAGGTGATCAGTTCAAACAGGCCGGACAGCAACGCGACCTGAGGGAACATAGATACTGCAAGGACTGTCATCATGATCGAGCTGCGGCCGCGAAAATTAACGCGGGCCAAAGCATAGGCCGCTCCAATGGCCAGTCCCAGCGAGATGAAGACGACCGACGTGGCCACAATGAACGAGTTCAGGATCGATCCGACAAAGACCTTGTCTTCCAGCATGATCTTGAAATTGGTCAGGTCGAAATCCGGCAGAAAGCTGGAGTCGAACAAGGCCTGGCTGGATTTCAGCGCGGATGCGATCATCCAGTAGAATGGAAACAGGGTGTAGAGTGCTACGACGCCGAACAGGACGTAAATCGCGATTATGCGGGCGCGCTTTGTACCTTTTCCTCTTACCATCTCAGGCCCCCATGGTTTTACGGTTGACGCGGAAGATGGTCAGATAAACGACCGTGATGAACGCCAGCAGGAAAAACACCGCAGTCGAGGCGGCCGAGCCGTAGCCCATTTCCTGAAAGTTCACCAAAGTTTCGCGCGCGTAGATCGATACCGTTTTGGTGTCGTCACTGTTGGCTGAAAGCACATAGGCCAGATCGAACATCCGAAGTGCATCGAGCATCCGGAAGAGTGCTGCCACCGCAATGCCCGGCCCGACCAGCGGCAAAGTGATCGAGGTGAATTGCTTCCACGCGGGCACACCATCGACGGCGGCCACTTCGTAAAGGTTGCGGGGCAGCATTGTCAGCGCAGCCAGGATCAGCAAAACCATGAAGGGCGTCGTGATCCACACGTCAACGGCAATGATAACAGGCATGGCAAGGCTGGCCTTGGCAGTCCATGCGATCCCGCGCTCGATCAAACCAAGATTGATCAGGATGTTGTTGATAACGCCAAACTGGTCGTGCAGCATCCATTGCCACATCCGGGCACTGACGACGACAGGGATAGACCAGGGGATAAGAATGATCGCCCGCATCAGGCCACGTCCGCGCAGGTGCGACGACAACAGCAACGCAATCGCCAGCCCCAAAGCGGTTTCAATCGTGACGGAGACACTGGTGAAAATCAGTGTATTGCCGACCGATTTCCACCAAAGGGCGTCCGTTGCAAGGGCGTAGTAGTTGTCGAGACCGACCAGCGAGTAGTCTCCCGGGAGGGTGAGAATGGCATCCGTAAAAGAGAAATAGATGGTCCGGACAAGGGGCCAGAGGGCGACGGCCGACAGCACAACCAGGCTGGGCAGCAGGAAAAGCCAGGCCGTCCGGGTTTTCTTGCGGGCCAGCACGCTGGGGGCGTCATCCGCCAATGTGGGTTCTGCGGGAATTTGCTCGGTCGCGGCCATCAGCCCAGCTCCCGCTTCGGCCAGATCGCTGTATCGTCAGCACCAAAGACATAAGAATTGGCAAAATTGGCTCCGACGGTGATCGTTTCATCTTCGGCAAAAGCCGGCATACCGGTGTGGCGCGCCACAAGCTTCTGACCGTCATGAAGTTGGAGGTGGACCAGTGCTTCTCCGCCCAAAGGCTCAACAAGAACCACTTTGGCACCAAAGTTGATGTCCGCTGGCCCAAACACAACGGACTCCGGGCGGATTCCGAAATTGACCGTGCCTTGGTGCAAGATCGGGAACTCGCGGCTCTCACCGGCGACCGTGATCTGTGTACCTTCCATTTCGGCCGTCAGAAAGTTCATTCTGGGTGATCCGATAAAGCCGGCGACAAACTTGTTGGCCGGAAACGAATAGAGTTCCATCGGTGATCCGACCTGAGCGACCTGACCGTCCTTGAGCACAACGATACGGTCGGCGAGTGTCATCGCCTCCATCTGATCGTGGGTCACATAGATTGTGGTTGCATCAAGCCGTTCGTGCAGTTTTGCGATTTCAACACGCATCTCCATCCGAAGGTCCGCATCCAGATTGGACAGCGGCTCATCGAACAGAAACAATTTCTGACTGCGAACCACTGCGCGCCCGATTGCGACGCGCTGTTGCTGCCCACCCGAAAGCTGGCTGGGTTTACGTTTCAAAAGATGTTCGATCTGCAAAATTTTGGCTGCGCGGTGCACCCGATCTTGAATCTCACTTTTCTCCATTCCGGCGGTTTCAAGCGCAAATCCGAGGTTTCTCTCGATATTGAAATGGGGGTAAAGCGCGTAGGATTGAAACACCATTGCGATGCCCCGCTTCGACGGTGGCACGTCATTTACACGATCTTCGCCAATCGCAAGGTCGCCGCCATTGATTTCTTCTAGGCCAGCGATCATCCGCAACAAGGTTGACTTGCCGGAACCCGATGGTCCGACGAATACGATGAACTCACCGGGGCGGACATCCAGATCAACGCCTTTGATTACGTCGACTCCACCGAATTTCTTCCGGATCTGCCTGAGCGTCAAAGAAGTCATTTGCTAACATCCTTTTCTTGAAGTTCGGCTAGAAAGACAGCGCCAATTGCAGCAGCGTTGCCGTTAAGATTGCTGGCGGCGATGGGCAGGTTGCGCGCGCCTTCCGCCCAGATAAAATCTCTCGTCCGCCGAGACAGACGGTCAAAAACATCTGGCCGAGTGCCCATTCCCCCACCAATCACCATCGCGGCAGGATCAAGAGTATTGATCAGCTGACCGAGATAGGATGAGAGGGAATCTATGACCTCATCGACTAATTTTCGGGCACCATCGTCATTTTGGCTGGCTTCGAACAGGTCCCGGGCCGAGAGATCCGGGTTGCCTTTCAACTCAGCATACCGTTCCCCTAGCGCCCGGCCTCCGGCAAAAAGTTCCAGATTAAATGGCGACAGGGTTTTGCACGTGTCGCATTGGGTCAGCAGATCACTGCCGGCAAAATGGAGGGCGTAACCGTTGGCTCCAGCATAAGGCTTTCCGTCGATCACCAGAGTATGGGCAATGCCCGTGGACAAGGTGACGTACAAAAACGGATCGGCATCTGCCAGCCTGGACAGGCGGCTTTCAGCGAAGGCCGCGGCGCGGACATCGCTGACAATACGAACAGGCAGGCCTAGATCGAATGCGGTCTCAGGTTCCAGACCCCGCCAATCGAAATTCCAGTCAGAAGCGGGCTGGCCATTGTTGTCGACAAGTTCCGGTACAGCTACCCCAAGACATTGAACTTTCTGATCTGTCTCAGAGCAAAGTGTTCGGGCAAGTTCAGACGCCTGATCCAGAACCGCCTGTCCCCCTTCGCGCCGGGCTGTTGGCCAGGTGATCGACTTGACCGGTGCCTGCATGTCTCCGTCGAAAAGGCACCCCAACATCTTAGTGCCACCGATATCGATGCCGATGCTGACGCCGTTTCGCTCTTTGCCATAATCAAGCGCCATTTTGCACCTTCCCGGCGGCAGCGCGATCAGCATGGATCGCCGCGCGTTTACAAACGCTGGCTATTGTGGCGGGCCAGCTCGGTTCATAGGCTTTCGCTCGGGTGATCCTTTGAAAGGCGTCCGTTTTGTCAGCACCCCAGAGGATCAATCCGACTTCATGGGATTGGTCTGCAATCGTTCCGATACCGACAGTCAATCCGTGTTCGGGCACGTCGTCGACGCTGCAAAATTCCGGAAACGTGCTGAGATTGTCGATCTGAGTTTGGCGGGCAAGCCGTACTACGCGCGTCCGGCTGGCACGCTCCGCACCGGGAGGATTAAATGCAATGTGCCCGTCGCCAGCGCCAGATGCGAGGATGAAGTAATCCACCCCGCCCGCATCAGCGATCTTCTGGTCATAACCCAAAGGGTCGGAAAGATCAGGCAGCCAAAGGTTCCGTGCTGGTATCTGACACGATTCCGGAAGGCTGGCATTTATGAGCCCCAGAATGTCCCGCTCACCGAAACCACGGCAGGAAAAATGCGCGTTTCGGTCCGGTAGCTTCTGATCATCATCATGGCCGAGAACGTATTCATCCATCATGACAATGATCAGGTTTGACAGATCCAGACCCTGTTGGGCTGCCTTGTCGGCCAACGCATTGTAAACGGGTTTAGGACTGCGCCCGCCCGGGCACCCAAGCAGAAACGGCTTGCCGTGCCCCTTGGCTTCCAAAAGCAAGAGGATACGATCTGCAATCGCTTCACCGGCCATCCCGGGAGTGTCATGTGTGAATACAGCGGCAGTCACAGCTTTGCCTCCGCGGATTGCGGAGTGGTCAGAAACGCCAGGTTTGATCTGGCGATCACTTCCGGGCTGCGGGGGTTTTCGTCCGACAGGTCCTGCTCGACAACAACAAGACCTTGGAAATCCGTCTTTTTCAGCGCGTCAACGACTGCCCTGATGTCGACACTTCCTTTATCCAGATCGGTCATTACGCCGATTTCAAACGCAGTGTCGCAGTGTATGTTTTCCGCGTGAACGCGATCCAGTACATCCGGATCGACGTTCTTCAGGTGAACGGCAGAAATACGGTTGCGATGTTTGTCGAAGAATGCAATCGGGTCAGCGTTCCAGTAGGCGTGATGCCCCGTATCCAGACACAGTTTCACCAGATCCGGATCGGTGTCATTCAGCAGCTTTTCGATCTGAAGTTCCGTTTCGACACAAGTTCCGACATGTGGATGGAACGAAAACTCAAGCTGGTGATCGCGGGCAATCTGAGCGGCTTCATTGACCTGAGTAACAACGTTTTTCCATTGCTCCGCAGTGACAACGCCCATTGCGTCCTTAGGATAAAACTCGGATTCGTCCATCAGAATGAATTGCGACGCACCGCAGGCAGAAAGCAGTTCGCACAATTCAGTCGTCTGCTGGCGCAGCTTCTCCATTGTTTCAATGTCGGCAAGTGTGTGTACATGCGCTGCGGCAACGATTTCGATACCCTTTGCCTGGACAGAAGACTTCAGTTCATCTGCACTGGTTGGTCCGAAACCCAAAGGGCCCAGTTCAGTTTGCCGGTATCCCGCCTCGTGGATTTTCGACAGATACTCTTCCCAGGTCAGAGTATTGCCTTCAGGCCAGTAGACACCCCAACAGCAAGGAGCAATCGCAAAATTCATCGCTATTTCCACCTGATTAAAATAGAGTTTTTTAGGGTGCTCCGGCCATCACGACGGCGGCCAGAGCACCCTCTGGGAGATTCTATCTCCAGCCGCGCGACTTGATGCGCTCCAGATCGCTTTCGGCCTGCTCAACACCTTCAGCAGCCGTCACTTTACCGCTCAGAATATTGTGGACAGCGTTAAAGATTCGCTGTGAAGAACGGTTATAAGATGCACCAGTCACCTGCGAGGGCCGCGAAGCACTTTCAGCATAGGCCTGTTCCGCATCCTTCAGGAAAGGATTGGTTTCGAGAATTTCCTCGTCCTGATAAAGCGCCTCGATCGTTGGGCTATAGGCTTCCATTGCGCGTCGCTTCTGCTCGCGCGCGTTGGTCAGGAAAACTGCCAGGCTCGTCGCGGCTTCTGGGTCTTTCGAGTATTTCGAAACGCCCAGCATACCTGCGCCGTAACAACCGCTGGATTTTTCCCCTTCCGCTCCTACCGGCAGGGCCATTACGCCGACTTTATCCTGCAGCAGCGCGCCGTCTTCCTGCGATGTGCCCCAGACATAGCTCCAATTCCTGTGGAACACGGCATTCCCGGTTTCGAACACGCCGCGCGACGCTTCCTCATCATAGTTCAGAACGCCTTCAGGGCTGATCGTGCCGACCCATGAAGCCGCGAGGTCTAGCGCCTCGATGGCTTTAGGGTTGTTGACAGTAATGTCGCCATCCGGCGAAACGAAGTTACCGCCGCCAAAGGATGCAACCAGTTCGAGCGCATCGCAGGTCAAACCTTCATAGGCACGACCCTGCCAGACGTATCCCCACATATCCGGGTTTCCGTCTTCGCGCTCAGCATTCTGTATGAACTCAGCGGTCTCGGTCAGTTCCTGCCAGGTTGTCGGCACCGGCTTGCCGTGCTTTTCCAGCAGATCCTTGCGATAGAACATCATCCCTGCGTCGATGTACCAGGGCATAGCCAGCAATTCGCCGTTGATCGTCGCGTCCGCAAGCGCGGAGTCAAAGTGTTGGTCCAGCTCTTCTGCTGGGACGTGTTCGCGAAGGTTCAGAAGATGCGGCGCAAGCGCGCCAACCCAGATATTGTCTAGCGTCATCAGGTCAATGTCACCGGACTTTCCCGCCAAAAGTTGCTGGTAAAGCGGTAGCGCTTCGCCCCAGCTGGCCGGCATCTTGTTGATCTTGACCGTGTTGCCGGTTTCTTCAGCCCATGCCTTGGACGCAGTTTCACAGAGCTCAAGCTCTGTGCCCGCAGAGCTGCAAAAAATCGATACTTCGGCCGCCGATACAGCGGTGCCGCCGGTGGTCAGGGCGACAGCTCCGGTGACCCCCCACAGAATGTGCTTCGCCTCTGGTCTCATCTGAATTCCTCCCTTGCTGAAACTTGGCGCCTCCTCTGCCAAGTTGATTCTTTACTATACCGTCTGGACGGTATAGTCAATCGTAAGTAATCGCGCTGTTCACTCCCGCTGCTGATGTGGTCGTGCATCAAGCGGTGAGGGAGAAGTTATCGGGGGTTCTGATGGAAAGGACATCCCCTGATCTCTCCTCTGGTAAGTCTTGGAGATGGAGGCCATCAGGAGGTTAGCAAAAGGTTCTAAAGGTGTAGTCGCCCCTGCAGGCCCCAATGTGCTGCTGTGGGTTTGCAAACAGCCTAAATGAGGGCGTCTGTACCTTCAGAACCCGTCTACCATGAGTGTCGCCGCCGGCCCTAATCATGTCTTAGTTGGGGGAACAGGCGACCGCGCCAGCGCCCGGCGCAGTCACCTGTTTCACAGCGGCCGGTGGAGCTGCAGCCGAAACCTCAGCTGAATACCGCAATCGGTTCGCCCAGAACCTCAAGGATCGGACGGGTGCCGATGCCGGGAAGATCAGGCGCGGAGACAAAACGGCCCTCGCGGCGCGGGGGGTTGGTCACGGTTTCCTTCTTTATTCCCATCGGCATCAGGGCTGTCATCAAGCTGCGCGACGGGGTCGCCTGACCCATGTGGGCAACCACAGCGCAGGCCAACTCGCTCCAGGAGGAATCCTGCAGGTCCATCGGCACCTTAAGCGCCGAGCAGACATCACGGATCACCCGCATCTTGGAAACACCGCCGACTTTGGCCAGCTTCAGGTTCAGCCCGTCCAGCACCCCGTCTGCCTTGGCGCGCAGCACAACATTCAGGTCGGAGGCACTTTCATCCAGGATCAGCGGTACGCCACTGCTGCGGCGCACGTCGCGGCATTCTTCGTAGGTGGCACAAGGTTGTTCGAACAGGACATCCACCTGCCCCGCCATGCGGGCGATCCGCAACGCTTCATCCACGCGCCAGCCGGCATTGGCGTCATATTTCAGGGACTCACCGGGGCGCATCAATTCACCAATGGTGCGCAGGTATTCGATATCTGCTTCCGGGTCGCCGCTGGACTTTGACGAGAACCGCTTGTGGCCTTCATCTCGCAGCCGTTCTATCGCTTCGGCCAGTTCGGGGCCAACCGTGGGCGGAGCCGACCCGTAACATCCCAGTTTGGGCGTAAGCTTGCCGCCCAGAAGCATGTACAGCGGCGTGTTCAAGGCATGCCCCAGAATGTCCCAGCACGCCACATCCAGCGCGGTTTTGACATAGGGCTGCCCGGTCATTTCCGCGTCCATCAGCTCGTTGATGGCTCCGGTCATGCGGGGGTCTTTGCCTATAAGCCCGGGGGCTAGCTCCATTAGGCCTGCACGCGCGCCAGCAGCAAAGGCCGGAATGAAATTTGACCCCCAGGGTACACTGTCGCCCCAGCCTTCGATCCCGGAGTCTGTCTCGACCCGGACGATGGTCTCATCGAAGTTCTCCATGACCCGCCCATGGGAGATCTTGAAGGGCTCGATCGGGACATCGATCTGGTAGATGCTGATACGGGTAATTTTCATGCGATCTCGGTGCTTTCTTGTAGGTTGGAGGCGAGGCCGTTCAAGTCCTCCGCCTGGAGGTGGCAGGCAATTGCATGTCCGGGGCCTGTTGCCCGTTCCGGCGGCACGGTGCTGTCACAGGTGCCTGGGATCGCCAACGGGCAGCGCGCAAAGAACGGGCAGCCCGCCGCGTTGAGGTCAACTCCCCCGGAAATGCCCGCCTGGCTTTCACGCGACGCCATGGTGTCTTCCAACCAACCGGTGCGCATTTCGGGGACCGAGCCGATCAAAAGCTTGGTATAGGGGTGGAAGGGCGGTGCCAGAACCTGGGCGACCGGCCCCTTTTCTACCACCCGTCCGGCGTACAAAACCACGATTTCTTCCGCAAAGGACGCCACGGTGCTGAGATCGTGACTGATGAAGACGAAGGACACTCCGGTTTTTTCGCGCAAGCCCGACAGCAGCTTGATCACCGATGCGCCCACTATCGTATCCAGCGCCGAGGTCACCTCGTCGCAGAGAATGACCTCCGGATCCGCCGCCAGGGCGCGGGCCAGGTTGATCCGCTGTTTCTGCCCGCCCGACAACTCTCCTGGAAGGCGGTTGGCGAAACTGGGCGGCAACTCCACCATTTCAAGTATCTCTCCCACCCGCTGCTTGCGCTGACGGGCATTCAGGCCGGCATAAAATTTCAGCGGGCGGCCGATGATTTCGCCGATGGTCTGATGCGGGTTCAGCGCGGTATCGGCCATCTGGAAGACGAACTGTACCCGGCGCAGTTCTTCTCGGCTGCGGTTTTTCAGGTCAGCGGGCAGCTGCCTGCCCGAGAGCGAAACCGTACCATCCGCTGCAGGCAGCAGCCCGGCGATTACCCGCGCCAAGGTGGACTTGCCGCAGCCGGATTCTCCGATTACTCCGACCGCCTTGCCACGTCCGACAGTGACATTGATGTCCTTGAGAACCGGGAACTGCGGCTGGTGGTCGGTGATCGCGCCATATCCCGCAGTGACGGCTTTCACATCGAGAGAATCCTCGTCTCCTCCGCCTGAGTCATTTGCGCTGTCCTTTGACTCCGGCATTGGATGCGCAGCGGCCATCAGCTTTTTCGTATAGGGGTGGCGCGGGTTGTTGATGATCTGTTCAACCGGCCCCTGTTCCATCACTTCGCCGCCATACAGCACGACGATATGGTCAGCGATCTGTGCCACAACGGCCAAGTCGTGGGTCACGTAGATCGCCGCCGAACCTTCCTCGTGGATCACTTTTTTGAAGGCCTTCAAAACCTCGATCTGCGTGGTGACGTCCAGCGCGGTCGTCGGCTCGTCCAAAACCAGGAGGTCAGGCTTTTCCACGAGTGCCATGGCAGCCATCAGCCTTTGCAACTGCCCGCCAGAGACCTGATGCGGGTAGCGCTCGCCAATGCCCTCCGGGTTAGGAAGTTCCAGCGCGCGGTAAAGCTCCAGTGCGCGGGCGTCGGCCTCTTCCTGGGTCATGGTGCCGTGCAGCATCACGCTTTCGGTGACCTGCTCGCCGATTTTCAGCGAGGGATTGAATGTAGCCGCCGCGGATTGTGCCAGATAAGCCACGTGCTTCCCGCGCATCAGGCGGCGCTCTTCGCTCTCGACCGTTAACATGTCGGTACCGCGCAGCAGCGCTTTGCCGCCGGCAAAATGCAGCCCCGGTTTGGTGTAACCAAGCGAGGACAGCGAAATGGTAGTCTTGCCCGACCCGGACTCGCCGATCAGCGCCACGACCTGACCTGCGGGCACATCAAAGGAGACACCTTTAACAATCGGAACTGGCGGCACCCCGAACGGCCGTGCTTCGATTTTAAGGTCTATGACCTGAAACAGCAGTTCGTTCATGTCATCTTCTCCGCCAATGCACCGCCGCTTTGGGCGGAAATGTCATCCACGATCAGGTTGATCGAAATGGTCAGGATCGCGATGGCGGCAGCCGGCGCTAGACAGGCGATGCCACCGTTCCAGAACCCATTGCCGAGGCCAGTCATGTTCTCGCGCATCATTGTGCCCCATTCGGCAAGGGGCGGACGCACACCCAGCCCAAGGAAGCTGAGGCTGGTGACGAAAAGGATTACAAAGACCAACCGCAGGCCAAAGTCGGTGGCCAGTGGCATGATTGCGTTGGGCAGCACCTCGCGAGTGATGATCCACCACAACCCTTCGCCGCGGGCGCGGGCAGCCTCGACAAAGTCCTGCACCATGATGTCCAGCGCCAGCGCGCGGGCGATGCGGAACACGGCGGCGGCATAGACCACCCCGCCCAGAACGATCAGCAGCGGGATCGATGATCCGATTGCAGCAATCATGACAAGCGCCAGCATGATACTGGGGAAGGCCAGCACCGCATCATCGGCACGGCTGAGGATGGAGTCGGTCCAGCCGCCGGCCACAGCGGCGCCAATTCCCAGGGTAATTCCGATCAGGTAGGCCAGCACTGTGGCGGCCAGGGAAATACCAATAGTTGTTCTTGCGCCGAAGATCAGCCGGGACAGCGTATCGCGGCCAAGATAATCGGTTCCCAGCCAGGCTTGTTCATTGGGTGGGCGATAGCCCGGGTCCAGAATGAACTCGCCAGTCAGGGTCTCTTCAATGAAATAGGCCTGATCGTAAGGAGCAATCATCGGGCCAAAGATCATCAGGAAGACAAAGCCCAGCAGGATACCTGCGCAGACCTTACTGGAATGAGAAAGGCGGATGCGTTTTTTGGGCGGTGCATCGGGTAGATCACCGAATTGCGCTGCATCGTCTGTACGTGTCGGTTGGGTCATTTCGGATGCCTCAAACGCGGGTTGGATAAGATGGAAGCCATATCGGCGATCAGGATGAGGACGATGTACGAGACGCAGAAGATCATCGCGCAGGCCTGAACCAGAGGCAGATCGCGCGACAGCACCCCATCAACCATCAGTTTCGCCAGACCCGGATAGGCAAAGATCGTTTCGACGATCACCACGCCGGACACCAGATAGGCCAGATTTAGGGCAATTACGTTCACGATTGGCCCGACGGCATTCAGCAGCGCGTGGCGCAATACGATACGTCTGCGCGGAATACCCTTGAGGATCGCCATCTCGATGTAAGGAGAGCCCATGACGTTCAGCACACCCGCGCGGGTCATCCGGACCATCTGGGCAGAAACTACGATCACCAGCGTCAAGATCGGCAGTGACAGAACGTAGAGAGATTGCCAAAACCCTTCGGTGCCGCTGAGATAGCTCACCGCAGGCGTCAGCCCCAGTTGAATCGCCAGCACGAAGATCAGGATCGTGGCGATCAGAAAGTCAGGCACCGAGATCAGCCCGAGGGTGGTGAGCGTCACCAGACGGTCAATCCGCCCGCCGGGGTTCATTGCCGCGATCAGGCCTAAGGATACGGACAGCGGAATGGCGATCATTGAAACCACCAGTGCCATGAAGGCCGTATTGCCGATCCGGTTGGCGATAAGGCTGGAAACGGTCGCCCCGCCGGCTTGGGAAATGCCTAGATCTCCGGTCAGAAGGTTACCCAGCCAGCCAAGATATTGTAGGGCCAGAGGCCGATCCAACCCCAGTTCTGCTCGCAGCGCCGCCAGGTTTTCCGCAGTGGCCTGTTGGCCTAGCCGGATTTCGGCAGCGTCGCCCGGCAGAATCTGGGTTGCGATGAAGATCAGCACCGACACAACCCAGACAAGAAGGGCGGCAATGCCTATTCGTTTCAATATCAGTCCAAACATTTCCCTGACCTAAAATAGATCATCCATGCCGCTGGCGGCGCGGATAAAGACGGTCGCAGGACTCTCCTGCGACCGATCGGATTTTCAACAGGTTCAGCTGTCCAGCCAGGCGAACTCGGGCCATTCGTTGCCGCCAACCGGGCCGAGCGGCACCTTGGTCAGGCCGCGAACGTTTGAGGCAACGGCATCCTTGTAAGGAATATGCGCCGGAATGACCGAGCCGGAGCCATCCGCACACAGACGCTGCAGTTCGCAGTTCATCTCATAGCGTTTGGCAGGATCGGTGACGCCCCGCGATTCTATCAGGAGCTTATCGAACGTCTCGTTCTTCCAGGCGGATTCATTCCACTTCGCGTCCGAGATATTGCCCAGCGACATCATGATGTTGGCGGTCGGGCGTGCGTTCCAGTTCGTCACGAACAGCGGCTCTTTATTCCAGACAGCACCCCAGAAGCCATCGACTGGCACACGTTTCAGCTGCAGGTCAAACCCGGCCTTGGCCGCTTCGCGCTGAAGGATGACAGCCATATCCGTGAGGCCTGCGCTGACTTCCGCGACATTCAACTCAGCACCGGTTATCCCTGCTTTCTTGAAGTAGTGCTTGGCTTTATCGAGATCATAGGGGTGCATGACCGGGTCGTTGATCTCTTTGCACCAGGACGCGCCGTAGGCGGGACCAATGGGCTGATCGTTGCCGATATCGCCAAGCCCGCCGCTCGCAACCTGTAGGATTCGGTCGCGGCGCTGCAGGTGCTTCAGACCCTTGAGGAAATTGTAATGCTCCTTAGTGCCGCCGGCCGGGCTGTTGTCGTAGCGCGCAGCAATGCCGATATACTGGCCCGAGCTTACAACATAAGGCTCGACACCGGCGGCGGCCTCAATCTGGGGCACGGACTTGGTGTCCAGATTGGTCATGATCTGGACGTCGCCATTGATCAGCGCATTGACGCGGGCAACGGGATCGGTGATGCCGAACGTTTCGATCTCGTCCAGATAGGGGCCTTCGGACCCCCAGTAATTGTCGTTGCGCACCGCAACCGAGCGCACGCCGGGGACAAATTCCTTCAACTTGAAAGGACCGGTGCCGTTTGCGGTCGAGAAATCGGTGGTGCCGTCTTTGATGATCTTGAAGTGGTAGGTTGCCAGAATGATCGGCAACTCCGCCTGCGGTTCGCTCAGCACGGCTTTGACCGTGTGTTGGTCAACCTTCACCCATTCAGAGACCGGTTTTACCAAGATTGCGGCAAGAGATTTACTTTCGTCGCCCATGTGGCGATTCATCGAATAGATCACATCGTCAGCGGTCAGTTTGGAGCCATCGTGGAACTCCACGTCGTCGCGCAACTGGAAGGTCCATTCGGTGGCTCCCTGGTTGGCTTCGAAGCTATGCGCCAGCTCCGGTCCGGCAGTCAGGTCGTCCTGCATGCGGGTCAGGCTGTTAAAGTGCAGGCGCCCCCGGATATAGTCGATCGATCCGTTCTGCAGGATCGGGTCCAGCGTGTCAGCCGGGCCGTGCTGGGCAAAGGCCGCACGAATCTTGCCGCCGCGCTTGGGCGTTGCGGCCACGGCTTCAGTGGCACTGGCAACAATAGAACCAGCGCTGGCGGCCGTTGCGCCCATCGCCATCAGCCAGCCCATTACCTGACGCCGCGATGCGCCTTGTTTCAAGGACCGACCGGCAAACTCCCGGTCCGCCTCGCCCATGTCCCCAAAGCGGATACTGCTGGAGATGTCTTTCCCAGGTTTAATAGTCATTCTGCTTGCTCCCTATGGTCTGCTGTGTGGCACCGGAAGCCCTATGATTAAGAGCCTCCCGCATGCCGGGTCCCTCTTAATAGGGGCGGGGATAAGCTGTTCTATCTACCCTTTTTGCGCGAAAATTTACCCCAAAATGGGTGCTCGAATTAAGAATCCGGAGCATTTCTTGCGGCGCGTTTCATTGATCTGCGCTCTTGTGACGAAGGTGAAACACCGCACTGCCGACGTTTTCAGATGGTTCCTGTTTCCGCTGGGCTGAGGTGAATTTTTTCCTAAAAAGGAAACTTGTCAGCGCAATTGGGGCAGCGGGAAATCTGGTTCGGCAAAAGGGTACATTATGGATTGAAAGCGGTCTGATCCGCCGCGGTTGAAGAAACGGCACCACACTTTGGGCGTGCCGGTTTTTTGGAGTTCCTGATAATGCCTGTGAAAAACAGATTTGCCGAATTGCACGATGAAATCACTGCCTGGCGGCAGGACTTCCACAAGCACCCGGAACTGGGCTTCGAGGTCTACCGCACCGCAGGCATCGTCGCCAAAAAGCTGCGCGAATTCGGCTGCGACGAAGTGGTCGAAGGCATTGGCGAAACCGGCGTTGTTGCTGTTATAAAGGGCAATTCGAACAGCTCTGACATGGTCATTGGCCTGCGCGCCGACATGGATGCACTGCCGATTCCAGAGGAGACCGGAGTGGACTATGCCTCTATCCACGAAGGCAAGATGCACGCTTGCGGTCATGACGGCCACACGGCGATGTTGCTGGGAGCTGCGAAATATCTGGCCGAAACCCGCAACTTCGACGGCACCGCAGTAATGATCTTTCAACCCGCCGAAGAAGGCGGCGGCGGCGGCGAGAAGATGGTGCAGGATGGCATGATGGACCGTTGGAACATCCAGGAGGTCTACGCGATCCACAATATGCCGGGCTTCCCCTTGGGGGAGTTCCGTTCGCGAACAGGGCCGGTTACGGCCGCGGGGGATTCGTTTGAGATCTATCTGGAGGGCAAGGGGGGCCACGCCTCAGAGCCGCACAAGTCGGTCGACACCATGATGATCGCCTGCCACATGGTGCTGGCGCTCCAGACCATTCCGGCGCGCAACATCGATCCGGTAGACCCGATAGTGCTGTCAATCACCTCGATCGAAAGCTCGTCGAAGGCGACGAACGTGATCCCGCAGAAGATCACCGTCAAAGGTACCCTGCGTACCATGTCACGCGAGACCCGCGCTGTGGCCCGCCAACGCATTAGGGAACTGGCCGAAGGCACTGCCGCCATGTTCGGCGGCACCGTGACGCTGGATATGCCGTTGGGCTATCCGGCATCCATCAATACCGCCGAAGAAGTCGGCCACGCCGCGCAGATGGCGGAAATCGTCAGTGGTCAATACACTGAGTTGCCGTTGCTTATGGGATCCGAGGATTTCTCTTACATGCTGGAGGAACGCCCCGGTGCCTTCCTGTTCATGGGTATCGGCGACGGGGCGGCGCTGCACCATCCGGAATACAACTTCAATGATGAGGCCATTCCCTATGGCTGTTCCTGGTTTGCAGAGATGATTGAACGCCGCATGCCGACGGCTTGAAGAGACAGCCGTATGAAAATCAAAGAGAGTCATATCTACGCCCATGACCTGCCGGTCCGGGACGGCCCTTACACGATGGCGAGCGGCACGGTCTGGTCTTTGGATACGACCCTTGTGAAGCTGATTGCCGAAGACGGTACATCCGGCGCCCGGCTAGGCGTTGTGCGGGACGACAGTCTCTTTGGCGCCCCTGTGGCCTCATTCTAAGAAGGAAAAGAAATGATCCCTGAAACGATGCATGCGGTCCAGCTGACCGGGCACGGCGGTCTGGAAAAACTTGAGTACCGCACGGATGTACCTGTACCCCGCCCCGGACCGGGAGAAGTCCTGATTCAGGTCACTGCCGCCGGTGTGAACAACACCGATATCAACACCCGCATCGGTTGGTATTCCAAGGCCGTGACCAGTGACACCGACTCGGGCGGTGCGGGCGGCTATGACACATTGAACGATAATGATGCCAGCTGGTCTGGCACGCCGCTGACCTTCCCGCGCATCCAGGGGGCCGATGTCTGCGGCTATGTGGCCACGGTAGGCGAAGGCGTGGATCCGACCCGGATCGGCGAGCGGGTGATCGTGCGCAACATGCTGCGGACTTATGTGGACTACCGCCCCTACGAGTGCTGGACGATTGGTAGTGAATGCGACGGCGGTTTCGCACAGTTCACAGTTGCACCCGCCCGCGAGACACATACCGTTGCGTGCGACTGGGAGGATGCGGAATTGGCGGCGATCCCCTGCGCCTATTCTACCGCTGAAAATATGCTCCACCGGGCGCAATTGAAGGCTGAAACAGTTCTGATCACTGGGGCGTCGGGTGGCGTGGGGTCGGCTGCGGTGCAGTTGGCCAAGCGGCGCGGCGCGACAGTTATTGCGCTCTGCTCTCCGGCCAAAGCAGAGGCAGTCCGCGCGCTTGGCGCCGATAAGGTGCTGGATCGCAACGCCGATCTTGTGGCTGAACTGGGCGAAGGCAGCGTCGACGTTGTGATCGACCTTGTTGCCGGTCCCGGCTGGGGAAGTTTGCTGGACGTGCTGCGGCGTGGCGGACGTTATGCCACCGCCGGGGCTATCGCAGGGCCGATCTGCGAGATCGACATCCGTACTCTCTACCTCAAGGACTTGACCCTTTTCGGGTGCACCTTCCAAGAGGACGAGGTCTTTGCCAATCTGGTGAAGTATATCGAAGCCGGAGAAATCCGCCCGCTGGTCGCCCAAACCTACGCGCTGAAGGACATCGCTCGGGCGCAGGAGGATTTCCTGGCGAAATCCCACACCGGCCAGTTGGTTCTGCTGCCGCCGCAGGCCCAGTCATGACACCGAATAGGGCATGATGCTCTGATCTCTTACGGCCGGCGGTATCGGAATGACTCCAACCGCCGCCCGCAAGGAGCGACGAAAGAGGCAAGCCATGTGCGAATATTTTTGATTTCTGCTCCTCAAGGGCTTTTCTCATATGGCCTTTTCTTGCGCGGTCGAGCCGCTGCGCCTGGCCAATCATGTCAGCGGGCAGGAGCTTTATCGCATTCGCCTCGCCTCGGAAGACGGTCGCTCTGCCGTCTGTCTTCAGGGTCTAGAACTCGCGGTTCCCACGAGTTTTGCAGACCTGCCGAAATCCGACCAACATGCGGCGCGCAGTGCAAAGCGGTGGTACGCCCAGAGGTTTCTGTCTGCGCATGACCGGATCAACTTAATCTTCCGTCTTCGCCGATACCAACTCACCGCAATCTCGTACCGCCACACACGCTCAAATGCGTTCATTCTCTGGGAATGTTACACAGCAGAAATGGAACCCTGAGAGCCGCGCAATAACACTTTTCATACAGCCTCAATTGCCTTGTCTATACTCCTTCGACAGCAGAGTTTTCGAGCGCGAACGGACAAAATTTTTGCACTAAAACTGCGGTGCACACTGATGCCAGTGGGGATAAAGAAGGAATCCGTGACCAACCCGCCGCGAGGGCCGCTTTGTCTCCGCGCCCGATCTTCCTGATTTCGGCACCCGTCCGATCCTCGAGGTTCTGGGCGAAGCTATTGCTGTCTTCGGCTGAAGCTTCGGCTTCAGTTCCACCGGCCGCTGTGCAACAGGTGGCTGCGCCGGGCACTGGCGCGGTCACCGGTTGGAGAGCGGCCGAACTTCTTTCTATAAGCCGCGGAAAACTTTGATGCACTGGAATAGCCGCAGGCCGCGGAAATTTCCGCGAAGGACATTGTGGTCTCTGCCACAAGATCTTTCGCTTTGTTCAGCCGCAGGGTGAGGTAGTAGACCTTTGGGGTCATTCCTGCGCGTTCGGAAAACAATTCCTCTATCCGGCGACGGGACAGGCCCGCGTGCTGGCAAAGCGTTTCGATGCTCAGGGGTGTTTCGATGTTGTCTCGCATCAGTGCAACCACCGTCTGCAACGCCGTTGGAAGCGACTGCTGCAATTGCTGTTCGCCCAGCGGGTCTTGTTGTTTGTTGCTGCCCGGCAGCCCGCCGTGAAGTACGGTACGGGCTACTTCATCCGCGATGCGTTGGCCCGAAATTGATGCCAGAAGGTCGAGAGCAAGGTCAATTGTCGCCAGCCCGCCCGAGCTGGTCATAATATTGCCGTCGGCCGTAAAGCCCGCGGCGGTGACCTGCACTTTGGGGAACATCTCAGCAAAGGGCGCCAAGAAGTCGTAATGAACGGTCGCCTGCTTGCCGTCCAAAAGCCCGAGAGCGCCGAGGATGAAACCGCCCGAACTGATGCTGACCAAACGGGTACCACGCGACAGCCACCGGGTCAGCAGCGGACGGAGCCTGTCAGCAGGAAAATGGTGCGGCACAAGGCTCGCGGAAAGGATCATAATATCTGGCCGAACGTCCAACCCGTCAATCGCACAGGTCTCAACTAGAACCCCGCTGGAGGCCTTCACTTGCCCGCCGTCAAGTGAGACAAACTCCCACGCAAAAACTTCCCGCTCGGAGCGCAGGTTGCAGATCCGGAAAGGATCAACAAAGCCGAGCGTGGTGAAGAGGTTGAACTCAGGCAGCACTAAGATCGTAATTCTGGTTTGTTCTACCATTCAGCTCCACATTGGCAGGCTATTGCATGGGTCTGCAGCCTATCGAAAGGGGGCTGCAACTGGAAGCACGCAGCTACCCTGTTTCTTTCGCAGATTTTCCACTGCTTCCGGCTCGAAGTGAACTTAGTTAAAGAAGTTATGTACTGTGAGTATATTTGCACTGCGCAGGTGGCTAGGTTTTGATGGTAATCAGCAGAGCCAATGGTGGAATTGCGTGATGATGTTGGATCCCAAGAAGCCTTCTGCAGTTTTAGTGTAGCGAGGGGTACTGCCATTTGTGGACGGCCCCGATTTTGCAAGAGCAATCGAAGTGATGATGATCAATGCAGCCTCAATCGGAACACCCCGTGGTATTGCCAGGGCGTAGCAGCCCGTCAACTTGATAGGGATCCGGTCTGCGGACTTCATCAAGGCCAGCGGGCATATGCACCGCGTAAACAGGTCGGACAAATGAGGGCTAGCTAAAATCTCAGGCACTAACAAAACTCTTGCAAAATCGGGGCCGTCCACAAATGGCAGTACCGGTTCAACATCTTCCGCGGCCTTTATCTGTTCTACGGATTTCGGATCGAGATCTGCCATTGCCTGAATGTCGCCAGAAATAAGTGCGTTTACACGGGCAACCGGGTCTTCGATGCTGAAAACTTCGAACTCCTCAAAATAGGGCCCGCCATTTTCCCAATAATTGTCATTGCGGGTCTGAACAGAACGAATTCCTGGTTTGAATTCTCTCGAAATGAAGGGCCCGGTCCCGACAGGTGTTTGGAACTCGGTTTCGTCTGCCTTGTGCACCTTGATGTGGTAAGTGCCTAGGATAATAGGCAGTTCGGCGTTTGGCGAATTCAGCTATGCTTTAACTGTATGGTTATCGACCTTGATCCATTCATCAACATCCTTCACCAGCGAATTGGCTAGGTATTTGCTTTCCTCACCCAAATGGCGAGACATGGAGGCAACAACTTCGTCTGCGGTGAGTTTGGATCCGTCGTGAAACTCAACATCCTTGCGGAGCTTGAATACCCATTCCATCGCGTCTGCATTGGCTTCGAATGAAGCCTGCAAGCTCAGGCGAGGCGGTCAAATCATCATTCAACCGGCAAAGGCCGTTATACATCGCTTTTGCGCGCGAGTAGTCTTGGGCCCCGTTTTGTAGAATGGGATCCAATGTGTCCGATGGACTTCCGCCGTTGTTGGCAAACTGGACGCGTCCACCAAGTTTGGGCGTGGCGGCAATAGCATTGGTGGCGCCGGTTACAATGGTGCCGGCCGTCGCAATTGTTGCCCCCATCGATATCAACCAGCCCATAACTTGCCGCCGGTTTGCACCTTTCTTGAGAGCATTGACTGCAAATTCTTTATCTGCTTCGGGCAGACTTCCGAATTTTGGTGTATCACCTATCGGCGCACTTGTTTTTACTTTCGTCGTTTTCACTTTTCTTCTCCCTGTACTTTTACCCAGTTTGAGCAAGGCTCTTTCTCAAAGTCCGGTTCTGGCGCTCCCACGATAGAGTGGTTTGTTCGACGGTGTGCCCGGGGCACTAGTTGTGCAGCAGAGGAAATTGACGCGCTCTTGGGGTACGTATTCACCGCCCGCGAAGATCCAGTCACAGTTATCCGCTCCTTGATTGTTTGAGAGCGCATGGAGGTGTCTGGAAAAGCGATGTCAGGTATACCGTCCGCTAGGAGATCATCGGTTCCGTCAATGATTGTCGCATTGCCGATGGCTCTGTTTTTGTTACCATAACGTGCATTTAGGTCCGTTTTTTTGCAAAGAAAACAGCGGCCCGCGGCGAAACGCACACCTCACCTGGTACCGGCGGCGGGACAACTTCTGGGCTAGTCGGCACCTCATTTCCGCTGTTTGAGATGGAGCTCACAGAGGTTACTTTTTGGGGGGCATACTTCGCCGCTCACTTGTCGGCGCTCCAAGGGTCATTGACAACGACAGCATCGGCCATGCGTGAATTCTCACGCAAACGATGTTTTCTCCGGTCTTTAGGCTTAAAAAAGTAATACAACACCCTAAACCTGTGCGTTCGAATGAACCCTCAGAAATTGTTTTTCAATCTGCGCTCGGCGCTGATTAATAAGTATTTGGTATCAATGCGTTAAGAACACGATTTAGGCATCTGAAGGATGCGAAATACAAATCGACGCCAAAAAACGGCAACCAACCCTATCTAAGCTCAAGCATATCGCCCCACCTAAATTCAATGGATACGCCGACCCGTGCGAAGTGGTGAAGTGTTACTTGGAATTACTGCCTGAATCCCGACCCGCGGTCTCTGACAACCACCTGAATAGAACCCTCGTTCGATCAGACGCTTGATTGTGTAACTTGACGTAAAAATCCAAAGGCGACGACACGGTTTCTGGTAACAGCTTAACCAGCTTGCCTGAGGCAACCAATTCCGAGGTCAATCCTTCCCAGCCGAGCACGGCACCCATGTCATCTCGCGCTGCTTGAAGCGCAATCACGTAGTTGTTCACACGGTGCCCAGATCGCAGTTGAAGGGATTGGCCCAATGCGTTTGCCCAAGCTTGCCAATCCGTCCAGCCGGATTCAGCTGCATCGAGATGGATGAGCGGAATGCGCGCCAGGTCCTCGACGCTGGCAGGCTTATGCTCACGGGCAAATCGTGGGCTGCCAAGAACCATTATCCGATCATGAAACAGGGCACGACAGTTGCTCGAATCTTCATCCATTCGACCATAATGAATGCTTAGGTCGCAATCCGCCGCGTTTGTGTTCAGGTCGCTCACCACCTGCGCCACAGAAATGTGGGGGTGGCGCTTCCAGAATTGCGCCAACCTTGGAGTCAGCCAGAGTGAACTGACGGCGGTTGTAGATCGTATGGTGACCGAACTACGCCCGTGCTGAGCGCGCAGTTGTCCAATCGCTTCATTGATCCCCTCAAAGCCACGTTGCAGCGCTACGAGCAAATATGCCCCACTTTCCGACAGTTCGACTCCGCGATGGAAACGGTGAAACAGGCTGCATTGCAACTCTTGTTCTAGCGCCTTGATCTGATGGCTGATCGCAGCGGACGTGACATTGAGCTCGTTGGCGGCTGCCTTGAAACTGACATTACGCGCTGCAGCTTCGAAGCTGACCAATGCAGTCATTGGAGGCAGGTCATATGGGTGAGAACGGCGGCCGTTGGACAATTTATTCTCGCATGACATTTTCCAGTTTGACCGCTTTTCAGTACAAACAGGAAGGTTTGGGTTACTTCAAATAATTCATGCTGAATTTTTTTGCAATTGTGTGATGAGCCAATTGATACAGAATAGCCTGATTCGAGATCTGGTGCGCGAAAAGGAGCCCGCTGGTTATGAGTGTTACTCCAATCCGGCCCCAATCCGTCCCAGAGGAAAAGTTGACCGAACTCAAAAACAGGGCGGTCGCCCTTAACGCGGCAAAAACGGAAACACTAAACGACGATGCCGCCCACCGGCATTCCTGAAGGAAAAACACGATGAAGTCACATTCGAGAGTTGTGGTTGTTGGCGGAGGGTGCGTTGGAGCATCTATCCTCTACGGTCTTACGGAACATGGTTGCTCGGACGCGGTGATGCTGGAACGCACCACCTTGACCTCTGGTTCGACCTGGCACGCGGCGGGTCTTTTGGTGACCTTCGTGCGTTCGCACAATGTCTCGAAGATGACGATGGAAACCATCCGCATCTACACAGAGGTCGAGAAAAAGATCGGCAACTCGGTGGGTTTGCGCAAGGTCGGGCAGCTGCGGGTCGCCAACACCGAAAAGCGCTGGGATGAGTTTCAGTCCTATATTTCTATCGCCGAAGCCGCCGGGGTACCGTGCAAGCTGGTGACGCCGGAAGAGATTGCCGAGATTCATCCGCTTCTCAACCAGTCAGAGAGCATTCGCGGCGGGATCCTGCACACGGAAGACGGCTATGTGAACCCGGCCGATATCACCATGGCGATGGCCAAGCTGGCGCGCGATGCAGGCGCCCAGGTCTATCAGAATACCGAAGCCCAATCCTATGAAAAGCTGGAGAACGGTCATTGGAAGGTGACCACCAACCAAGGCGAGATCACCTGCGAGCATCTGATCTTTGCCACCGGCAACTATGCCCGTGAAAACGCTCGCCGGGTTGGCCTAGACCTGCCCTGCATTCCGATCGTCCACCAATACTGGACCACGGATCACGTGCCGCTTCTTTTGGAGCGCAAAAAGCAGGGCCTGCCAGAATTCCCGATCCTGCGTGACGAAGATTATGGCGCTTACCTGCGTGAGGACGTGGGCGGCATCCAGTTCGGCCCGTACGAGTTCGAAAAGGACCTGAAGCTTTTTGCCGAAGACCGGGTGCCACCCGATTTCGGTGCCGACCTGCTGCCCGAGGATTTCGAAGCAGTGGAAACCCAATGGGAACGTGCGCTTGAGCGCGTCCCGGCGCTGGGTGAAGTGGGCATCAAGGCCAACACGCGCGGGCCGTTCCAGATGACCCCCGACGAGCTGCCGCTGGCAGGTCCCGCGCCGGGCCATGACAACCTGTGGCTGGCCGAGGGCATGCCCGGTGGCATCCTGTGGGGTGGCACCGTGGGGGAACGTCTTGCGCGCTGGATCGTCAATGGCGATCCGGGCATGGACATGTCCGAACTCGACCCGCGTCGTTTCTCCGACTACGCCTCCAAGCGCTGGACCATGGACAAGGTGCGCGAAGCCTGGGGAGTGCACATGCACGCCCACGTACCAGGCGAAGACCGTCCCTCGGCGCGCCCGATGAAGACCATGGGCAGTTACGACCTGCTGACCGCACAGGGCGCGGTCTGGACCAGTTTCAACGGCTATGAATTCCCACGCTGGTTCGCCAAATCACCGGAAGAGGCGATCCCCGAGCATTCATTCCGACGCACCGACCACATGGAGCTGGTGCAGGAAGAGGTCCGACGCACCCGTGAGGAGGCCGGGTTCATCGAAATGTCGCCCATGACCAAGTTCATCGTGCGCGGCCCCGGGGCAGCTGCGTGGCTCGACCGCATCATGGCCAACAAGCTGCCCAAGGTGGGCCGCATGACGCTGTCACTGATGCTGAACGAGAAGGGCGGCATGGACGCGGAATACACCATCGTGCGCTATGCCGAGGATGATTTCTATCTGATCTCGACCCCGAACTGGCGCGCCTACAACTGGGATCAGCTGCAACGTCTGGTACCCAAGGACGGCTCGGTTGCGATCGAGGATATTTCGGAGCAACTAGGCGTGATCGGGCTGGCCGGGCCGAAATCGCGTGAGATCCTGCAACCCCTGACCGACAACGACCTGTCGAACGAGGCCTTCCCGTGGTTGTCGGCGCAGATGGGCGAAGTGGGTTACGCCAAGGATGTGCACCTTTTGCGCGTCTCCTATACCGGCGAGTTGGGTTGGGAACTGCACCACCCGGTCGGCTACAACCGTCACCTCGTCGATCTGCTGCTGAAAGCGGGTGTGAAGCCCTTTGGTTTGGAAGCGCTGGAATCCATGCGGCTTGAGAAATCCTATCGCGCGATCAATCGCGAGATCTGCAAGGACATGACCCCGCTTGAGGCCGATCTGGATCGTTTCGTGGCCTACCGCGAAAAGATCAATGGCGAATTCACCGAGCGTGACTTCATCGGCAAAGAGGCCCTGCTGGAGCAGAAAAAGGCGGGCGATCATCATACGTTGGTCACACTGAAACTGCCCTTCTGCGACACCTCGGTGATGTTCGATGAAGGCGTCTATGCAGACGGCAAGCTGATCGGGCGCGTCACTTCGGGCGGGTTCTCGTACTACTGCTACCACGACATCGCCATGGCGCTGGTGCCGCAAGGCATGACCGCACCGGGGACCAGGATGCAGGTGCAGGTCCACAACGAAATGCGTGACGCAGAGGTCATCGACATCTGCGCTGTCGATCCTTCCAGCGCCCGCGCGCGCGCCTGATCAGAGGTAAGTCACATGGCTGAAAGAAAAGCACGAGGCGGCCGCGCCGCACGGGTCAGTGCCCGGACCAACCCGCCCCCTGTCTACCTGCCGCACCTGAACTGTCAGGTCGGCCCGATCGATCTTCTCGGTCCCGAAGGGGTCGAGAGAATCCACAACGCGGCCATGACCATTCTGGAAACGACGGGCATCGAGTTCCGCGACCCGGTCGCCCTGGCCGACTGGAAGAAATACGGCGCCGATGTTCAGGGCGAACGGGTGCGTATCGGTCGCGACATGCTTATGGACCTGATTTCGACCGTGCCGTCGGAATGGGGTTACGCAGCGCGCAACCCCGACCGCTCGTTGCGCGTGGGCAACCGAAACTCGGTTTTTGCCAACGCATATGGCGCCCCTTTCGTCTATGATCTGGACGGTAAACGCCGTCCGTCGATGCTCGAGGATGCCCATAACTTCTTCAAGATGAGCCAGATGAGTCAGTCGATGATGGTTCCGGGCATCCTGCCGGTCGAACCGCAGGACGTCCCGGTCCCGGAGCGCCATCTGGATCTGGTACATGCGGCGCTGACCCTGACCGATAAGCCGATCAAGGGGTCTGTGCTGTCGGAACAGGCGGCGATGGACACGGTCGAGATGGTGCGCATCGTT
The DNA here is from genome assembly GCF_057221055.1 of Ruegeria sp. HKCCD7181. Taxonomy (NCBI): domain Bacteria; kingdom Pseudomonadati; phylum Pseudomonadota; class Alphaproteobacteria; order Rhodobacterales; family Roseobacteraceae; genus Ruegeria; species Ruegeria sp. HKCCD7181. The sequence goes on along the minus strand of NZ_JBWVBC010000011.1, from coordinate 40,621 downwards.
TTTGGCGAAGAGTTTGTCGACAACAATGTGGTGCTTGCAGCTCTGCTGAACTGCAACACACCGCTGGTTTGGGACGAAACCATGCTGGAAAGCCTGCGCGTTTACGCCAAGGCCAACCAGCCTTGCCTTTTGTCGCCCTTTGTTCTTGCTGGCGCGTCCACGCCTGCCAGCCCGCAAGGCGGTGTCGCGTTGTTGATCGCGGAATCGCTCGCTGGCATGGCCTATAGCCAGATCATCCGCCGTGGCGCACCAATGGTGCTGGGCGTGGCGATCATGGGCGTCTCGATGAAGACCGGTGCACCGATGATGGGTTCGCCAGAACCGGGTCTCATGAACCTGCTGGTGGGTCAGATGGCCCGTCACTACGGGGTGCCCTGGCGCACCTGCACCATGTGGACCGGGTCAAAATCGCCAGACATGCAGGCCGCTTTCGACACCGCCAACACCATGTGGCCGGTGCTTTTGGGCGGGGCCAATTATATCGTGCACTCGGCCGGATTCCTCGAAGGCGCGCTGGGGGTAAGCTATTCGAAATGGGTGCAGGACACCCGACAGCTGGAAAACTTCCACCGTTTCTTCTCGGGGCTGCAAGCGGAAAACCTCGACGCCCTGCTGGCCGACATCGAAAACATCGGCCCCGGCGGCCACTTCCTGGGCACCGACCACACCCGCGAAAACCCGATGCACATGAACCCGCTTCAAAACAACGACAGTTTTGAACAGTGGGAGGCAGAAGGCTCGAAAACCGCCGAAATGGTCGGCACCGAAGAGGCGCAGCGGATGCTCGATAATTACGTCCAACCACCCATGGACCACGACATCCGAGGAACCCTCGACGAGTTTGTCGAAAAAAAACGGATGGAATACCGCCCCGACGCGGCTTGACACCAATAAGGGGCGCTTGCGCCACCGACCCCTATACAAGGACAGGGATGGTCCATGACTAATATCTCGACGAAAACGCTCTCACTCGACGAGGTCCGAGACCTTGCCACCTCTGTCCTTGTGAAGGCGGGAATGAATAAGGAAGGCAGCGCAGTTCTAGCCGACATTGTCACATTGTCGGAACGCGATGGCCCGCGCAGCCACGGCCTGCGCATGTTGCCAGTCTACGAGCAGAGTTTCACCTCGGGCTATGCCAATCCCATCGCCAACCCAACAATAAAACGCCTGGCCCCCGGTGTACTGCGCGGTGATGGCGACAATGGTTATTATCAAATTGCTGCCCGGCAGGCCCACAAACAACTGATCGACATGGCCCGCGAAAACGGTATCGCATCCTTTACCTGTGCCAATTGTCACCATCTGTCAGGTCTGCGCTTTGACGTAGAACCATTGGCCGAAGCTGGGCTGGTCGCAATCGCTGTCATCAATTCGCTGTCAATGGTCGTGCCCAAAGGTGGCGTGCGCCCTGTGTTCGGTACAAACCCGATGGCCTTTGCCTGTCCGCGGGATGGGGCCGCACCAGTGGTCTGGGATCAGGCAGCCTCAGTTGTTGCACTAATGGACGTGAAAATGGCCGCAGCAGAAGGTCACGACTTGCCGCGGCCAGGCGGCATTGACCCGGATGGGAACGAGACCACTGATCCCAACGCCATTCTGGAAACCGGTAGCTTGCTGCCCTTCGGTGAACACAAGGGCGCATCCATCGCATTTCTGGTCGAAGTTCTTGGCGCAGCGCTCGCTGGTGGCACGCTATCCGTCGACAATGACGAACGTTTGTCCCACGGCGCTCTTAACATCAAAGGCGGTGCCACGCTGATCGTCATTGATCCGACAAAATTCGGCAACGGCCAGTTTGGTGAGTACGTCACCCGCATATGCGCGGAAATCGAAGGCAACGGTACCGCCTTTGTGCCTGGTGACAACCGGCTGTCTGACCGTGCTCGCGCAGAACGGGACGGGGTCGCCGCCAGCACGGATTTACTTGAACAGCTCGGCTTTCAGGGTTGAAGAAAGGCAAGAGGCGATGGTTGATGTGTTGGTGATCGGCGGGGGCATCGTTGGAATATCCTGCGCGCTTGCGTTGCAGGCCGAGGGGCATAGCGTCACCGTGATCGAGCCCGGCCCGGTAGGAGAAGGCGCCAGTTGGGCTTCGTGCGGCTGCATTGCGGTAGGTGAAATCGTGCCGCTGTCACAACCCGGCATGTTGACCAAGGTGCCCGGCTGGCTGCTGAGTCCCGAGGCACCGTTGGCCATGCGTCCCGCCTCTTTGCCAAGTATCCTACCCTGGGTGACGCGGTTCGCCCTCAACGCTCGCCCCAGCAAGATGCGCGCTATCGCTGCCGACCTCGCGCGGCTGACGTTTTCCGCCACCGAGGATTTCAGGGCGCAGCTGGTCGATATCGGTGCGCCCGAGCTTTTGGTGGAACGCCCTGTTCTCAAGCTGTTTGACGATGATCAAGACAAGGCCACTATGGGCGCTGCCTTTGGTCTTGCACGCGACCTCGGCTGCACCATCGACGAGATTTCCGGTCCAGAGGCGCATGAAATAGAACCGGCCATCGCGCCCGATTTCAAACATGCGGCCGTGCTCAGGGATTGGAGCTATATCACTGATCCCAAGCGATTGGTCGAAGCACTGCATCAAGCATTCCGCGCCCGAGGCGGCACGGTCGAAAATGGGACTGCGGTCGGGGTCAAACGCGAGGGGCGCGAAATTCGCGCCGTACGTCTCGCCGACGGTCGAGAGCTGAGCGGCACTGAGATCATTCTGGCAGCGGGGACGCATTCGCGGGCACTGGCCAAAGGTATGGGCGTGCCTCTGCATCTTGAAGGGTTGATCGGGTACTCTACCGCGCTCAGCGACGCGGGTGCGGATCTGACCCACACCGTATTCTACCCCAAGGGTGGCTTTGGCATTACCCCCTATGACGGCGCGCTGGCTGTGGCTGGAACCATCGAGTTTGCAAGCCTCAATGCCACACCAAACTGGAAACGCGCTGAAGTTCTGGTCAAACGCGCACATCGGGTGCTGCCGGGACTGAACGCAAGCAGGGCTGAGCGTCGCATGGGCCGCCGCCCCTTTACGCCGGACACAAGGCCCATCATTGGTCGCAGCGCACACTTGGCAAACGTAACTTTTGCCACTGGTCATGGCCAGTTGGGCCTGACGCTGGGCGCCACAACAGCACGCCTCGTCGCGGCGGAAATCGCAGGTCGTGCGCGGCACATCGATATCCAGGCCTTCAGCCCGGACCGTTTTTCGCCATGATTAACCGCATCAAGAACAGAAGCGAAGTCTCAAAATAAGGAAACCTGTGCCGTCCTTGAAAGGCACTCGAAAACCAGGTTGCGCGCGATGAAAATCAAAGAAATTCACATCTATTCCCATGGACTTCCCGTCAAGAACGGTCCCTACGTAATGGCCAGTGGTGCGGTTGATACGCTTGATACCACTCTTGTGAAACTGGTGGCTGATAATGGCAAAGTAGGCTGGGGGGAGACCTGCCCCATCGGTTCGACCTACGCCGAAGCGCATGCAGAAGGTGCGCGGGCCGCGCTAAAGGTTCTGGCCGCGGGGCTGTTAGGTGCCGACCTCTGGCCTGTAGCACTTGGGCGAAAGATGGATTCAATCCTGAATGGGCACAACTACGCCAAGGCAGCGATCGACATTGCAGCACATGACCTGATTGGGAAATCGCTCGGGGTGAGTGTGGCAGACCTATTGGGAGGTGCGATGAACGACCGCATTCCATCCTATTATGCAACTGGCGTCGGAGCGCCGGATGACATTGCTCTGCTTGCAAAAGAAAAGCTCGCCGAAGGATTTCCCCGCCTTCAGGTTAAAGTCGGAGGTCGTCCGGTCGAAATTGACATCGAGACAATTCGAAAGGTGTGGGAAGTCGTAAAAGGCACCGGAATGCGCATTGCGGTGGACGGAAACCGCGGATGGCCAACCCGCGATGCGCTGAGGGTCAGCCGCGAATGCCCGGACGTTCCCTTTGTTATGGAGCAACCCTGCAATACCATTCAGGAACTTGAAAAAATCCGCCCACAGATTCAGCACGGAATCTATATGGATGAAAACGGCGTAGACCTAAACACAGTGATATCCGCAGCAGGGACAGGTCTGGTGGATGGGTTCGGTATGAAGGTCACTCGAATAGGCGGTTTGCAGAATATGCGTGCGTTCCGCGATATCTGCGAAGCACGTAGCCTGCCGCATACTTGCGACGACAGTTGGGGGGGCGATATCATCGCAGCAGCATGCACTCAAATAGGCGCCACAGTGCGTCCCGACCTCTGTGAAGGTGTTTGGCTTGCCGCTCCCTATATCGACGGAAACTACGACGAGGAAAACGGCATCCGAATTGAAGGAGGCTACATCAAGCGACCGACTGGAACTGGCCTTGGTGTGACCCCGGATGAGGCCAGATTTGGTGTACCGGTCGCATCTTTCGGGTGATGTCTGAAACAGGTTGAGGGTGTGCGAAGTCTGACTTGGATTGAAACTAGAGAAAATGCGTAAAGAACAATTGGGTCACTCCCAAGTCACGAAAACAAATGACGCGGCAAGGTAGACATGTTCCAAAAGTCGGTCAATTTGGCAGGCTAAACCAGGTTTTTTGTTTGCGCCCATCATAAGGTGAGGCTCGGAGGTCCCAGTCGCTTTGAAAAGTGAAGAAAAAAGTCAGCGATTTTGCTTTTTGCTTGTCGACGGGTTTTCCCATCTCGCCTTTTCTTGTGCGATTGAGCCATTGCGACTTGCTAACAGGATCAGTGGAGAAAACCTGTATAGCTATAGCCTCGCTTCCGAAAGCGGTGCCTCTGCAACCTGCTTGAGCGGTTTCGAATTGGCAGTCCATTCGAGATTTGACAATCTGCCCTCCTGCGACAGGCTGTTCGTGCTGGCGAGCCAATCTATGAGTGCGCGGGCTTCCCGGACACTCATAGCGGCACTGCGTCGGGAAAGAGCACACGGGATACCGGTCGGCGCGCTATGCTCAGGTACATGGATTTTGGCCGAAGCCGGTTTTTTGGACGGCCGCCCTGCGGCAATCCACTGGGAATACCACGAAGGTTTCAAAGAAAAATTTCCCGAGGTAGACCTCGTTGAAACGGTTTTTGTTGACGATACAAAACACCCAACAGCAGCTGGTGGTACGGCAACCGCAGACTATATGCTACATGTGATAGAACAGGATCACGGACCAGACTTGGCAACAACAGTCGCTGATCAAATGGTCTACAATTCTGTACGCGGTTGTTCCGCAGAGCAACGTGTTTCATATCAGACGCGAATAGGCATTCGTAATTCTCACATCGACAAAGCAATAAGGATAATGCGCAAAACCATTGAAACACCGGTTTCACCCTCTTCGATTGCTGGACAAATTGGGATTTCCACACGCCAACTTGAGCGCTTATTTGCCAAATTTCTAGGCGCCACTCCAAAAAAACACTATTTGAAGATGCGGCTGGATCGAGCCAATAAGCTATTGCTGCAAACTGAATTTTCGGTAATCGAAGTTGGTCTTGCTTGTGGCTTTAACGATCCCGCGCATTTTTCGCGATTGTATAAGTCCCAATATGGTGTCTCGCCGGCGCAGCAAAAAAACAAGATCACTTGATTATTTGCGCGCTGATCATCAGCCAAGTTTGGAAGTGAGTTTTGGTTTACTGGTGAATTTCGCAAGTTCTTGCTCGTGCCATGATTGCGATGGGTAAATTGTTTTGGTCGAAATGACCGAAAAACTCAGGGACATGATCAGATTCAGTTTTCCAAACGACGCCTGAGTAATTTCGGGTGAAGAATTCGTTACAGAGACACACCGTACAAATCTTTGGAACTCTTGGAGAGGTATTGCCAAGTTACTCGAGGCGCGACATCTCCTCGGGAAAGATCATGCTCCGCGCCTAACTCACTGCAAACACGTAATCTAGATGGCAATATCCGACAGCAGGGCGGGGTCGATATTCTGATAGCAGACGGGTCGCAGGAAGCGTCTGATCGACAGGGTTCCGACCGAGGTTGCGCCAAAATTGGTTGAGGCCGGATAGGGGCCGCCGTGGACCATGGAATCCGCCACTTCGACCCCGGTGGGGAAACCGTTGGCGAGGATCCGTCCCGCTTTGCGTTCGAGGATCGGCATCAGGGATTGCGCGGCCTCGATATCTGCCTCGTCCATGTGGATCGTGCAGGTCAGCTGCCCAACGAGCGATTTGGCAATGGTGCGCATCTGGTCGAAATCGTCGGCCTCGACGATGAGACCCAGCGGTCCGAAAACCTCTTCGGCCAGCGCTTCGTTGGCCAACCAGTCGGCGGCCGAGACCCGGTAGAGATAAGGGGTGGCGTCGCGTTGGTCGCACATAGTGGTCAGAACCTCCTGCACACCGGTACCTTTGGCCACGCGGGCCTGGCCGTTGCGGTAGGCGGCGGCGATGCCGTCTGTCAGCATGGTCTGGGCGCCAGTGACCTTCAGGGCAACGGCGGTGCTGGCGGCGAGCGTGTCGGCCTGCTCTTTCAGCACCACGGCGATGCCGGGATTGGTGCAGAACTGGCCTGCGCCCATGGTCAGCGATCCGGCCCAGCCGGTGCTGATCTCGGCGCCGCGCGCCTCCATGGCGGCGGGTAGCAGGAACATCGGGTTGACCGAGCCCAACTCGCCGAAAAATGGGATAGGCTCGGGGCGCTGTGCGCAGAGATCAAACAGCGCCCGGCCCCCGGCGAGGCTGCCGGTGAAGCCCACGGCCTTGATCAGCGGGTGCTGCACCAGTCGGGTGCCCACTTCGCGCTTGCCGCCCTGCACCAGAGAGAACACGCCTGGGTGCACGCCGCATCTGGCGATAGCTGCTTGGATCGCCTCGGCGACGATCTCGCCGGTGCCGGGATGGGCGGAGTGGCCCTTGACCACCACCGGGCAGCCCGCGGCCAGCGCGGCGGCAGTGTCGCCACCGGCGGTCGAGAAAGCCAGCGGGAAGTTGGAGGCGCCGAACACGGCGACCGGGCCGATTGGGCGCTGGATCATTTTCAGATCCGGGCGGGGCAGGGGCGCGCGATCCGGCAAGGCTTCATCATGGCGCTGATCGAGATAGTCGCCCGCGAGGATATGCGAGGCAAACAGGCGAAGCTGGCCGGTGGTGCGACCGCGTTCGCCCTGAAGCCGCGCCTTTGGCAGGCCGGTTTCGCTGGTGCCGATCTGGGTGATCACCTCGCCGCGCGACTCGATCTCGTCGGCGATGGCGTTGAGAAAGTCGGCGCGGTCCTGACGCGAGGAATAGCCATAGGACCAGAATGCCTCTTCCGCAGCTTCGGCGGCGGCATCCACATGCGCCGGTGTGCCGACCGAGAACTCCTGCGCCGCGCCATGCGCCGGCTCAGAGGTGAATGTTGCTTCGCCTGCGACCCAGTTGCCGGCAATCAGGTGGTGTCCGCGTGGTGTGTAGGTCATCAGGGTCTCGCTGTGTCAAGAATCATTAACTGGATAATGTATCCAAAAATCTTCCTTGACAAGCTTTCTGTCGGCAAAACCTGCCGCTTCTTCAGTCGTCCTTGGCCCGTTTGGCTTCAACCATCTGAAGCAACTGGTCCTTTGTACGTTGAATGTGGTTGGAAAGCACTTTGCAACCTTCATCCACCCGACCTGTTCGTGCGTATTCAAGCAGTTTTCGGTGCTCTTCCTTGGCCGGTTCGCGCTGTTTCATCACGCTCAGGTGCAGACGGACATACCTGTCGGCTTGAAGGTTGATCCGGTCCAGAAGCTCTTTTGTCAGGCTGCGCCCAACGGAGGAATAGAGGGCCGTGTGATATTCGTGATTCAAAACCCCCCAGCGCGCCACATCGTCTTCGTCGTAGGATGTTTCCATCTGTTCCAGAATCGACTCACATTTGTCGAAATCCGTGCTTGTCATAAGGGGGATTGCTCGGCGGAACAGATCGACTTCGATCAGGATGCGAAGATCGAAGATCTCTCCGATTTCATCCAATGAGTGTTTCGTCACCGACCCGCCGCGGTTGTTGGCCCATTGGATCAGGCCTTCGGCATTCAGCCGCTTCAGGGCTTCGCGGACTGGCATCCGCGACACTTCGTATTCGTCGGCCAGAGCTTCCTGGCGGATCGCCTCGCCTTCGGCCATTTCGCCGCTCAGAATGCGTTCACGCAGATCGTCAGCGATGATTTCCGGCAGACTTCGTCTGGATACCGCCCGTTTGCCAACCATGCCCAACCCTTATGTGATGCGTTGAATTTTGGATACGTTTACTCTTTGCGCCCTGTTTTTCAAGGTCCTTGATATCAGTCGGGTCGAAAGATTTGAATTGAATGTCTAGGTTTGCTAAGTGTATCCAGTATCCAAAATATGACAACCGGCACGGAGAATTCTGGATGACACCTACCGTTCAGGTCGCTTTGGAAGATGTCAGGACGTTAGCGGATCGTGTGCTGATTGATGTGGGGTATGGGTCCGAACACGCACGGGCAATCTCGGATATGCTGTACACCTGTCAGCTGGACGATTGCCATTCGCACGGGCTGTTCCGGTTGTTCATGTGCTGCGAATCCATGAAGGCCGGAAAGATCGACGGCCATGTGCAGCCAAAGATGCAGGACACGGACAGCGCCGTCGTGCGGGTGGACGCAAGAGGTGGCATGTCGCTGCTGGCCGTGGACAAGGCCATGCCCGCCCTGATCGACAAGGCGCGGCGTTTCGGCATGGCCGCGATGGCGGTGAACAACTGTTTCCATTTTTCCGCTCTGTGGCCCGAGGTTGAACGGCTGTCGGTCGCAGGCCTGGCCGGTTTGTCCATGGTGCCGAGCCACGCTTGGGTGGCGCCGGCGGGTGGCGCGCGTGGAACGCTGGGTACGAACCCGCTGGCCTTTTCCTGGCCGCGAAACGGCAAGTCCCCCTTTACCTTCGATTTTGCGACCAGCGCCTTTGCGCGCGGCGAAATCGAGCTTTACCTGCGCGAGGGAAAGCCGCTGCCGGACGGGGTGGCCGTGGATGCCGACGGGAAACCGACCACAGATCCGCAGGCGGCGCTGGGTGGCGCTATGCTGACTTTCGGAGGCTACAAGGGTTCGGCCCTGTCGATCATGATCGAACTGCTGGCCGGCCCCCTGATCGACGATCTGACAAGCCAGGAGAGCATGACCTTTGCCGAAGGCCACGGCGGAGCGCCTTATCACGGCCAGATTCTGCTGGCCTTTGATCCGGCGCATCTGAGCGGTGGGCGGGTTGCCGAAAACGATGCCCGCGCGGAACGGCTTTTTGCCGACATTCTGGATCAGGGTGCACGGTTACCCTCGCAACGCCGTTTCGAGGCGCGCAAGCGCAACCTCGCGCGGGGGTTTGTCGAGGTGCCGGAAGCGCTGCACAGGGACTTGCTGATGCTTCCGGCCTAAGATGTGGGCTTGTTCCCCAGGCCCCAGGTATCGCTCAGGCGGTAGCCGCCGGGCCATGGGTCATCGGGGTCCAGCATGTGCTGATGAATGCCGGTAACCCAGCCCCTGCCGCTGATCTCGGGTATGATGGCGTCGCGATCGCCAACTTGGGTGGTGCTGGCAATGCGCCCGGTAAATCGCGAGCCGATGATTGAAACCGCCTCGAAAACCTGACCGGGCTGCATCTGGCCTTTTGCGGCCATCAGCGCCAGACGTGCGGATACGGCTGTTCCCGTGGGCGAACGGTCAACCTTGCCGGGTTGGATCGCTACGGCGGATTTGCCGGTAAGCCCGGTCTCGGTCTCTGACAGCGGCCCGCAAAACGCGCAGAACGAAATGTGGTCCCAGTCCGGGATTTCGGGATGCGAAAAGCCAAGCTGCTGATTGGCGGCATTGGTGATCGCTACGCCCAGGCGGGCAATATCCCTAGCCTCGGACTCGATGATTTCAAAACCCAGCGACGCGGCATCCACGACCACGAAACTGTCGCCGCCATAGGCCGTGTCTACGATGATCGTGCCCAGGCCCTCGACCTCAAGCGACACGCCGATGCGGTCGGCAAAGCTGGGTAAGTTCTGCACATGGATACGCTCGGCCTTACCGTTCCGGCATTCGGCCCGCACCCGCACCAGCCCGCCGGGGGCTTCCAGCGTCAGGTGGGTTTCGGGTTCCTGCATTGGGACCAGCCCGCCATCCAGCAGCACGGTCGACACGCAGATCGAGTTCGATCCCGACATCGGCGGCGTGTCCTCGGGCTCCATGATGATGAAGGCGGCATCGGCCTGCGGGTTCTTGGGCGGTACCAGCAGGTTTACATGGCGAAATACTCCACCGCGCGGTTCGTTCAGAACGAAATTTCGCAAGGTTTCGTCGCGGGCGATGAAGCTGCGCTGCTCCCACAGGGTGTCGCCGGGTGGTGGAAGAACCCCCCCGACGATGACGTCGCCCACTTCGCCCTCGGCATGGGCCGAAATCACATGGATTGTCTTGTTGCTACGCATCATGCACCTCAAGAATAGCTTGCGACCGGCGCACCCAGCGCATCAAAGACCGGGCTGATCCCGAGGCCAGGGCGGTCAGAGGCCGTCATGCGGCCGTTGACCCGTTCCGGTGCACCCTCGGCAATAGTGATCGTGCCATATGAATTGAAATCCGTCGCTGAGAAAGTGAAATCGGACGGTGTGGAGCGCGCCAGATGAGCGATCGTGGCCGTGGTGATGTCGCCGCCCCAGGTGTCCTCGATGGTCATCGGGATGCCGTGGGCAACGCAGAGATCGCGCATCAGCCGGGCGCGACTCAGCCCGCCGACTTTGGAGATTTTCAGGTTGATCACGTCCATCGCATCCTCGGCAATGCCGCGCACCAGTGTGTTGGGAGTGTCGATCACTTCGTCCATGACAAACGGCAAGGCGGTGCGGCGGCGGATTGACACGCTTTCCTCGTAGGTCAAGCAGGGCTGTTCCACATAGACATCCAGTCCCGAGATTGCACCGACAACGCGGGCGGCCTCGTGGCGGGTCCAGCCGGTATTGGCGTCTGCTACCAGCAGGTCGCTTTTCTTCAACACCGCGCGGGTTGCGTGGATCCGGTCAATATCGTCATTGGCATCACCGCCGACCTTCAGCTGGAACTTGGTATAGCCCTCTGCGGCATAACCTTCGATCTTGGCGGCCATGATCTCGGGCGCTTCCTGGCTTATGGCGCGATAGAGCACCACATCATCCTGCGCGGCGCCTCCCAGCAGCGTGTAAACAGGCTGCCCCGTCGCTTTGCCCAGCAGGTCCCAGCAGGCGATGTCAACCGGCGCTTTGGCATAGGGATGCCCGCGCAGTGCCGCATCCATCGTGCGGTTGATACCGCCGATATTCAGCGGGTTCTGCCCGATCAAGTGCGGCGCAAGCTCGGCCAGTCCTGCCCGCACGCCGAGCGCGAAGGAGGGCAGATAGGCCGACCCCAGCGGGCAACATTCCGCGTATCCTTTCAGCCCGTCGTCAGTAACGACTTCCAGAACCGTGCTGTCGAACACCTCGACGAAATTGCCATTCGACCAGTTGTAGCGGCCTTCTTTAAGGGGAAGATTGACCTGATAGACATTGAGTGCGGAAATTTTCATGCTGGTTCCTTTCAGAAACGTGTAGGAGAGTAAGCTTCGACCGGCAGGGCGGGGGGTTTGCCGGTGATCAGATCGCACACCAGTTCGGCGGTGCCTGCCGACTGAGTCAGGCCAAGGTGGCCGTGGCCAAAGGCGTAAAACACCGATGTCGCGCGGGGCGAGCAGCCGATCACCGGCAGGCTGTCGGGCATCGAAGGGCGAAAGCCCATCCACTGACGGCCACCATCGATTTTCAGCCCCGGCATGAAGCGGGCCGCTTTGTTCAGCAGGACCTCGGCGCGCTTGTAGTTGGGCGGCAGGTTCAGACCGCCCAGCTCGACCGCGCCGCCGACACGCACGCCGTCGGCTATTCTGGTGACGACAAACCCGTGGTTGCCGAATGTCAGATGTGTGCGCAGATCAAAGGCGCCTGGCGGCAGGGTGGTGTTATAGCCACGTTCAGTTTCCAGCGGGATGCGGTCCCCCAGCGTCCGGGCCAGGTGATGCGACCACGCGCCGGCGGCAATCACGACCTTGTCGGCGACGAGGCGCCCGCCTTGCGTGGTCAGAACAGCCTGACTCTCTGCCTGCGACACGGCAGTGACATCCGCCTGTTCGATCGTGCCGCCGCCCTCGCAGAACCGCCGGGCCAGATGTTCCGTCCAGGCCTTCGGATCAGTGGTGTTCATCCAGCCCGGGGTAAAGGCGGCGTGGGTAAAGCGCGGGTCCAGCCCGGGCTGGATTTCACCAATGGCTCCGGCGCTTTCCAGCAGGGAAAATGCGATGCCGTGACGTTTGCGCAACTCCCAGCCCTCAAGGCTGGCGCGGAATTCCTTTTCGCCTTCGTATAGCTGCATCTGCCCGTCACGCTGCATCAGCTCTTCACCGCTCACGGCAATGATCTGGCGCTCCAGCGCTTCGCGGGACAACTCCATCAGCCGGGTTTGCGCCTGCACGGATTTCTCTAAACCGTCACGCCAGCTCGCGCGCCAGAAACGCAACATCCAGGGGGCGATCTGCAAGGCATAGGCCGGTGGCACGGATAGCGGCCCCATCGGGTCAAGCAGCCATTTCGGCGCCTTGCGCATTACTCCCGGCGTCGCCAATGGGACGATGTCGGTAAAGGCAAAGGCTCCGGCGTTGCCTTCCGAGGCCTCGGCTGCCACGCCCTTGCGGTCAAGGACCCGTACTTTCATACCCCGGGCCTGCAATTCCAGCGCCGCGCTGATACCGACAATTCCGGCGCCGACGATGATGATGTTTAGCGGTTTCATTGATTACCTCTAAAGCCCGACAAGGATCGACGGTAGCCAGGTGGCCGCTGCCGGAAAGAGAAGTAGTACGACCAGCACCAGCATTTGTGCCGCGACAAAGGGCAGAACCCCGCGATACATTTGCCCATAGGTCATGCTGCGCGGCGCGATGGAACGCAGGTAGAAGATCGACGGCGCCATTGGTGGGGTCAGATACGAGGTCTGGATCACCACCAGCACCAGCATGGCAAACCAGATCGGGTCGATCCCTGCGCTTTTGACGATGGGCGAGAAGATCGGGGTGAAGATCAGCACGATCGACACCCAGTCCAGAACGAATCCGGCAAAGAACACCACCAGCAGGAAAAAGGCGATCACGCCAGCATTGCCATATCCGACCGCAGCGACCGTATCGCGGACAAGGTTGCCGCCTCCGGTCACCGCGAAAATGCTGGTGAACATGGTTCCTCCCGCGACGATTAGCATGATCATCGAGGTGACGCGCAAGGTGACCCCGAGCGAATCCAGCAGCAGCTTGAAGTCGAGCTCGCGGAACAGCAGCGTCAGAACGATGGTGCCCGCTGCTCCGACGGCCGCGGCCTCGGTGGCGGACGCAGCACCCGCCAGCAGTGAGCCCAAGACCATTACGATCAGCGCCAACGGCGGCAACATGGCTGTCACGGTAATCCGCAATTTCTGCGGCAGCGGCACCGCGCGTTCAGCAGCCTGCAACGGGGGCGCATCCTGCGGTGACCGCGTGCTGCGCAGCAAAACATAGCCTACGAAGAACACCACCATCAGGGTTCCCGGCAGGATTGAGGCGGCGAACAGTTGTCCGATGGAAAGCTGGGCGATGGACGCATAAACGACCACGATCACCGAGGGCGGAATGATCGTTCCCAGCGACCCGCCCGCACAGATCGTCCCGGCGATCAGGTCGTTCTTGTAGCGCGCCTTGGTCATTGCCGGAATCGCCATCAGGCCGACGACGATCTCGACCGCACCGACAACGCCCGAAGCAGCGGCGAAAATCGCGCACATGGCAATGGTCGACAGGGCCAAACCGCCGGGCAGCCCGCCCAGCCAGAGCTGCAGCGCCTGAAACAGGCGCCTGGCGATGCCGGAGCGTTCCAGCACCGCGCCCATGAAGATGAACAGCGGGATCGCGGCCAGAACGAAGTTCGACGCGGTGTGCAGCAACGGGCCGTAAAGCTGCAGGAAAATCAGGTCTCCGAACACCGCATAGCCGAACCCAACGGCCACGATGATCAGCGAGAACGCAACCGGGATGCCGGAAAACACCAGCACGAAAAGGGCAGCGAACATCAGAAGGGGGATCATGTATCAGATCTCCAGCTCTTGAATTTCGGATTCGGTATCACCGGGAATTCGTTCTCCCAGCAGGTATTTCAGGGCCTCGACGGCGAATTGCAGGGCAAAGGCCAGCAGCCCGATGGCGATCGCCGTGTAAAACGGCCAGACCAGCGGCGCCCAAGGGCTGACGCTTTCAACCTCGCCCGTGGTGAACGCCTTGATTGCCTTGGAGCCGGAGACCCAGGCGAAGGCGAGCCCGATCGGGGACATCACCAGCAGATAGACCAGACCGTTCAGGACCTGCTGTACCCGCGCCGGTAGTTTCTGTGACAGGAAGTCGATGCGCACATGGGCGTCGTTACGCAGGGAATAGGCTGAGCCCAAAAGGAATATGGACCCGTTAAGCATGTAGGAGATGTCAAAGGCCCAGAGCGTCGGCGCACCGAACGCATACCGCGCGATCACTTCGTAGAGCATGGCGACGATCAGCGCGAAAATGGCCAGCCGACCAATACCGCCAAGGATCGTCGAAAAACCCTCGATGCTGTTCCTGATTAAAGTCATGACGCCCTCCGGTACGGGATGGCGGGCAGACGCCGGCCACCCCGATTGCCTTGTGTTAGTTAGCGCTGTCGCGCACCAGGTAGCCTGAGTTCTCGGCCCAGTTCGCCTGATAGGTCAGGTAGCTATCCAGAACGGTCTGCATGCGCGGGTTGCCGGCATCTGACAGCTCTTTCGCCTTGGCCCGCGCCCAGTTGCGGCCAGCCTCGCGGATCTTTTCGGATTCGGCGCGCTCCATCAGCACCAATTCGACCTTGGTGTCGCGGTACTTTGCCATCGCCGTGATGTCGCTGTCGCCAAAGTGGGTGTAGCTTTCATAAGTGCTGAGCTTGGCGGCGGCCTCGATCAGGTTTTGCAGATCTTCCGGCAGCGCGTCCCAGGTTTCCTGCTTGACGAAGACTTCCCACAGGAAGGATGGCTGATGCACGCCGGGCATGATCATGTAGGGGGCCACTTCGTGGAAGCCTTCGGTGATGTTTGCACCCGGTGTCGACCATTCGATTGCGTCAACGCCCTTGCGTTGCAGCAAGGTGTAGATCTCGTTGCCCGGAACCACGGTGGGGACCCCGCCGAACTCCTCCTGCAGCACGGCGGCAAAGGCTCCGGAGGTTCGGTATTTCACGTTGTTCAGGTCCGCGACGGTTTCGATCTTGACGTTGGAATGCGCCATGATCTCGGAGGTGCCGATGCCAACCACGAGGCTGTGCAGTCCCATTTCAGCGCTGCGGAATTCCTGCAGAAGCTCTTCGCCGCCGCCCTCATAGACCCAGTGCAGGGTCGCCTCGGGCGACATGCCGCCGGGGAAGCTGGCAAAGATCGCATTGGTCGGGTCCTGGTTCACCAGGTAGGAGGGCGTAGAGTGACCGGCTTCGACGATTCCGTCCTGCACGACCTCGAACGCTTTGAACGCGGGGGCCAGAACCCCGGCACCAAAGGGCTGGATCTCGACCCGGCCCTGGCTGATCGTTCCGACATTGTCGGCAAAACGCTGCATGAAGTTCTCGTACAGGAAAGAGCCTTCGCCAATGGCAGCGGTCATTTTCCATTCCACCTCTGCGGACAGGACAGGTCCTGAGACAGCGGTGGCGAGAGCCGCCGCGGCAATTGTTGAAAAAAGTTTCATTTTCTTCCTCTGTTTTGGATATGACGGACCGACCCGGTCACTGGAAAACATATCGAAGGGGTGACCCGGTTTGGCCGGGTTCTGTGGTTTCTTCAGGGAACGATGCCGTTCCTGAATGGATCACGATCACCGAAAATCAGTTTGCTTTCGGCCATCACGAAGGCCTGCCCGGTGATCGACGGGATCACACCGCCATTTGGACCAAGCTGGTAAGACAGGCGATAAGGGCTGCCGATCACGCTTTGCTGCACGATCTCTTCGCCTGGCGTCAGCTTGCCGTCCGCTGCCAGGCACGCCAGCCGTGCCGAACTGCCTGTACCACAGGGCGAGCGATCATAGGTGTCATCAGGGCACAGCACGAAATTCCTGCTATGTACCGCGGCATCGCCGGATGCATCCTGAAAGATCACGTGATCCACGGGCTCGCCGTTCTCACCGCCCAAGCCCGCTGCGAGGGCTGTCTCGCGCACGGCGATGGCGGCATCGATGAGGCTCTGGATGTTGCCGGGCTTCACCGGGATCGGGCTGGGATCAACGATGAAAAACCAGTTGCCGCCATAGGCCACGTCACCGGTCACGATGCCAAGCTCGTCGACATCAATGGAGGCCGCGCCCAGAACCCGGCGGCATTCGACATTGGTCACGGTCACGGTGGCCGCGTCGGTCAGTTCTATCGTGACCACTCCGGCAGGGGTATCAATGCGCTGCCGGCCGACATCAATCCGGCCCAGATGCGCCAGCGTCACGGCCAACCCGATCGTGCCGTGACCGCACATCCGCAGGACCGCTTTCGCATCAAAGAAAATCACACCGGCGGCGCAATCCTCACCCTGCGGCTCGACCAGTAGGGCGCCGACCATGCCGGGCTGCCCGCGCGGTTCCAACAGGACGGATTTCCAGAACCCTTCATGCTCCTCCGCCAGTCGGCGGGCGCGTTCGGCCAATGACCCCGACCCGAGGTCGGGTCCCCCGTCGAGGATCACCCGCGTGGGCATGCCACCGGTATGGCTGTCGATCACATGCATTCAGCGATGATCCCGCCCTGCGCGGACCAATCGGCGAACCAAGCGCGGAACAGCGCGTATTGCTGTTCGCAATAGTTGCGCTGTGCGTCTGTCAGGGCATCACTTTCGTTGAAATGCAGGCGGTACTCTTCTTCACCGTTCAGCACCAGCAGGTACTTGTAGTAGAGGACCAGGTCAGTGCCTTCATCGAAACTGGCCAGAACGCCAAAAGCTTCCTCCAGCTCACGCGCCCGCATACGGGCTTCGGCGTGACCGGCGGCGGCCTTCTGGGACAAGGCTGCCAGCAGCAGGGCTTCCTTGGGCAGGGCCGTGCCTATACCGGTGATCGACCCTGTCGCGCCGCAATTGACAAACCCGTGATAGACTTCGGTATCGACGCCGACCATCAGCGTGACCTGATTGTCCTTCGAGGTGATGTGTTCGGCGGCGTAGCGCAGATCGCTCTTGCCGCCGAATTCCTTGAACCCGATCAGGTTCGGGTGTTCAGCGCGCAGCGTCAGGAACAGGTCGGCGCGGGTAGCAAAGCCATATACGGGGCTGTTGTAGATGATCGCGGGGACATCAGGGGCTGCCCTGAGGATGGCTTTGAAGTGGTTCTTCTGCGCTGTGGGCGAGGACCCGCGCGACAGCACACGGGGGATGACCATCAGGCCGGCAGCGCCGATCTTTTGTGCATGGGCCGCGTGGGCAACGGCCGATTTCGAGTTGATCGCACCAGTGCCGACCACAACCGGAAGACCGGCGGCGACCAGTCGTTCCACGCCCTCCATGCGCTCGGCATCGGTTAGCAGCGGCCAGTCACCCATCGAGCCGCAGTAGACAACGGCGGACATGCCGGCCTCGATCATTTCGCGGCCCTTTTTCACAAGGGCGTCATAATCCGGTGTGCGGTCGGCCATGCAGGGGGTCATGAGCGCCGGCATGGTGCCGGTAAAGATGTTCGTGATCATTGTTCAGGTCCTTTGAATCTAAGTGCGGGCCGCGGGATCAGCGCACGTTGGCCAGGAATTTGCGGGTATGTTCGGATTGCGCCTCGCCGAAGATTTGTGCGGGCGGGCCGATCTCTTCCATCACGCCCTGATGGAAGAAGGCCACCCGGTCGGAAACATCGCGGGCAAAGCCCATCTCGTGGGTGACGCAGATCATCGTCATACCTTCCTCGGCCAGCATTCGCATGGTCTCGAGCACTTCGCCAACCAGTTCCGGGTCCAGCGCCGAAGTGGCCTCGTCGAACAGCATGTATTCCGGCTCCATCGCCAGCGCGCGGGCAATGGCAAGCCGCTGCTGCTGGCCGCCGGAAAGGGCCGAGGGATAGACATCCAGTTTTTCGCCCAATCCCACGTGGCCCAGTTGCCGGGCCGCAATTCCAAGCGCTTCGGCCTTGGTCTTGCCCTTGACGATACGCGGGGCAAGCGCGACGTTTTCCAGCGCGGTCAGGTGCGGAAAGCTGTTCCATTGCTGGAACACCATGCCCAGCTTTTGGCGCAGCTTGTTGATGTCCGTTCCTTTGGCGTGGACGTCGGTTTCATCGACGACCACATGCCCGCTCTGGATCGGCTCCAGCCCGTTGATACAATAGAGCAGGGTGGATTTGCCCGAGCCGGACGCGCCGATAACCGAGAGAACCTCGCCTTTCTCGACGTCCAAATTTATACCTTTCAGCACGTGCAGCGCGCCGAAATATTTATGCAGGTCACGAATTTCGATCATTGGGCCCACTTTCTTTCAAGCGTCGCGGCATAGCGCGAAATGGGGAAGCTGAGTGCGAAGTAGAACGCACCGGCAAGAGAGAGGATGAGGAAGGGTTCCTGAGTGCGGGTGATCAGGATCTGGCTGGCCTTCAGGAGTTCGACATAGCCCAGAACCGAGACCAGCGCGCTGTCCTTCATCACGCCGAGCGCCACGCCGACCCAGGCCGGGAACACCGCGCGGCCACCGATCGGCAGCACCACATATCGTAGATCCTGCCAGTAGCTCATGCCGAGGCTGCGCGCGGCGCGGCGCATTGGGGTGCCGACGGCTTCGATGCCGCCGCGGGCCACGTTGGCAACGAGAGCTGCGGTATAGATCGTCAGGATCACCACGCCAGAGGCAAACGGGTCGAGGTTCAGCCCGACGATAGGGGCGAAGTTGTAGAACAGCACCAGCTGGATGATCAGTGGCACCGAACGGAACACGTCGAGGATCGGTGCAACGGTCAGGGTCGCAGTCAGTTTGCCTTCGTAGAGGATCCAGCCGAAAACGGCCCCCAGAACGGTGCCGATCGAGATCGACAGGACGGAAATCCAGAGTGTGCGCAGTGCGGCCTCGCCCAGAAACCACAGGTCATTGATGTTGAAGCCGCTGAAAAAGCTGACAGAGGGTTCCATTTGAGCTTCCTCAGTAGCGGAACAGCCGGGCCGCCATCAGGCGTGAGGCTATAAGGATGATTTTGACGATCACGTAGTAGATGACTGCGGTGACCGCGAAATATTCGAAGATGCGGAAGGTGCGGCTGGCGAAGAACTGGGTCTCGCCCGAAAGCTCGCGGAAGCCCACCAGCATGCCCAGCGAGGACATCAGCACGGCCCAGACCATCTGGTTTGTGATCGGGTGATAGACGATACGGAACACCTGCGGGATCACGATGCGGGTGTAGGCCTGCCATGCGGTCATGCCGAGCGAGCGCGACGCGCGCAGCTGGGTTTCCGGCACCGCCTGAAAGCCGCCGCGGAAGTTTTCGGCGAGATACCCGGCGCAGTTGAAGGTCAGACCTGCCAGCACGATCATGTAGGGCGACAGGTGCAGTCCGAACGCGCCTAGCCCGAAGCCGAAGAAGAACAGCTGGAACAGGGCGGGCGTGTTGCGAGCCAGTTCGACCCAGGTCGAAGCGAACCAGTAGAGCGGTCCCTTTAGATGGAGCCGGGTCAGCGCCAGGCACAGGCCGATGATGATGCCCAGGATCATTGCCAGCACTGCCACCTGAAGCGTCAGAAAGGCCGCATCTATCAGGTCCGGCAGGCTCTTAAGTACCGGCCGCCAGTGGAAGTTATAGTCGAACATGAGTTCTGTTCCCGTAGCCCCCGCTCGACAGGCGAGCAGGGGCAGGTTCCGTGAGTGGGTTAGATCAGTACATCACGCCGGGGATGCGCAGTTCGGGCGCTTCGCCGCCGACATACTTGCCCCAGAGCTCGGCGTAGCGACCCGAACGCGCCTGATGGGTGACAAACAGGTTGAGGAAGTTCAGCCACGTTACGTCCTCACGCTTGCCGACGACCGAGGTATAGTCGGTGGTCCAGGGCATACGCGGCCCGGCATCGACGGTGTCATACTGCTGAGTGATCGGCAGCACGGCGGTGTTGGTGGTGATGCCAATGTCGGCCTTGCCCTGTGCCACGGCCAGGAACACTTCATTCTCGGACTGGTAGCCCTGATAGTTGCCTTCCTCGCCCCATTCTGCCGCGATCTTCAGCCATTCCTGTTCCGGTACGGTGCCGATGGCGGCGGCAACGCGTTTGCCGCGGATGTCCTCAAAGCTTTCGATGCCGCTGTCTTTGTTCACCACACCCTGGGCGTAGTATATTGCGTAGGGAATGGTGAAGCCGACCGTGCGGGCGCGGGCCAGGCTGTCCGAGGTGGCGCCGAACACCACGTCTGCACGCCCGGTGACGATCACCGGCAGACGTTCGGCCCAGGTTACCGGCAGGATTTCGGGCTCGACTTCAAGTGCCGCGGCCAGATCGTTGCAGTAGTCAACGTCAAAACCGGCAGGTTCGTTGTTTGCATCGCGATACCCGATTGGCGGGAAATCCAGAACGACGCCACAGCGCAGGGTGCCGCGGTCTACAACGTCGTCCAGCGTGTCAGCCAGTGCGGGGATGGCCGCAAATGTGGTGAAGGCCGCGGCCGCGGCGAGTTTCTTGAGCATGGTTTCCTCCCGAAAAAAGATGATGTACCGTGCTATAGGTCATTTTGTATCCAAAATCCAATATAAAAAATAGAAACGCACAGCATTGAGTGATCTTCGCGGAAAGAAGAATTGACTAAGACGTTGTAAAAGGGGGGAAATCGACTGAGGTGAGTGTAAGTGTGCTGCTAGCCGAATAGTGCCCGGCTGGTTGTGGTAATCCGAATTTGGGTCCGAATCCCCCGGAATTGAGCACCTCGCGGCCGCTCATTTTTCCCGAATTTCTCTTACGAGTCGCGTGCTGCGCTGTGGAGTTCCAAGGGGGTATGCCTTCGTGGTTCCACGCGGGGCGCGAAATACTCAACAAACAGAGTTTCCTCGCAAGTGTCAGAAATCAAACAACTTTACGGAAAGTGGTGCTTAGTCTGAGGTGCGTCGCATGGGTGCTTTTGGTATTGGTCCCGGTTTCGAGCGGTTGACTGGCAACGCGCGATACGGATATTGTATCCAATATATGAACCCACACGTTCATACGCCTGACCGTTCGGCGAGTGGGGACATTCTTAAGAAGCGAACGGGTCCACTTGGGAGGAAATAATGAAATTCACAATGGCAGTGGCAACTGCGGCGATCGCGTTTTCGGCGACGACGGCATTAGCCGGCAATCTGGTATATTGCTCGGAAGGATCGCCCGAGGGGTTTGATCCCGCGCTGTTTACAGCGGGAACGACTTTTGATGCTTCTTCGCATCCGATCTACAACCGGTTGCTCGAATTCGAAACCGGTACAACCAACGTCGTTCCCGGTCTGGCAGAAAGCGTCGAAGCCAGCGATGACGGACTGGAATACACTTTCTCCCTGCGCAAGGGCGTCAAGTTCCATTCCAACGACGATTTCACCCCCAGCCGCGACTTCAACGCGGATGACGTCGTCTTTTCCTTCGCACGTCAGCAGGACGAGGCGCACCCCTACCATTCAGTGTCCGGCGGTACCTGGGAATACTTTCAGGGCATGGGGATGCCCGGCCTGATCAAGTCGGTGGAAAAGATCGACGACTACACTGTGAAGTTCACGCTGACCAAGCCCGAAGCACCATTCGTCGCCAACTTGGCCATGGATTTTGCTTCGATCGTTTCAGCGGAATACGGGCAGGCGATGCTGGATGCCGGCACGCCCGAAAAGGTGAACACGGCACCGATCGGCACCGGTCCGTTTGAATTCGTTGCTTATCAGAAAGATGCCGTGATCCGCTACAAGGCCAATGCCGAGTATTGGAAGGCACCGGCCGAGATCGACAACCTGATCTTTGCGATCACGCCTGACGCCTCCGTTCGCTACCAGAAGCTGAAAGCGGGCGAATGCCACGTCATGCCGTATCCGAACCCGGCTGACATTCAGGCAATGACGGATGATCCTGACATCAACATGATGGAGCAGGAAGGACTGAATGTCGGGTATCTTGCCTACAACACCACCATCGCGCCCTTTGACAATCCGAAGGTCCGCAAGGCTCTTAACATGGCGATCGACAAGCAGTCGATCGTCGACGTCGTGTTCCAGGGGTCCGGGCAGGCTGCCAAAAACCCAATCCCGCCGACAATGTGGAGCTACAACGACTCCATCGTGGATGATCCCTATGATCCCGAAGCGGCCAAGGCAGCGCTCGAAGCCGAAGGTGTCAGCGACCTGAGCATGAAAATCTGGGCAATGCCCGTTCAGCGACCCTATAACCCGAACGCCCGCCGTATGGCCGAGCTCATCCAGGCGGACTTCGCCAAGGTCGGCGTGGGTGTCGAGATTGTCTCCTACGAATGGGGCGAATACCTGTCCCGCTCTAAGGCGATGGACCGTGACGGCGCCGTGCTCCTGGGATGGACCGGTGACAACGGCGACCCGGACAACTTCCTGGCCGTTCTGCTGGGTTGCGACGGTCGCGAGGCTTCCAACCGCGCCCAATGGTGCCACCAGCCGTTCGAGGACCTTATCCTGAAGGCAAAGCAGGTTACCGATCAGGCAGAACGGACCAAGCTCTATGAAGAGGCGCAGACCATCTTCAAAGAGCAGGCACCCTGGGCCACCATCGCACACTCGGTCGTCTTCATGCCGATGCGCAATGAAGTGAAGGGCTACAAGGTGCATCCTCTGGGTGGCCACATCTTCTACGGCGTAAGCGTCGAATAACCCTCCCCTCCCTGCCGGGGCTACCGTGTTCGCATGTGTGGCCCCGGACCTTTGTTGAATACGAGGCGCTGATGTCTTCTCTTTCCGAATACCGCCAGGTGGCCCGCGCGCTTTCCGTGGACGCCGTGGCGCTTGTGCCGGGGCCGAACTTCAACCGGGCCTTCGGCAAACCCTTCATGAGCCACGAGCGCCCGTTTCTTGTCATCTTCCCCGCCGACGGAGAGCCCGCCGCCATCGTGCCGAACCTCGAACTGGGCAGCTGGGCGCTGGTGGATTTTGATGGCGCGGTTTTTGACTGGCGTGATCAGGATGGATACGAGGCTGCTTTTGATGCGCTGGCCGGGCACCAGAAGCTGAACTCGCTGGCCGTCGAAGGGCAGGTGATGCGCGTCTTCGTGCATCACGCGCTGAAAAAGGCGATGCCGGATCTGAAGATCATCGACGCAGAAAAGGAAATATCGGGCCTTCGCGCCATCAAGACCGAGCAGGATATCGCGGCGATTCAAATGGCGATTAACATTTCTGAACGCGCCTTGCTCCGGGTGCTGGATGGGGTCCGCATCGGACAATCCGAGAAACAGGTCGAACAAGCACTGATCCAGGCACTGTTTGCCGAAGGGGCGGACGACCAGGCGTTTTATCCCATCGTGGCGGCCGGCGATAACAGCGCCCGACCCCATGCCAAGGCCCGTAGCAATTATGAGATCCGCGACGGTGACGCCTTGCTGTTCGACTTCGGCGCGCGCAAGGACGGATTTGCCGCCGACATCACGCGAACCGTTTTTGTGGGAAGTGTCTCGGACGAGGGTCGGGCCGTCTATGAAACCGTTCTTGCCGCCAACCTGAAAGGGTTCGAGGTAGCGCGCCCCGGCGCGACGGCCCATGACATCGACGACGCGGTGACGAGCGTGCTTGAAAACTCGCCCTATGCCGACCGTATCCGGACCAAAACCGGTCACGGACTCGGGCGCGAAGTTCACGAAGCGCCCTATATCATGCGCGGCAACGACGAGGTTATGCAGGCCGGGATGGTTTGGACCAACGAACCGGGGCTCTATAAGCTTGGCAAGTTCGGCGTACGCATCGAGGATGACGTTCTGGTCACCGAGAACGGATGCCGGTCCCTGACCGCGTTCCCGAAAGACCTGATGGTTGTGGCGCGCTGATGATACGCTTTATTCTGACCAGGCTTGGGACCTTCATTCCGACCTTCATCGGCGTCACGCTGATTTCCTTCATGTTCATCCGCGTCCTGCCAGGTGATCCGATCATTGTCATGGCCGGAGAGCGCGGAATGACCGATGAACGCTATCAGGAGATGGTCAAGAAACTGGGCTTCGACAAGCCGGTGCTGCAGCAATATTGGGATTACCTTGTCGGCGTTCTCCAGGGCGATCTCGGGGAATCCTTCATTACCAAAAAACCGGTCTGGGACGAGTTTTTCGCGTTGTTCCCTGCGACGCTCGAACTGTCCATCTGCGCGATGATCTTCGCAATCATGCTTGGACTGCCAGCCGGTGTCATCGCGTCGGTCAATCGCGGAAAGTTCTTCGATCGCGCGCTGATGTCCTCTGCGTTGGTGGGGTATTCGATGCCTATTTTCTGGTGGGCGCTTCTGCTGATCATCGTGTTTTCCGGCAACCTGGGCTGGACTCCGGTGTCGGGCCGGATCGACCTGCTGTACTTTTTTGAACCTGTCACCGGTTTCATGCTGATCGACAGCGTGCTTTCAGGGCAGGAGGGGGCGTTCAAATCCGCCGTGCGCCACCTGATCCTGCCGACGATCGTCCTGGGCACCATCCCACTGGCGGTGATTGCACGGCAAACCCGCTCGGCCATGCTGGAAGTTCTCGGCGAAGACTATATCCGCACAGCCCGCGCCAAAGGGCTTTCTCCAACGCGGATTAATGGGGTTCATGCACTGCGCAATGCGTTGATACCCGTTGTCACCGTGATCGGCCTCAGCGTCGGCACGCTGCTGGCCGGTGCCATCCTGACCGAAACGATTTTCAGCTGGCCGGGCATTGGCAAGTGGATGGTCGACAGCATTTTCCGCCGGGATTATCCGGTCGTTCAGGGCGGTTTGCTGATGATTGCGGTCATTGTGATGATCGTGAACCTCACCGTCGACATGCTTTATGGCGCCATCAATCCCAAAATCCGGAGGCGGTCATGACCAGCCAAGCGGCAAGCCCACTGCAGACCAGCGGCCAGTCGCCCGCGCGCCCCAGCGCATTGCGCGAGTTCTGGTACTACTTCAGCGAAAACCGCGGGGCGGTAATTGGTCTGTGGTTCTTTGCGGCCTTCACCTTTCTTGCAGCCTTCGGACCGCTCATCGCGCCCTATGACCCGACCGAGCAGTTCCGGGATCACATCCTGCAACCGCCAGCCTGGCAGGAGGGCGGCAGCTGGGCCTTCCCGCTGGGGACTGATCCGCTGGGCCGCGACATGCTTTCGCGTCTGATCAACGGCGCGCGGTATTCCTTCTTTGTCGGGATCGTGGTTGTCGTTGTTGCGGCTTCGGGGGGCATCATTATCGGATTGCTGTCCGGCTTTGCGCCGAAAATGATCGACACCATCATCATGCGTGTGATGGACATTATCCTGTCCTTTCCGTCGCTTCTGCTTGCATTGGTTTTGGTCGCCATTCTCGGCCCTTCCCTGACAAATGCGATGATTGCTATCGCGATCGTGTTCCAGCCCCATTACGTGCGCCTGACCCGTGCTTCGGTTCTGGCGGAACGGCAGAAGGACTATGTGACTTCGGCGCGTGTGGCCGGTGCCGGAAAGGCACGGCTGATGTTTATATCTGTCCTGCCAAATTGCTTGGCACCGATCATCGTGCAGGCGGCGCTCAGCTTTTCGACCGCCATCCTCGATGCGGCAGCGCTTGGGTTTCTGGGGATGGGTGCCCAGCCGCCGACGCCGGAATGGGGCACGATGCTGGCCGAAGCCCGTGAATTTATCCTCCGCGCTTGGTGGGTCGTGACCTTCCCCGGCCTAGCAATCCTGGTCACGGTGCTGGCAATCAACCTGATGGGCGACGGGTTGCGCGATGCGCTTGACCCGAAGTTGAAGCGGAGCTGAAGACATGAACCTGTTACGTATCCGCAATCTCTCGGTCGATTTTGCCACGGCCGCCGGCAAGTTCCGGGCCGTGGACGGCGTGGACCTGACCGTGGACCGCGGCGATATTCTGGCCATCGTTGGGGAAAGCGGCTCTGGCAAGTCCGTCTCGATGCTGGCGCTCATGGGGTTGTTGCCCTGGACAGCGACGATCACCGCGGATGAGATGAGTTTCGAAGGCCGTGACCTGAAAACCATTTCGCCCCGACACCGACGAGAAATCATTGGCAAGGATCTCTCGATGATCTTCCAGGAGCCGATGTCGTCGCTGAATCCGTGTTTCACCGTCGGTTACCAGATTAAGGAGGCGCTGCGCATCCATCTGGGTCTCGACCGGGCCGCGCGCCAAGGGCGCGCCATCGAGTTGTTCGAACAAGTCGGGATCCCCGCCCCCGAAAGCCGGCTCAGGGTCTTTCCGCACCAGATGTCCGGCGGCATGAACCAGCGGGTGATGATTGCCATGGCCATCGCTTGTCAGCCCAAGCTGTTGATCGCCGACGAACCGACTACGGCGCTGGATGTTACGATTCAGGCGCAAATACTCGATCTTCTGGTGTCCCTGCGCGACGAGTTCGGGATGGGCCTGGTGCTGATCACCCACGACATGGGGGTGGTTGCCGAAACCGCCGAGCGGGTCTGCGTGCAATACGCCGGCCAAAGAGCTGAGGAACAGCCGGTTCGGGATCTGTTCGAGCACCCATTTCACCCGTATACGTCGGCGTTGCTCAGCGCGTTACCGGAACGCGCAACAAGCAAACTGCTGCCAACGATCCCCGGCGTCGTGCCCGGCCAGTTCGACCGTCCCAACGGATGCCTTTTTGCGCCGCGCTGCCAGTTCGCGGACGAAAAATGCCTCAAGACACCCCCTGCACCCTGCGGCCCTGAGGCAGGTCGGGCACGGTGCCATTATCCGCTCGCCAATGTCCAGGGAGATGCACGATGAAAGCTCCGATTGTCCGGGCCAGGAACCTGGCCCGCCATTATAACCTAGGCGGAGGATTGTTCGGCAGGGCCAAGACCGTGCGGGCCCTGTCCAACGTCGATTTCGAAATGTCACCGGGCAAGACCCTTGCCGTTGTTGGGGAATCCGGATGCGGAAAGTCCACGCTTGCCCGGCTGGTCACGATGATCGAAGAGCCGACCAACGGAACCCTAGAAATCAACGGTGCCGAAGTGACCCCGCGACACTGGGCGGGGCTGCGAAGTTCCGTGCAGATTGTGTTTCAGGACCCCTACGGGTCGCTCAATCCGCGCCAACGGATCGGTTACATCCTTCAGGAACCGCTGATCATCAACAACCCCGAGCTTTCGGCCCTGGACCGTGAAGTACGGGCGCGGCAGATGATCGAACTCGTCGGTTTGCGCGCCGAGCATTACGACCGCTACCCGCACATGTTCTCGGGCGGGCAGCGTCAGCGCATTTCGATCGCGCGCGCCCTTATGCTGAATCCCAGGGTTCTGGTGCTGGACGAGCCGGTTTCGGCGCTCGACCTGTCCATTCAAAGCCAGATCCTCAACCTGCTGGTTGAATTGCAGGATCGGCTGGGTCTAGCCTATCTGTTCATCTCGCACGACCTGTCCGTTGTGAAGCATTTCGCCGACGAGGTGATCGTGATGTATCTGGGGCGCGCGGTTGAACGCGGCAGCAAGGAAACCCTTTTTGCTGCGCCCCGTCATCCCTATACCAAGGCGCTTCTGTCTACGACTCCGCGCGCCGATCCAACGGCAACCAAGGAGCGGATCAAGCTCGAAGGAGAATTACCCTCGCCGATGGACGACCTCAAAGGTTGCGCCTTCGCCCCGCGCTGCTGGAAGGTCACCAGCCGCTGCCGGACGGACTTCCCTGAACTTGATAACAATCCTCACGCGGTTGCCTGCTTTCATCCTGTGAGTGATACCTGAACTGCGTCTCTTAATGGCGTTCAGGGTAGGGTGTAGGCCCGACGGCATTGCCAAGTTGTTCCCCGCGATGGTCTGGTCTAATCGATGCGGATGAAGATACCGACGACCATGCCGCGCCTGAAAGGCTTCCGTTTCCCTCGCGAAATCATCGCCTACGCGGTTTGGTTATATCACCGGTTCGCACTAAGCACGGCTGACGTTGAGGACCTGCTCGCAGAGCGCGGCGGGCAGTCAGTCGTGAAAGTGTCCGGCAATGGATCAATCGTTTCGGTTGCCATTTCGCCGATTGCATTAGGTGCGACCGGCCTGCGGCTGCCGACAATTGGCACCTGGACGAGGTTGTCATCTCTATGGGTGGTGAAAGCTATTGGCTCTGGCGGGCGGTTGATGCCAATGGCAGCGTGCTAGATTTCCTGGTGCAAAGGTAACGCAATGCGAAAGCCGCCAGGCGTCCTCTAAACCGACTGATCGACCGGTTCGGCGAACCGCGTGTCATCGTCACCGACAACCTACGCAGTTACGTCAAACCGATTAGAGAACTATGTCCGACCGCTGACCACCGAGCGCACAAGCGGTTGAATAATCGCGTTGAAGGATCGCACCGGCCGACCCGAAAACGCGAAAAACTAATGGGCCGCTTCAAATCTCCGAGGCAGGCCCAGTGGTTCCTTTCCGCTCACGACCAGATCAACATCATGTTCCGACCCTGCCGCTATCACCTCCCCGCTATCTCCTACCGCCACGCTCGATCGGATGCACACGATCTTTGGAATGGCTATGCCCTTGAGTTAACCTCCTGAACGCGCCGTCCACAGCGCTTTTCAACCGTTCTCAAACAACTTGGCAATGCCCCAGCGTTCCTTCGATATGCAGATGAAGCTCTGCCTTGGGCAGATTATCGATCAACGCTTGTGCGAGGTTTAGCATTTCGAAGCAGCTCCCAATTTACCTTTCTGCAAAGGTATTTTTGAGTTGAGTGCACCACGAAAGGACAAACATGGCGGACCGAGTCCCGATTCAGATGCTTCTTCAAGGTATCAAGGTCGACTGGCCGGAAGCGTTTTCTTCGGAAACCGACATCATACTTTCAGTGATCCGTTTGCATGAACTGATTAGGGCGAGGACTGAAGAAGCGTTGATTGAGTTCGACCTTATGCATTCAGCGTTTGGGGTATTGGTTGCGCTTCGGGCTCAGCCGAATCCGCGCCGACTTACGCCATCCGAGCTTTGCGGCTCCGCTCGCCTGACCACGGGTGGTACGGCCAACATCCTTATCGAACTAGAACGGCGAAACCTGATACTTCGTTCGCCAAATCCGAAAGACGGACGCAGCAAGATCGTGAAATTGACGGAAGTCGGCAAACGGTTGATTGAGCGCGCAATGAAAAGCGTTATGGAAAAGGACAAAATGCACTTTGAAGGATTTCACGAGTCGACTGAGACCGGGAAACTGCGGGATGTGTTCTTGTCGATGATGATAACGGTCGAAGCATAGTCTCGGCCCCTACGACGTGTTGACAAAAGGGATTCAAATCCGGCGAAAGACATGATTCAAGCTGGCATCTATGATGGAGACCAGCTTGGCACGAGACCTGGGGTCAGAATGCATTTTTTTCACTGCGCAGCGTGATTCACCGCTCGAAAACGGAGCGGGGTATTGCCAAGTTATTGACTGGGTTTGATAAAGGTATGTCAGCCCATGAATTTTCCAATTGATATGCAGCGCCTTAAGGGTTTCCGCTACCCGCGTGAGATCATTGCGTACGCTGTTTGGGCCTACCATCGATTAGCGTTGAGCACGGCTGATGTTGAAGACCTGTTGGCAGCGCGGTGTGTGATTGTCAGCCGGGAAGCGATCCGGCTGTGGATCGATCGCTTTGGTCGACACTTTGCAGATTGCATTAGGCGGGATCGTCCACGGCCGAACGACAAGTGCACATGGACGAAGTCGTGATCATCACACGTGGCAAGAAACACTGGCTGTGGCGTGCGATCGACGCCAATGGTGACGTTCTTGATATTCTTGTTCAAGCCCGCAGAAATGCCAAAGCGGCAAAAGCCATTTTCAAAATACTGGTTGCCAAGTACGGCGAGCCGAGAGTGGTCATCACCGACAAATTACGGAGCTTTATCAAACCGATCCATGCACTGGCCGCAGGCGCTGACCATCGCGCCCGTAAAGGCCTAAACAACGCGATCGAGGTCTCGCACCGGCCGACCCGAAAGCGATAGAAAATATTTGGCCGGTTCAAATCTCACCGGCAGGCTCAGAGGTTTCTATCCGCACATGACCTGATTAACCTGGTCTGCCGCCCTGGCCGCTATCAACTCACCGCAACATCATACCGCCACGCCCGCAACGACGCGTTTAGCCTCTGGGTCGATTACACTGCTGAAATGTCGACATGATCCAACCATTGCCAATGAAGAACAATCTGACGCCAACAACTTGGTAGAACCCATGTGTAGGTTTAAGTCATTCAGATCCGCTTCGGCCACGCTTGATGGGATCGAAGTCGCCAATATGATCCGGAAAGGTCAGCTCACGCCCGGAATCTGTCGGTTTCAGCGGTTCGCGGAACTGGCTGCATAACCAGCTAGCTCGGCGTGAGCTCTTCGGTCAGTAAGAAACTTTGCAACAAAACCTTCCGATACTCCGTAGGTCCGTCACTACTGCTTTAGATGTAGACTACGCAGCGCCAGATTCACTTAGCACAAAGGTAAAAAAAACTCGCAGCCTACAAAGTGTCGGTATTTAATGCCGATTGACAACTGTGTTTTCAACGGCGGCCGTGAATAACCTTACGCACTATTTTCTGAAGAAACTGGCGCGCAAAGAGCTGTCTTCTGATAGCGCTAGGTTTAGCGCAGGCGAAACTGGCTATGCTATCAATATGGGATGCGCGTTCGACTGATGAATTGGCGCAAAGCGAACCGTGAACGCACCACTCGCAATCCCGGTAGCCGCATTAGTTTTGTCTGTAGGAACGTCTCAAACTCTTCAAGGCTTTCAACCGCAATTTCCAACAAGAAATCCTGTGCGCCGGTCATCAACGTTCCAGTTACCACTTCGTCAAACAGCGCGACCTGGCGCTGGAAGTCGGCCACTTTTTCGGCGTCCTGCCTCTCCAATTCGAC
Source organism: Ruegeria sp. HKCCD7181 (assembly GCF_057221055.1). NCBI lineage: Bacteria > Pseudomonadati > Pseudomonadota > Alphaproteobacteria > Rhodobacterales > Roseobacteraceae > Ruegeria > Ruegeria sp. HKCCD7181. The sequence goes on along the minus strand of NZ_JBWVBC010000011.1, from coordinate 9,637 downwards.
CGAGACAAAAGCTGTGATTGGAAAGCCTGCCGTTTTACGGTCAATTCGGGCGCTGTAGCCCGAAATCAATCCGGATTCCTCAAGGCGCGCCAACCGGCGTTTGCAAGGTGTGGCGGACAGGCCAATGCGTTCCGAAAGTTGGACCAATGACATGCGTCCATCCTCTTGTAGCGCGCGAAGAATCTCTCGATCTGCTTGATCAGTAGCGTAAGGCACCATGAATCCTTTAATTAGTAGTGAAATCCACTCAGGTTATCTCAAAATACCTTGGGAAAGCGGTTTTTCAACCCGGCACGGGGCCGTAAGCTGGAAGTGGTGATCCCGACGGATCGAATTGACTACATCCCTGCCATGCAAACGAATGGTGATACCATGCCCCTCATCATCACGGAAGAAAACCCGCCGCCCGGATATGAACGTCTGATCTTTGCCGAGGATTCCAGCAACGGGTTGCAGGCTTACATCTGCTTGCATTCGACAGTTTGCGGCCCGGCGGCGGGTGGCTGTCGAATGTGGGCTTACGACAGTCGGGAAGCTGCGCGCGAGGACGTGCTGCGACTGGCACGCGGCATGACAGCCAAGAACGTCATGGCTGGGCTCGGGCTGGGCGGTGGCAAATCGGTGATCATCGGCAATGCCCGCGAAGACAAAACTCCGGCAATGCTGCGCGCATTTGGCCGCGTGGTCGATGCGCTGGAGGGGCAGTATTATACGGCCGAAGATGTGGGCTTCTCGCCCGAAGACATTCGGATTGTAGCTGAGGAAACGGAATTCGCGGTTGGCCTAGAAGGGGGCGAGCATGGCAGCGGCGACCCGTCACCCTTTACCGCCGAAGGGGTATTCCAGTGCCTGAAGGTTGGCGCACACGACGTATTCGGAAGCGATGATCTGACCGGGCGCCGTGTGCTGGTTCAGGGTCTGGGCCACGTGGGCATGAGCTTGGCGGAAAAACTGTATGCTGCTGGTGCGTCGCTGATCGTATCAGACATCAATCAGGCCGCGCTGGATCTGGCCCGCGACCAGTTGCGTGCGGATGTCTGCCCTGTAGATCAGGTCTTTGACGCACAAATGGACATCTTTGCGCCCTGCGCTCTGGGTGGCATTCTGACCCATGACAGCGCGCAGAAACTGTCGGCGCGGCTGGTCTGTGGCGCGGCCAACAACCAATTGGCCGAAGACTCTGTTGCTGAGACCCTTAGCGCGCGGGGAATACGCTATCTGCCCGATTATGTGGTCAATGCAGGCGGCATCATCAGCGTGGCAGGTGAAATCCACAAAGCTGGTGAGGCATATCGCCAAGCCCGGCTCAAAGAGGTCGCGACGCGAATTGCCGAGATCCTGGAAACCTCGAAACGCACCGGCCAATCGACCACTCGGGTCGCCGATCAGATTGTCGGTGACATTCTGGATCGTGCACGTGGCCATCAACAGGAGGGGGCAGCATGAGCGAACAATCCAAACCGCTTTCGCTAAACGTACCTGAACCGGGCTGCCGCCCAGGCGATACGCCGGACTTCTCGGATTTCGAAATTCCCCGCGCTGGTGAGGTTCCACGGCCGCCGATCGATGTGGCCGCGGATGACATTCGTGACATGGCTTTTTCGATTGTTCGGGTTCTGAACAAAGAGGGCCAGGCCATCGGCGACTGGGCAGGTGCGTTGACGCCTGATGATCTGCGCACGGGCTTGCGCCATATGCTGACCCTGCGCGCCTTTGACAAGCGTATGCTGATGGCGCAGCGCCAAGGCAAGACAAGTTTCTATATGCAGCATCTGGGCGAAGAGGCGATCAGCTGTGCCTTTGCGCGTGCGTTGCGCCCCGGTGATATGAACTTCCCGACATATCGTCAGGCCGGTCTTCTGGTCGCGGTGGACTATCCGATGCTGACGATGATGAACCAGATCTATTCCAACGCCGATGACCCGCTGCACGGACGGCAGTTGCCCATCATGTACACCTCGAAAGAACACGGGTTCTTTTCGATCTCAGGCAATCTGGGCACGCAGTTCGTGCAATCGGTGGGCTGGGCCATGGCCTCGGCCATTTCGGGGGATACCAAGATTGCCGCTGGCTGGATCGGCGACGGTTCAACCGCGGAAAGCGATTTTCACGCGGCGATGGTATTTGCCTCAACCTACAAGGCGCCGGTGGTCCTGAATATCGTCAACAACCAATGGGCTATTTCGACCTTTCAGGGGATCGCCCGGGGCGGCGTCGGTACATTTGCCGCGCGCGGTCATGGGTTCGGCATCCCTTCGCTTCGTGTCGATGGCAACGACTATCTGGCCGTTCACGCGGTCGCCAAATGGGCCGCCGAACGCGCGCGTCGCGGGCTGGGCCCGACCTTGATTGAGTATGTGACTTACCGCGCGGGCGGGCATTCTTCGTCTGACGATCCCTCGGCCTACCGCTCGGGTGAGGAAGCCAGCGCCTGGCCGCTGGGCGATCCAATAGAACGACTGAAGCAGCATCTGATCACGATCGGCGAATGGTCCGACGAACGCCATACACAGGCCGAGGCCGAAATTATGGATGGCGTCATAGCAACGCAGAAACAGGCCGAGAGCGTCGGCACCCTAGGCGACGGCAAGGCACCATCACCCCGCGACATGTTCGAGGGTGTCTATGAAACGATGCCACCGCATCTGATCCGGCAACGCCAGCAAGCGGGGTATTGAGAGATGGCCCACATGACAATGATCGAAGCCATTCGCGATGCCCATGACGTGGCCATGGCGGCCGACGACCGTGTGGTGGTGTTTGGTGAGGATGTAGGGTTCTTCGGCGGGGTATTCCGCTGCACCGCGGGTTTGCAAGAGAAGTACGGCAAAAGCCGCTGCTTCGATGCGCCGATCAACGAAAGCGGCATCGTCGGCACCGCAATCGGTATGGCCGCATATGGCCTGAAACCGGTGATCGAGATTCAGTTCGCCGACTATGTCTATCCCGCCTATGACCAGATCGTGAGCGAGGCCGCGCGTCTGCGACACCGCTCGAACGCCGACTTCACCTGTCCCCTTGTCATCCGCATGCCCACGGGCGGCGGAATTTTCGGCGGCCAGACTCACAGCCAGAGCCCAGAGGCGCTGTTCACCCATGTGTCTGGCCTCAAGGTGGTGATGCCGTCCAATCCCGTGGACGCCAAGGGGCTGTTGCTTGCCTCGATTGCCGACCCTGATCCGGTGATCTTTCTGGAGCCAAAACGGCTTTATAACGGGCCGTTTGACGGGCACCACGACAAGCCCCTGACAACTTGGAAAAAACATGCCCAGGGCGACGTGCCCGAAGGCGATGAGATTGTGCCTTTGGGTAAGGCCAAGGTCACCCGTGAGGGGGCGGATGTGACCGTGCTGGCCTACGGGACCATGGTTTACGTGGCCGAGGCCGCTGCAAAGGAAACCGGCATTGATGCCGAGGTGATCGACCTGCGGACGCTCATGCCATTGGATCTGGACGCAATCACCGCCTCAGTGAAGAAAACCGGCCGCTGCGTGATTGTACATGAAGCCACGCGCACCTGTGGTTTTGGCGCAGAACTGCTGAGCCTCGTGCAGGAAGAATGCTTCTATCACCTCGAAGCGCCGATTATCCGGGTCACCGGTTGGGACACACCTTATCCGCATGCTCAGGAATGGCAGTATTTCCCGGGTCCCGCGCGGGTGGGTGACGCCCTCAACACCGTCATGGAGGACTGAGCCATGGGCGTGCACATCATCCGCCTTCCGGACATTGGCGAAGGCATCGCCGAGGCCGAATTGACCGAATGGCTGGTCAAACCCGGCGATCTGGTCAGGGAAGACGATATTCTGGCCGTTGTAATGACCGACAAGGCTGCGGTCGAGGTGCCGTCCTCTGTGGAGGGCAAGGTTCTGGAACTGGGGGGTGAGATCGGCGAGTTGATGGCGGTAGGCGCCACTCTGATCCGCATCGAGGTCGGCGGCGAAGGCAACGAAGGCGACGCGTCTGCTGTGGCCAAGGCGACCGATGTTGAGCCGGAACCAGAGCCAGAGCCAAAGGCCGAGCCCAAGCCTGAACCCGCAAAGGCACCCGAACGGGCCGCGCCTGCGGTGGCACGCGCCCAAGGCACCAAGCCGCTGGCCTCACCTTCGGTACGCGCCCGAGCCCGTGAAGAAGGGATCGACTTGCGCCAGGTCCCGGGGTCTGGTCCGGCCTCGCGGATCAGCCACAGCGATCTGGACCAGTGGATAGCCTCTGGCGGCATTCAGCAGGGCCAAATCACCCGTGGTGCCAATACCGGCATCGAAGAGGTGCGCGTCATCGGCATGCGCCGCAAGATCGCTGAAAAGATGCAGCTTTCAAAGCGCCAGATACCGCATATCACCATCGTTGAAGAGGTCGAAATCGAGGCACTGGATGCCTTGCGGGTGGCGCTGAACGACAAACACAAGGGCGACAGGCCAAAGCTCACCATGCTGCCTTTCCTGATGCGCGCGATTGTTGAGGCGGTGCGCGAACAGCCCGGACTGAACGCGCGTTTTGACGATGAGGCCGGCGTCATCCATCGCCATGGTGGGGTGCATGTGGGCATCGCCACCCAGACACCAAACGGGTTGAACGTGCCGGTGATCCGCCACGCCGAAGCGGGTAGCCTGTGGGACAATGCCGCTGAGCTGACCCGCCTGGCCGAAGCCGCCCGTGACGGCACGATCAAGCGCGAGGAATTGCAGGGTGGCACCATCACCATCACCTCGCTCGGGCCCTTGGGCGCGTTGGCCACCACGCCAATCATCAACCACCCCGAAGTGGCTATTGTCGGCGTCAACAAAATGCAGATCCGCCCAGTTTGGGATGGTCAGCAGTTCCAGCCGCGCAAGATGATGAACATCTCGTGCAGCTTCGATCACCGGGTGGTCGATGGCTGGGATGCCGCGGTCTTCGTGCAAAAATTAAAATCCCTGCTGGAAACCCCGGCAATGTTGTTTGTGGAGGGCTGAATGTCAGACCTGAAATGCAAGTTGCTGATCATCGGCGCTGGCCCAGGCGGCTATGTCTGTGCCATTCGTGCGGGGCAGTTGGGCATCGACACGATCGTAGTGGACGAAGCCAAGCCCGGCGGCACCTGTCTGAACGTGGGCTGTATCCCGTCCAAGGCGCTAATCCATGCCGCCGACGAGTTTCACCGGATCACTTCGGTGAATGACGGCCCGCTGGGCATCACCGCCCCAGCCCCGAAAATTGACCTTGCCAAGACTGTTGCTTGGAAGGACGGTATCGTCAAACGGCTGAATACCGGTGTCTCGGGCCTGATGAAAAAGGCAGGCGTCAGGTTCGTGTCGGGCTGCGCCCGGTTTTTGGATGGAAAGACCGTGTTGGTCAGCGAAACTGATGGCGAGGTCCGTGAAATCACTGCTGAATACATCGTCATCGCGTCGGGTTCGGCCCCGGTCGAACTCCCTTTCCTGCCATTTGGCGGCGATATCCTGTCTTCGACCGAAGCTCTGGCATTGGGTGACGTGCCTGAAAGCCTTGCCGTTATCGGCGGCGGCTATATAGGGCTGGAACTGGGCACGGCCTTTGCCAAATTGGGTGCCAAGGTCACGGTGGTCGAGGCCGAGCCCCGCATCCTGCCCACCTATGACAAAGCGCTGACTGCACCGGTGGCGAAACGTCTGGCGGCTCTGAATGTCACGGTCATGACCGGCACCAAGGCGCAAGGCTTTGCCGATGGTGTCTTGGCCACGGATCAGGGCAATGTTGCCGCCGACAAGGTACTGGTGACTGTCGGCCGTCGCCCGCGCACCCATGGCATCGGGGTCGAGGAATTGTCGCTGACTATGGACGGGCCATTCATTCAGATCGACGAAACTTGTCAGAGCTCAATGCGGGGCATTTATGCAATCGGGGATGTCACAGGCGAACCCATGCTCGCGCATCGTGCCATGGCGCAGGGCGAAATGGTAGCCGAACATATCGCAGGCCACGCCGTCGAGTGGGACAAACGCGCAATCCCTGCAGTCTGCTTCACCGACCCCGAGATCGTCACCTGTGGCGCACTGCCCGGCGAAATTGATGGCACAAAGGCCAGCGATTTTCCGTTGGCTGCCAATGGCCGGGCCATGACATGCGAACGAGAAGATGGATTTGTCCGCGTGGTCTGGCGCGAAAGCGACCATGCTGTGGTGGGCATTCAGGCTGTCGGCGCGCAGATGCCGGAACTCTCGGCGGCCTTCTCGCTGGCTATCGAAATGGGCGCCTGTCTTGAGGACATCGGCGCAACCATTCACGCCCACCCGACACAATCTGAAAGCTTGCAGGAAGCTTGTCTGAAGGCCTTGGGTCAAGCCCTACATATCTGAAGTTTAGGTTGAAGGTCAGTCAGCCCTGCATCGGTAGGGCTGGTCTTTTCTATGGAAACCAAACCAGGTGTTTCTTGACGCGATGCCGGCGCCCTGCAGAGTGAGCTACTTGGGTTTTGTGGACGGTGATAGGATTTGAGGTTCCAACCATTCATCGCCGTCCTTGCGTAGTTGACGGGGGGCACTGCCAAGTTATCTGCCATGGAATGGAATAAGCGTGAGCCCGCACAATCAGGCCGATAGTTCCGCGGCATAACCTTCCCACAGCTTGAACGCGTCGGCTCTGGCATGGCGGTAGGAGAGAGTGGAAAGGCGATAGCGGCGGGGACGAAAGATCGTACTGATTTGGTCGTGGGCGACGAGAAATCGTTGCGCCTGGCGTTGTGACTTGAACCGACCCATCATCGTTTCCCGCTTTCGCGTCGGCCGGTGTGACCCTTCGATCCGGTTGTTGAGCCCCTTGTGCGCCCGATGGTCGGTGCCCGGCGCGATGGCCTTGATCGGCTTGGTATAGCTGCGCAGCTTGTCCGTGATCACGACACGCGGTTCGCCATAGGCAGCAACTAGTCGGCTGAAGAAACGCTTAGCGGCTTTGGCATTACGTCGAGGTTGAACACAATGTCGAGTACATCTTCATTGCCATCGATCGCACGCCGCAGCCAATGTTTCACGCCGTTAATCGGGACAACCACTTCGTCCATATGCCATTTGTCGTGCGGCCGGGGCCGGTCGCGTCGGATACAAGCCGCGAACTGAGACCCGAAAGGGTTCACCCAGAGACGAACCGCTTCACGACTGACGAAGACGCCACGCTCCGCCAGGAGGTCCTCGACATCCGCCGTGCTGAGAGCAAGCCGATAATATGCCCGCACCGCATTGGCGATGACTTCGCGAGGAAAACGGAAGCCCTTCAGCCCCGGCAATGAGGTCGGTATGGTCATGGCACCGCGCTATCCGAGAAGGACAACGCGATCAACTTGGCAATGCCAATCTAACTACCGGCAATCAATCAAGGTTGAAAGCCAGCGGCCCAATCCTCGCCCCACGCATCTTTCCAGAGCCACGGCTTGTCGGAGTTAGATTGCGGTGCGCCGCCCCGCCAGAGGTCGTAGCGGGGGTCGGAATATTGGGCGAAAAACGCCTCAATTCGCCCCGTCAGTTCTCTTGAGGTCGCTGCATGTTCCGGCCGGTCGATTAGGTTGTGTTTCTCCAGTGGGTCGTTTCTGAGGTCATAAAGCTCGTCCGGATAGGGTGGCTTCGGTGCATTCTGGAAGCGGCGTTTGTAAAGCCACTCTTGGGTGCGGATGGCGCGGGTTTCTTCCTGCTCCATGAACACTTCGTCCGGTTTGGCAAAGACTCCAGTGCCAAGGGCACTTGCGAAACTGACCGCTGGGGAGTTGGCGTTGTGCCCATCCGGGGCGATCCCGGCAAGCTCCAGCAGCGTCGGGAACAGATCAATCTGGCTGACGTGGGTGGCAGTTCTTGTGTTCAGCATTCTGTCGCCGTGGCGAAATATCAATGGAATCGAGAAGGTTTGGCGATGGGTGTTTGACGGCAGCGTGGCCTGAGAATGCCCCCAAATGCCGTGATGGCCCAGCGAAAACCCATGATCGGTCGTGTAGACGATCAGAGTGTCGTCATAGAGGTTTAGGCGTTGCAGTGCAGCAAGAACACGACCGACACCGTCGTCCACCATGCTCATCTCGGAAAAATAGTTTCTGAGCGTGTCCAGATCGTTCGGAATGCGCAGTTCCGAGCAGTGATCCACCCCGCCGACGCTGTCGGATGCCTTTCGCAGGAATCGGGCGATTGCATTTTCGTGCAGCCCTTCGCGGGGGACGGAGTGCATGTCGACACTGTCATAGAAATCCCTGAACCGGTTTTTCGCTCGCCCCTTCAGCGCAGGCCAATGGCCATAAGGCGCATTGTAGGGAACGAAGGCAAAGAACGGCGCGTCGCTGGACTGGCTGTCGAGATATTCGATGGTCTTGTCGGTGTAATAATCGACGCTGTGGCCCGCATAATGTTTGCGTTCGCCATTCTCGATATAGTCGCCGTTCCAGAAATCGGTCACATGACCATGCGGATCGGTGATCCAGTGTTGAAACCCGTTCTGCGGCGCATCGGGTGCCCCCATGTGGTATTTACCGATCAGGGCGGTGTTATAGCCATGCGCGGCCAAAATCGCGGGCAGTGTCTTGAACTCGGCAATCGCATTCCAGCCCTTGGGCCAGAGGTGGCGCAGGCGGTCGTCGATCCAAGTGTGGATACCATGCTGGGACGGCATCAACCCCGTCATGACTGAGGCGCGGCAGGGCGAACACATCCCGTTGACGCAAAATGCGTTTTCAAATGTGAATCCCTCGGCGGCGAGGGCATCAATATGCGGCGTGCTGATCTCAGAGTTTCCATAACAGCCCAGCAGCTCTGCTGGCTGGTTGTCTGTCATGAAGAAGAGAATATTGGGGCGTTTTGACATCGAAGAAGTCTATCGTGTGTCAAGACAGTATGTAAGGGCCGTCCTGGCGATTTGAATGGGTTTTGTTGCGAAGTTTCCGACTGAACGAAGAGATCCCGCAGGACCGACGGGTTAAGCAGTCGGTTCCGCAAATTGACGAAACGGGCAGGGTCAGGGCGTGAACTGACCTTTACGGATCATGTTCGCGACTTCGATACTATCCAAAGTTGCTTCTGCAGAAGCAAAGGCTTTGAACCCCAGAATCGGTCGAGTGCGCCGCTTGATAAGTCGGTGGTCCTGCTCGACGATGTTGTTCAAGTATTTCCGCTTCACAATCTTCCCCGGCAATCCATTTGCCTCCAACATGCTGGCGAAGAACGTGGTGGCGGCTGGTTTGTTTCGACGTCGTGAAGGCATGAAATTAAGGGTCTTGCCGTGTTTGTCGACAGCTCGATAGAGGTAAACCCGCGCGCCTTTAACTTTGATGTAAGTTTCGTCCATTCTCCAAGAACGATCACATGGCCCATTGCGGCGACGTGCTGCCTCAGCGATTGCACCAGAATACCGTATTACCCATCGGTTTCGCGTGGTGTGGTCCACTGAAACACCGCGCTCGGCGATGATTTCTTCCAGAATCCGGTATGACACACCGTATCGGACATAGAAAAACACCGCGAACAGGATCACATCCTTCGGATATTGCGCGCCTTTGAAGGAGATCATCAACTGACTTTCGACTGATCATACCGAAAGCCATTCACCCGCAGCATCTGATCTCGTCAACAGCCAAAAGTTTGCAACAGATCCCCAGTTCGACCCCGACTATCTGGCAATGAACCCGGCCGCGGTGGTGCCAACACTG
>NZ_JBWVBC010000010.1:0-188474 GCF_057221055.1 Ruegeria sp. HKCCD7181 | reverse complement strand
AAACCTCGTCTGCACATGCCCCCCAATGGAAGCGTACGAGGAAGCCGCAGAGTAAAAATACGCCCCCGCCGAGAAATCGGCGGGGTTTTTTCGCCAATCGGAAACCTGTGTTCCGAATTGTGACCACTTCCGATGTCGTTTTTCTTCGATGAAGCGTCTTTTGCGCTTGCTGCGAGTGCGGGGCGCCCATACCTCTGCCCGTGGGACACCCCTCCCCAACGAGGGGCGTGTATCTGGAAGGGTAATACACATGACGATCGAACAACCGGCGACGCGGCCGGCGAATCCGCGTTTCTCCTCGGGCCCCTGCGCCAAACCCCCCACATTTGATCTGAGCAAGCTTGCCGACGCCGCCTTGGGGCGGTCGCACCGTGCCGCGGTTGGCAAGGACAAGCTGAAGGCCGCCATCGAAGGCACGCGCGAAGTGCTGGGCATTCCGGCGGATTACAAGATTGGCATCGTTCCCGCCTCGGACACCGGCGCGGTTGAGATGGCGCTGTGGTCGCTGTTGGGCAAACGCAAGGTTGAGATGCTGGCGTGGGAAAGCTTTGGTTCGGGCTGGGTCACGGATGTAGTCAAGCAGCTGAAGATCGACGCCGACGTAAAGACCGCAGAGTATGGGCAGATCGTTGATCTGACATCGGTCGATTTTGCCAATGACGTTGTGTTCACATGGAACGGTACCACTTCGGGAGTGCGGGTTCCCAATGGTGATTGGATCGCGGATGACCGTCAGGGCCTGACTATCTGTGATGCAACCTCGGCGGCGTTTGCGATGGAGCTGCCGTGGGACAAGCTGGATGTGACGACGTTCAGCTGGCAGAAAGTGCTGGGAGGCGAGGCGGCGCACGGTATGCTGATCCTGAGTCCCCGGGCTGTCGAGCGGTTGGAGAGCTACACTCCCGCGTGGCCTCTGCCCAAGATTTTCCGCCTGACCAAAGGTGGCAAGCTGATCGAAGGCATCTTTACTGGTGCGACGATCAACACGCCTTCAATGTTGGCAGTCGAGGACTATCTGTTTGCGTTGGACTGGGCGCGTTCGGTTGGGGGGCTGCAAGGGCTGATCGCTCGGGCGGATGCCAATGCCGGTGCTGTTCATGCGTTCTGCGCACAAAACGATTGGATCGCCAATTTGGCCGAGGACGCGGCAACGCAATCGAACACGTCTGTCTGCCTGAAATTTACTGACGCGCGCATTCAGGATGGCGCGACATTCGCCAAGGCGGTAGCCAAAAGGCTGGAAGCAGAGAGCATTGCGTTGGACATTGGCGCCTATCGCGACGCGCCTGCGGGACTGCGGATCTGGTGCGGCGGAACGGTCGAAACCTCGGATATCGAGGCGATGCTGCCGTGGCTCGCATGGGCCTTCGAGGCCGAGATCGCAGCGCAAACAGAAGCTGCCTGAACACGTTTCCCCAACATATCCCGGGCCACATCTGGCCCGGGTGTCTCTCAAAATTCAAGGACCAGAGAAATGGCCCCCAAAGTACTCGTTTCTGACAAACTCAGCGAAACTGCGGTTCAGATCTTTCGTGACCGCGGCATCGACGTGGATTTCATGCCCGATCTGGGCAAGGACAAGGACAAGCTGGCTGAGGTAATTGGCCAGTATGATGGTCTTGCGATCCGCTCGGCTACCAAGGTTACGCCCACCCTGCTGGAGAAGGCAGATAATTTGAAGGTTATTGGTCGTGCCGGGATCGGCACGGACAATGTCGACAAAGATGCTGCGTCCAAAAAGGGTGTGATCGTGATGAACACACCGTTCGGCAACATGATCACAACCGCCGAACATGCCATCGCGATGATGTTTGCCGTGGCGCGCCAGATCCCCGAGGCCAGCACGTCGACCCATGCGGGCAAGTGGGAAAAGTCCAAGTTCATGGGAATCGAACTGACCAATAAGACCCTCGGTGTGATCGGTGCGGGCAATATTGGCGGGATCGTCTGCGAACGCGCTCTGGGCTTGAAGATGAAGGTCGTCGCATACGATCCCTACCTGGGCGAAGAGAAAGCCGCCAAAATGGGCGTTGAAAAGGTCGAATTGGACGAATTGCTAGCGCGTGCCGATTTCATCACCCTGCACGTGCCGCTGACAGATCAGACCTGGAACATTCTGAGCCGAGAGAATCTGGCCAAGGCCAAACCGGGTGTCCGCATTATCAACTGCGCGCGCGGTGGTCTGGTAGACGAAGTGGCCCTGGCTGAAATGCTGCAATCGGGTCACGTCGCAGGTGCGGCTTTCGATGTGTTCAGCGAGGAACCCGCCAAGGAAAATGCTCTGTTCAATCTGCCCAACGTCGTCTGCACTCCCCACCTTGGAGCGGCAACGACCGAGGCACAGGAGAACGTAGCGCTGCAGGTGGCCGAACAGATCTCGAATTACCTGCTGACCGGTGCGGTTGAAAACGCATTGAACATGCCCAGTGTCACCGCCGAAGAGGCGAAGGTCATGGGGCCGTGGATCAAGCTGGCCGGGCATCTGGGCAGTTTCATCGGCCAAATGACGGATGAACCGATCAAGGCGATCAACATCCTCTATGACGGTGTGGCGGCTGAGATGAATCTGGCAGCGCTGAATTGTTCGGTGGTCGCTGGGATCATGAAAAAGTTCAATCCCGAGGTGAACATGGTGTCGGCGCCGGTCGTCGCCAGGGAGCGGGGGATTCAGATCTCGACGACCAATCAGGACAAATCCGGTGCCTTTGAAGGATATATCAAGGTCACCGTCGTGACTGAAAAGCGTGAGCGTTCTATCGGTGGCACGGTGTTCAGTGATGGCAAACCGCGTTTCATCCAGATCAAGGGCATCAATATCGATGCCGAGGTGGGCGCGCACATGCTCTACACCACCAACGAGGACGTGCCGGGAATCATCGGCACGCTGGGTCAGACCATGGGCGAAAGCGACGTGAATATCGCGAACTTTACCCTTGGCCGATCCGAAGCGGGGGGAGAGGCGATCGCGTTGCTTTATGTGGATGAACCTGTCCCGGCTGAAGCGCGCGCCAAGCTGGCGGAGACGGGACTGTTTACGCAAATCAAACCCTTGGAGTTCGATGTGGCCTGACGCGCCTTGTGTTGAGTTTCGGAGACAATTTGATGCCCGCGCCCTCAAAGGCGCGGGCATTGTCTTTTGCGCTGCCGCGTTTTGCGCCAAAAGGTGGGCAAATCAGGCGCTGAGGACATGTCATGACGAACCCGATTTATGCTGTCGGTGACTTGCACGGGCAGGTCGCGGAATTCGAACGGGTTCTGTCGCTGATCGAACGTGATGGTGGCAGAGAAGCGCGCGTCGTATTTCTGGGCGATTATGTTGACCGGGGACCGGACAGCCGTGGCCTGTTGGACGTGATGATCTCGGGCCGAGACGCAGGTAGAGACTGGGTCACCTTGCTGGGAAACCACGACAGGATGTTTGCATGGTTTCTGGAAGACACACCTCGGCATGATCCGCATCTGCTGGTCGGCTATCACTGGCTGCATGATCGACTAGGCGGTATCGAGACTTTGCGCAGTTACGGGGTTGAGTTCGAAGGGCGAATTCGGCTGGAGGATCTGCACGCGATGGCACTGGCAGCCGTGCCAAAGTCTCATGTGACTTTCCTGCGTGATCTTGTTGCGATGCACCAGACAGCTGAACTGGCATTTGTGCATGCAGGAATCCGGCCTGGTATCCCGCTGAACGAGCAGGCCGAAAATGATCTTGTCTGGATACGGCAGAGCTTTCACAGCCATGCTGGCCCGTATCCGAAACTGATTGTCCATGGTCATACACCGGTGGATCGCGCCACACACTATGGGAACCGTGTGAACCTTGATACCGGAGCGGGCTATGGCCGTGCCGCAAGTGTGGCTGTTTTCGAAGGCCGTTCGTGTTGGCTGCTGACGGACACCGGACGCATTCCGCTGAATCCTAGTCCGTCGTGAACATGTCCTTGTAGGCCGCGCGCAAGGCGTTCTTCTGCACTTTGCCCATCGTGTTTCTCGGAAGCTCGTCCAGCACGATCAGCTTGCGCGGATGTTTGAACTGGGCAAGCTCGGTCTGAACTGACGCCAGTATCGCTTGCAAATCCGGAGCCTCTCCTGGTTTTGGCACCAGAATACCGAGAACGGTTTCGCCCAAATCCGGATGCGGTACGCCTATGACCGCGCTTTCCAACACGCCGGGTTGGTCATCCAGCAGCAACTCGATTTCCTTGGGATAGATGTTGTAGCCGCCCGAAATAATTAGATCTTTGCCGCGTCCGACGATGTGGACATAGCCGTCCTCGTCCACACGTCCCAGGTCGCCGGTGATGAAGAACCCGTCCTCGCGCAGCTCGGCAGCTGTTTTCTCGGGCATCTGCCAATAACCTTTGAACACGTTTGGCCCGCGTACCTCGATCATGCCGATCTCGCCCTTTGGCAGGTCGTCACCCGTTTCCGGGCCGGTGATTTTCAGTTCGACGTCAGGCAAAGGGAACCCGACGGTCCCCGCCCGGCGTTCGCCGTCATAGGGGTTTGACGTGTTCATATTGGTTTCCGTCATGCCATAGCGTTCCAGAATGCGGTGCTTTGTGCGGGCCTCGAAACGTTCGTGGGTTTCGGCTAAAAGAGGGGCCGAGCCCGAAATGAACAGGCGCATATGCCTCGCCAGATTTCCGGTAAAACGATCATCGCTGAGCATGCGGGTGTAGAAGGTCGGCACCCCCATCATTGATGTCGCCTTTGGCAGAAGGCGCAGCACATCGTCCAAATTGAATTTCGGTAGAAAGATCATCGACCCGCCAGAAGCAAGCATAACATTTGTGGCCACAAACAGCCCATGGGAGTGGAAGATCGGCAGGGAATGTAGCAGCACGTCTTCGCTGGTGTACCGCCATTCTTTCACAAGGGTTTCCGCATTCGACAGCAGGTTGGCCTGGGTCAGCATCGCACCCTTAGACCGGCCTGTAGTGCCGGACGTATAGAGGAAGGCGGCCAGATCGTTTTCGGTCCGCTTTACCGGTTCGAAAGCGGGCAGCATACCAAAGGCGCGGCGCATCAGACTGCCGGATCCGTCTGCGTTCAGTGTCTCGAGCTGTGCTTTCTGAGCCTGCGCCACGAGGGTCAGATCGGCTTCGTCAACGGCATCGCACACGACCAGCCGGGCACCGCTGTTTTCGATGAAATAGCTCAGCTCATTTGTTGTATAGGCGGTGTTTAGCGGCAGAAAGATCAGCCCTGTTTGCGCGCAAGCGGCATAGAGCGCCAGTGCCTCGGGCGACTTTTCAACCTGCACCGCGACCCGGTCGCCGGGCACCAGCTCCAGACCGACAAGGGCATTCGCGATACGGGCGGCCATGTCCAAAAACTCTGCATGGGTCAAGGTTCGGCCATCAGGCAGATGAAGAAACGGCGTCGTTTTACCCAGGTGAATGCCGAACAAGCGATCAAATAGCGGGTTGCCCATCCGGTTTTCCTTTCCGTCGTCTTTGGGTCGATCGGAGCGAATTTGTCTTGGAATGCCATGAGGGTAAAGCCCTATGAAGGCTCAGGTCAGGCCGGATGTCAGATTTGTGTCGTCATTCGGTAACCTGCGCCAAAATACAGTTTGGCAAAGGTTACGGGCTGGCCCTGTAACCAGGTAATGCGTTCGGCGGTAAAAACTGGTTCGCCTTCGGGAACGTCCAGGAATTCGGCCACCCTGGCATCTGCGCGGCTGGCCAGAAAGGTCAGTTCGACATTGGTAAAGGGCACCGTCTGCACCAGCCAATCATTCGGGCCGACCGAAGTGAAATCCGCCTGTGTCACTTGCGGCACGCTGTCGATCACAATCCAGCGGTCCTCGTACTGAAACGGTGTGTTGCCGGAATAATGCATGCAGCGGACGTGCATTACCGATTGCTCAGCAGTCAGCGCCAGCCGGGCACTGAGCCAATCGGGCGCGGGGTGTGTCTCGGTCGAGACCAAGGCATAGCGATAGGTGCCGCCCAATGCCTCGATTTCGTCGCGAACCAGAGGGATGGTAAATCGCGCCTGCCTGTGCGGCGAACTCAGTACCCGCGTGCCAGCCTTGCGACGGCGTTCCAAGTAACCTTCATCTGCCAGTTCGCGCAGAGCCCGATTAACCGTGGTGCGGGTACAGGAAAACGTGACTGCAAGATCCTGTTCGTTGGGCAGCAGCATGTCGGGTGGCCACTCGCCTGAGCGGATGCGATGCAGCACGGTCTGCTTGATGTCCTTATAGCTGGTCGTGTCGCTGTGTTGCGTCATGCCGTTGCTCCAAGTCAGTCGTCGGCCAGCAGGTCGGCGACCGCGGCGCGATAGGCGGGCAGAATGGCGTCTCGCGCGATGTGACGTCCCCCTTGAACCATATGCCGCCCCGCGGACCACAGATCGGTCACCAAACCGTCCGGAGCTGCAAAGCACAACCCATCCAGTAATTGATCATCGCGCAGCGCGCAGAGGGCAGGGTGAGCCCGTTCGATACTCACCAGATCGGCCAGTTTTCCGGGCGCGATTTCTCCGGCCTTGCGTCCAAGAGCCTGCGCACCACCCTTTGCCGCGCTGGTATACAATGCATGCCCCACAGAGCCCTCATCCTTGACCAGAATTGTGCGTCCCATATCGCGCAGGCGTTGAGAATACTCCAGCATGCGCAGCTCTTCCGGCAAGGAAATACGAACGTTCGAATCCGAACCGATTCCGAAGACACCACCGTTTTCAATGTAGGTGACTCCGTTGAAGACACCGTCGCCCAGATTGGCCTCGGTGATCGGGCACAGTCCTGCAACAGCGCCGGATTGAGCCAGGCCGCGGGTTTCGTCGTCGGTCATGTGAGTCGCGTGGATCAGGCACCAACGGTCGTCAACATTCACATTGTTCAGCAACCACTCGATCGGGCGCTGACCCAGCGCGGCCTCGACATCCGAAACTTCTTTGAGCTGTTCTGAAATGTGAATATGCACGGGCCCGCGTGGAACCAGACCGAGTACCTGTTGCAAATCCGAAGGAGTTGTTGCGCGTAGGGAATGCGGAGCGATGCCAAGAGCCGAGTCGTCATGGGGCAGCGCTGTACGGCACTCCGCGATAAGGTCCAGAAATTGTCCGACTTCATTGCCAAACCGCATCTGACCACCCGTAAGAGGTTGCTGCGATACGCCACCATGGGTGTAAAGCACCGGCAGATGCGTCAGGCCGATACCGGTTTGCTTGGCCGCGGCGAAGATGCGCTGGCTGAGTTCGGATAGCTGTGCATATGGCGTGCCGCCCGGTTGATGGTGAACATAGTGAAACTCACCAACCGAGGCATACCCGGCTTCCTGCATTTCCATGTAAACCAGCGCGGCAATTGCCTGAACTTGCTTTGGCGTCAGCCGTTCCAAAAAACGGTACATCAGGTTGCGCCATGTCCAGAAACTCTCGCGCCCGGCGGCTCGGACTTCGGTCATTCCAGCCATGGCCCGCTGAAATGCGTGACTGTGCAGGTTTCCAAGCGCGGGTAGCAGGACGTCGACCTGCACGTCACCGGGCTGTGCGGTGGCTCCGTGTTCGAGCGTGCTGATATGTCCCTGTTCGATCTCCACCCGAATATCCGTCGCCCAGTCAGTACCGATAAGGGCGGATTTTGCGTGAATACTCATGGCGGACCTATTTTGTGTAGACTTTAATTGATTACCCGTATACGAAAAATTCACAGCAAGGGGGAGTCCAAAAGAATCGCCATGACAAAAAATTCCGTTTTTTGCTGCAGCCGACTGGCCACTATGGAAGGCGCAACGCCCTATGGTCTGGTCGAAAACGCCGCAATTGCAGTTGAGGATCAGACGATTGTCTGGGTTGGAGCGCGATCAAACCTACCTGCCTCATACGCAGACTGGTCGGTTGTGGACTTTGGCGAACGTCTTGTGACTCCGGGGCTTATCGATGCTCACACCCATGTTGTTTTTGGCGGAAACCGAGCCACAGAGTTCGAGATGCGGCTGAACGGCGCCACATACGAAGAAGTTGCTCGTGCGGGTGGCGGCATCCTGTCCACGGTCAATGCAACACGAGCTGCGGCCGAGGACGCACTGCTGGCCGACGCATTGCCGCGTGTGGACGCCTTGCTGTCCGAAGGTGCCAGCTGCATCGAGATCAAGTCGGGTTATGGGCTGGATGTCGAGACTGAGCTGCGAGTGCTGCGCGCCGCGCGGCGTGTCGGCCAAGAACGCCCGATCAGGGTCAAGACCAGCTTTTTGGGCGCCCACGCCGTGCCACCCGAATACACGGGGCAGCCGGATACCTATATTGATGAGGTTTGTATTCCGACCCTGCGCGCAGCTCACGCGGAAGGGCTTGTGGATGCGGTCGACGGGTTCTGCGAGGGCATCGCTTTTGACCCTAACCAGATCGCCCGAGTTTTCGACGTGGCGCAAGAACTGGGCCTGCCGGTCAAACTCCATGCCGAACAATTGTCTAATCTAGGTGGAGCCCGGCTTGCAGCTTCTTACGGAGCGCTTTCTGCGGATCATATCGAATATCTCGACGAAACCGGTGTGGTGGCGATGTCTGAGGCCGGTACTGCTGCGGTTCTGCTGCCGGGGGCGTTTTACACATTGCACGAAACTCAGCTGCCACCGATTGACCTGTTGCGCCAGCACGGTGTTCCAATGGCGCTAGCAACGGACTGCAACCCGGGCTCATCGCCGCTGACATCCTTACTGCTGACGATGAACATGGGATGCACCCTGTTCCGCATGACGCCCGAAGAAGCGCTGGCGGGTGTCACCCGAAACGCGGCTCGTGCGTTGGGTTTGACCGATGTCGGAGTGATTGCGCCGGGCCAACGGGCTGATCTTGCAGTGTGGGACGTCGATCAGCCAGCCGAGCTATCCTATCGCATCGGGTTCAACCCGCTTTACAAACGTATTTTCGGAGGCGTCGAATGAGTTCGCTGACACTCAAACCGGGCGATGTTTCGCTGGCGCAGTTGGCAGACATCTACCGGCACGAAACCCCGATCGTGCTGGATGAAACCTGCAAATCGGCAGTTGAAGCCGCGGCGCGCCGAATCTCCGAGGCCGCTGCCGGGGCTGCGGCGGTATATGGTGTGAATACCGGCTTCGGCAAGCTCGCCAGCCACAAGATCGCACCCGAGGATACCTCGACCTTGCAACGCAACCTGATCCTCAGCCATTGCTGCGGGGTTGGAGAGGCGGTGCCGCGACGGTTGGCTCGGTTGATGATGTCTCTCAAGCTGCTGTCATTTGGGCGCGGCGCGTCCGGCGTGCGGTGGGAATTGATCGAGCTTTTGCAGCAGATGCTGGCGCGCGGTGTCACGCCGGTCATCCCGGCTCAAGGCTCGGTCGGGGCATCCGGGGATCTGGCGCCTTTGGCGCATATGACCGCCGTTGTGATCGGCGAAGGCGAGGCCGAGGTGAACGGTGCGATCCTCCCCGGTGCAGATGCTCTGAAATCCGCTGGCCTTACCCCGATTGCCCTAGGCCCGAAAGAGGGGCTGGCCTTCATCAACGGCACCCAGTTTTCAACAGCCTATGCCTTGGCCGGACTGTTCGAAGCATGGCATGCAGCGCAGAGCGCGCTGGTGGTATCGGCCATGTCGACAGATGCCATCATGGGCTCGACCGCGCCATTGCAACCCGAGATTCACGCTCTGCGTGGACACCGCGGCCAGATGGATGCAGCCAGCGCCATGCGGGCCACATTGGCCGGATCGGTGATCCGGGAGAGCCATCGCGAAGGAGATACGCGGGTACAGGATCCGTATTGCATTCGCTGCCAGCCCCAGGTCACGGGTGCGGCGATGGACGTGATCCGACAGGCGGCGACCACACTGACGACAGAGGCGAACGCAGCCACTGACAACCCTCTGGTTTTGTCGGACCCCGAGGCTATTGTATCTGGCGGTAACTTTCATGCCGAACCCGTTGGCTTTGCCGCAGATATGATCGCGCTGGCGATTTCAGAGATCGGGGCCATCGCTCAGCGGCGTATTGCACTGATGGTCGACCCGACACTCAGCTTTGATCTGCCGCCGTTCCTGACGCCCAATCCGGGGTTGAACTCCGGCCTGATGATCGCCGAGGTCACTACCGCTGCGTTGATGAGCGAAAACAAGCACTTGGCTAATCCGTGTGTAACCGACAGCACACCGACCTCGGCCAACCAAGAGGACCACGTGTCAATGGCTGCTCATGGTGCGCGGCGTCTGGCGCGAATGGTGGACAACCTGAACTACATTCTGGGTATCGAGCTACTGTGTGCGGCGCAGGGCGTCGAGTTCCGTGCCCCATTGCCCACAAGCGATCCGTTGCAGCGTGCCATTGCGTGTCTGCGTAGTCATGTTCCAGCCCTTGGTGACGATCGTTACCTCGCCCCGGAACTCGAAGCAGCCCGTACGCTGATTGCCAGCGGAGATATTCTCGACGCGGCTGGTGTAGAAATGCCCGGGTTGTTCTGATGCAGGTATTCGATGTCCAGCGCGGTGACGCACCCATTGTACTGGGGCAGCCCCATGGCGGTACATTTGTTCCCGACCAGATCGCGGGCCGCCTGAACGACAACGGGCGCGGGCTGGCGGATACGGATTGGCATATCAACCGGCTGTACGACGGGCTGAGCGATGCTACGGTCGTTCAGTCGCATGTGCATCGTTACGTGATTGACGCCAACCGCGATCCGGCGGGCGTTTCGTTATATCCCGGCCAGAACACCACGACTCTGGTGCCGTTGACGGATTTCGACGGCAAGGCGATCTGGGCAGATGGGCAGGAGCCCTCGGCGGACGAGATCGAAGAGCGTCGTGAGAAATTTCACGCACCCTATCATGCGGCTCTGATGCAGGAGTTGCAGCGGGTGCGGGACAAATACGGCGTTGCGATCCTGTTTGACTGCCATTCGATCCGCTCGAACATCCCGTTTTTGTTCGAAGGCGAATTGCCCGTGTTCAATACCGGCACCAATCTTGGCGTTACGTGCCATCCGCTGATCGAACAAAACGTCGATGACATCGCGCGCGATGCCGAGGGTTTGGCATCCGTGCTAAACGGGCGTTTCAAGGGCGGGTGGACGACGCGCCACTATGGCCGCCCTGCTGACGGCATTCATGCGATCCAGATGGAAATCGCCCAGCGATCATACATGGACGAATCCCCGCCCTGGGCGTGGCGCGATGACCGCGCAGACATCCTGCGCCCATATCTCAAGACAATGCTGACACGCCTGACCGATCTCGTCTTGTCGGGTGAATTGACGGAAAACAAGGAGCCCTGACATGAGCGATCCGCGCAAGAACACCCGCGATATCTTTCCGCCCACCGGGCCTGAGCTGAACGCCAAAAGCTGGGTAACCGAGGCGCCCCTGCGGATGCTGATGAACAACCTGCACCCGGATGTGGCTGAGAACCCGCACGAACTGGTTGTTTATGGTGGCATCGGACGTGCGGCCCGGACGTGGAATGATTTCGATAAGATCGTCGCCGGTCTGAAAGACCTTGAAGAAGACGAAACGCTTATCGTCCAATCCGGTAAACCAATTGCGATCATCCGCACGCATAAGGATGCGCCTCGGGTGCTGATAGCGAACTCGAACATCGTGCCGCATTGGGCCAATTGGGACCATTTCAACGAGCTCGATAAGAAAGGCCTGATGATGTACGGCCAGATGACGGCCGGTTCGTGGATCTATATTGGCACACAGGGCATCGTTCAGGGCACCTATGAGACCTTCGCCGAGGCCGGTCGTCAGCATTATGGTGGCGACCTGACCGGTAAATGGATTCTGACCGGCGGTCTGGGCGGTATGGGCGGCGCACAGCCACTGGCCGCTGTGTTTGCCGGGGCCTGTTGTCTGGCCGTCGAATGTAACCCGGATTCGATCGATTTCCGCCTGCGCACCAAATATCTGGACGAAAAGGCGGAAACACTGGACGAAGCGCTTGAGATGATCGACCGCTGGACCAAGGCGGGTGAAGCAAAATCCGTGGGTCTGCTGGGCAACGCGGCTGAAATCTTTCCCGAGATTTATGCGCGCATGCAAGCCGGAGGCATGCGTCCTGATATCGTTACTGACCAGACCAGCGCGCATGACCCGATCAACGGCTACCTGCCTTTGGGCTGGACGATGGCAGAATGGCGGGACAAGCGCGAAAGCGATCCCAAGGCCGTTGAAAAGGCGGCGCGTGCTTCGATGAAGCAGCACGTGGCGGCGATGGTTGATTTCTGGAACGCGGATGTTCCCACACTGGACTACGGCAACAACATTCGACAGGTGGCGCAGGATGAGGGGTTGGAGAACGCATTTGCGTTCCCGGGTTTTGTTCCTGCCTATATCCGTCCGCTGTTTTGCAAGGGCATCGGCCCGTTCCGCTGGTGTGCCCTTTCCGGCGATCCCGAGGATATCTACAAGACCGATGCCAAGATGAAAGAGTTGTTCCCCGAGAACGAGCACCTGCACCGCTGGTTGGACATGGCACGCGACCGCATTGCGTTTCAGGGCCTGCCGGCGCGTATCTGTTGGATCGGACTGGGCGACCGGCACCGGGCAGGGCTGGCCTTCAATGAGATGGTCGCCAATGGCGAGCTGAAAGCGCCGATCGTCATCGGACGGGATCACCTGGATTCAGGCTCGGTCGCCAGCCCGAACCGCGAGACCGAGGCGATGTTGGACGGATCAGACGCGGTGTCGGACTGGCCGCTGTTGAACGCGCTGATCAATACCGCCAGTGGCGCGACCTGGGTGTCGCTGCACCATGGCGGCGGCGTGGGTATGGGCTTCAGCCAACATGCGGGTGTAGTGATCTGTGCCGACGGAACCGAGGACGCTGCGCGACGGTTGGAGCGGGTGTTGTGGAATGACCCGGCCTCAGGTGTCTGGCGCCATGCGGACGCGGGGTACGATATCGCCAAAGATTGCGCGCGCGAACATGGTCTGCGTCTGCCGGGCATTCTGGGCTGACCCGCATCAAACTGTCTCTGGCGAAAATGCTGCACCTGCGATATGCGCAGGTGAGCATGCCGGAGGTCAAAAATGTACGTTGCCACTTTGCTAACTAATCCGAATGCGCCGTCTTTGGACCTGGCGCTGATCGAGTCGTTGCGCAACGCGTGGGGTGGCAGTGAAATCGTCTGGCTGTGCCCGGACGAAGCGGTAGAATTCACGCTGACAGATGTGCCTGGCAATCGATGGGACACCTGGGCCGATTTGCAGCAGATGGGCGTGGACCTGATCGTGCAGCCTGCCGAAGGGCGCCGCAAGAAGATGCTGTTGGCGGATATGGACAGCACCATGATCCAGCAGGAGTGCATCGACGAACTGGCTGATGAGGCCGGTGTCGGCGACAGGGTCAAGGACATTACCGCGCGCGCAATGAATGGTGAGCTGGATTTCGAAGGCGCACTGACCGAACGCGTCGGCCTGCTGAAAGGTCTGGACGAAAGCGTGATCGGTAAGGTCCTGAACGAGCGGATCACTTTGATGCCCGGCGGTAAGGCGTTGCTGGCCACGATGCGCGCCAACGGGGCTTACGCTGCGTTGGTATCCGGGGGTTTCACCGCGTTCACGGCTCGGGTTGCCGAAGAACTGGGCTTTGATGAAAACCGGGCCAATACCTTGCTGGCAGAAGACGGTAAGCTGAGTGGCGAGGTTCATCGCCCAATTCTTGGACGACAGGCCAAGATTGAAGCGCTCGAACAGATATCGACCCGTCTTGGCATTTCAGAGGCAGATGTGATTGCAGTTGGGGACGGTGCAAACGATCTGGGTATGCTGGGCCGGGCCGGGACGGGCGTAGCGCTGCACGCCAAGCCCTCCGTCGCAGAAAAATGCGATGTTCGGGTCAATTTCGGAGACCTCACCGCCTTGCTGTATCTACAAGGGTACAGCCGATCGGAAATCATTCCGTCCTGAGGGGCTTTTCATAATTTAACTTATGTGTTAAATAGGTGCCATGAACACACTTCTGGCTGCCTTCTCTGCGTTGTCCGATTCCACTCGTTTCTCGATTGTTGAACAGTTGATGGAGCGAGGGGAGCTTCCCGCGGGTGACCTCATCGAAGGTAAGGGAATCTCTGGTGCCGCGGTATCGCGCCACCTGAAAGTGCTGCGCGAGGCAGGATTAGTGCAGCAGCGCGTTCACGGCACACAGCGGATGTATTCGATTCAGCCCGACGGGCTACGAGCGATCGCAGAATGGACGATCTCGAAACGGCAGTTCTGGGAAGCGAGTCTGGATCGTTTGGGCGATATTCTGGAAAGGGAAAACTCATGGCCGACTTGAAGTTGGAGCGGGATTTCCCCGTCAGTTCCGAGATCCTTTTTACCTGGATCAGCGACGGCGCAAAGCTGTTGCAGTGGTGGGGGCCTGAAGGCGTCCGCGTACCCGAGCACAATCTGGATTTCTCGCGTCTTGGGCCGTGGTTTTCGGTAATGCAGAACGCTGAAGGTCAGCAATTCAAGGTGTCGGGCCACGTCACGCATGTTGATCCGCCCAAGTCCGTCGGATTTACTTGGGCGTGGCATGATGACAACGATCAGCGTGGACCTGAAAGCCATGTGATTTTGTCCGTTGCTGCAACGGAGAGTGGTTCGCGCCTTGTGCTGGATCACCGCGAACTTGCTGACGCCGAGGCCGCTGCAAACCATGAGCAGGGTTGGACATCGTCGCTGCGCAAGCTTGAGGCGCGGTGCAAATGAGTTTTCATTAGGGAGAAGCGAAATGCCGCAATTTTTATTTGTTTATCACGGCGGTCATACCCCAACCGATCCGGCTGAAATCGAAGCGACCATGGCCGCTTGGGGCGCATGGTTCCAAGGCATGGGCGATGCACTGGACATCCCCGGAAACCCGGTCGGTCAGTCCTATACTGTCAGCGGCAGCGGAGTTGTTGACAACGGCGGTGCAAACCCGGCCTCGGGCTTTACCGTCATCAAGGCGGACAGCATCGATGCGGCGACAGAGATGGCCAAGGGCTGCCCGATGGTTGTCAACGGGTCAGGTTCGGTCGAAGTGGCCGAGGTGCACGAAATCGAGATGTGACGCCCTTAGCCGGGAAACCCCGGTGCCGGTCTGATCACGCCGCATTCCAGCCCGCGACGGCTGTATTGCGTGGCGTTCATGAACTTGCGGGTGGCGGGGTGTTCGGCCTCCAGTACGCCAAGGCTCACCAATAGGGATGCAATTGCGCATTCACTGGCCCGGGTTGTGCCGTCGGTGATCTTTAGTGCGATGCCCATCCGCTTTTCCGGAATTATGGCGACAAAGACGGCCTCGGCGCCTGTCTTGATCGCTGCGCGCCCATTCATGGCGCGCATCAGCTCGGTGCATGCACGGCTTTCTCCGGCGACCAGCTCGGGGTGTTTGACCATGGCAGCGGTAAGCAGTTGGGCTGCGTCGCTGGCGCGATCAGACCGATCAGCGGACGAAGCAAACCAAGCCATCGAACGTGCAAGCCCCGCCAATGAGGTTGCAAAATTCGGTGCAGAACAACCGTCGATCCCATATGCCGGGCTGGTCTCACCCGTGGTTTCTTCGATCGCGGACAAGCAGGCCTGCTGCACAGGATGGTCGATCTCCAGGTATTCAGGGCCTGCACCCATGTGCTGCGCTACAGTCAGAAATCCGCAATGTTTGCCGGAACAATTATTATGAATCTGACAAGGTGTGTCGTCTGCCAGGATCAGCCCGTCACGCGCAGCCATGTCCGATGGCTCTTGCGGGCCGCAACGTAGATCGGGTTCGGTCAGGCCAAGATGGTCCAGCCATGCCGAAACGCGTTGCGTATGAATTGCGGCCCCACTGTGGGACGCGCAGGACAGAGCCAGGTGTTCAGAGTTCAGCCCGTATTTTGCCGCCGCGCCCGTGGTGATTAACGGTAAAGCCTGGATCATTTTGGCTGAAGAACGGGGGTAGATCACCGCGTCCGGATCGCCCCAACTGCGCACGATCTGACCGGTGTCATCACAGATCACCGCATGGCCCAGATGTAGACTCTCAAGCAAGGGGCCACGCCATAGTTCTGTCATTGGTACCGGCTGCGTCATCTGGACCCCCTGCGTATGCGCAAAATTCTGCCAATCGCTCTTTCGCCTGTGGCGAAACCTGCGTTAGTGTGTGTATGTCGACAATCATCGGGATGCGCAACTTTCGAAAGACGAACCGGCAGGGTTCGCAGCGATTCACGATGGGTATGAGGTATAGGTCGAGCTAGGAGGCTGGACAGATGGGATCAAAACTTGTCCGTGTGATCGCGGGTCTGTGCATGGCAGGGATGGCCACAACTGCAAGCGGCCAGCAGGCGACAAGCACCAACCGCGTCGCTGCCAAGACCGACTGGAGCGTTTTCGTAGAAGATGATCCCACCGAGTGCTGGAGCGTGTCTGCGCCCAAAGAAACCGTCAATACGCGTGGTGGTCGCGTCGTTTCGGTGCGTCGCAGTGATATCCTGTTATTCGTGTTTTACCGTCCAAATGCCGAGGTTAAGGGACAGGTGACCTTTACCGGCGGCTATCCTTTTGCGGCGGGTTCAACTGTGAATCTGGTCGTCGATGGCAGCGAGTTCGAACTGTTCACCGATGGTGAATGGGCCTGGCCAGCAACAGCGGCCGATGATGCAAAGATCGTCACGGCGATGAAACGAGGAACCGAGGCTGTTCTGACAGCACGGTCCGAGCGCGGCACACAGACCAAAGACACATTCTCGCTTCTGGGTTTCACTGCAGCGATCGAAGATGCTGAAAAACGCTGTACCAACTGACAGGTACAACTCTTTTTAAAAAGCCCCGCCAAAGTGTCGGGGCTTTTTTTGACTCCAGCCTAAAGAAATTGCGGCCTACGTTACGCGACGTCTGCTCTCGTGTTTGATCCGTGTCAATGCACTGCCTCTTGGTTTTTGAACTAATCAGTTCAGAAGCAAGAGGAGCCAATAAGATGTTGAACAAGACTTTTACAGCGTTGCTGATGATCTCTGCGGTGTTGTTGAGTGCCTGTGAAAAAAGTGCGGATACCTACCCCGTAAGTGGTGAGCAGTGCGGACCGGAAGACCCGGTCAAGAAGCTGGATGCGGCGGATTGCTACATCCCACCTGCGGTCAATTAATTCACTAGAACCTGCCGCGGCGGTCCTGCTACCGCGGCACTCCCCTCTGTTCGCGCAGGTCTTATCAGCGTGGTAGGTTGGTCGGAAGAATTGACCTAACCTATTGGAGGGCTGGCAATGCGCTGGGCTTTTGTTGCCGTTTTCTTTCCAATTGCCGCGATGGCTGACCCAACGCTGGAATGCTTCGATTCCGGTTCTCAGGTTGAAATCGGGGCGTGCGTTTCGAAAATGGAAGAACGCGTGAACGTCGCTGTTGAAGAGAGCTACTCATTCGCTGTCGCAGCAGCCAAAGAGCTCGACGAAGTGACCGGACGGGTCGAGGCTCAACCTGCTTTGGAGGCCGCGCAAAGCGCTTGGATGGCTTATCGGGATTCGCAGTGCGAAGCGATAGGCGCCTCATACGGTGGCGGTTCCGGCGCAGGTATCGCAATTACATCCTGTCGGGTTGATTTGGGTCGCGCTCGCGTGGATGAACTGCTGCGTTTTGCAAATTAGCCCGCACGAATTCTTTTGATCTTTGCGCGCGTTCCTATATAGAGGCGCATCCCAAGCCAGAATCCTTCGAGATACGCCCATGTCGCCCAAAGCGCCGATCACCCAAGACGTTATGACCATCCCCCGCAAATTGCCTGAGGGGAAGGTGAACCTTGTCGGCCTGACCCGCGACCGTCTGCGCGAAGTGCTGATCGAACATGGCACGCCCGAGAAACAGGCCAAGATGCGCACCGGGCAGATATGGCAGTGGGTTTATCAGTGGGGCGTGCGCGATTTTGCCGAGATGACCAATCTGGCCAAAGCCTATCGCGCGCAGTTGGCTGAGAGTTTCGTCATCGAAATCCCCGAGGTCGTGACACGTCAGGTATCCGAGGACGGCACGCGCAAATATCTGGTGCGGATCGCCGGCGGTCACGAAGTCGAGGTGGTTTATATCCCCGAGGACGACCGGGGCACGCTCTGCATCTCGTCTCAGGTGGGCTGTACGCTGACCTGCTCTTTCTGTCATACCGGAACGCAGAAACTGGTGCGCAACCTGACGGCGGCAGAGATTGTCGGGCAAGTGATGATGGCCCGCGATGATCTTGAGGAATGGCCGATCCCTGGCGCGCCCAAGGATGAAACGCGCCTGTTGTCGAACATCGTTCTGATGGGCATGGGTGAGCCGCTCTATAACTTCGAAAACGTCCGGGACGCCATGAAGATTGCGATGGACCCCGAGGGGATTTCCCTGTCCCGTCGCCGTATCACCCTGTCAACTTCGGGTGTGGTGCCGGAAATCGCACGCACGGCCGAGGAAATCGGCTGCCTGCTGGCGATTTCGTTCCACGCCACAACAGATGAAACCCGCGACGTTCTGGTGCCCATCAACAAGCGCTGGAATATCGAAGAGTTGCTGCAGGCACTGGCCAGCTACCCCAATGTGTCGAACTCGGAACGTATCACCTTTGAATACGTGATGCTGGATGGCGTAAATGACAGCGACGCGGACGCGCATCGTCTGATCGACCACATCAAGCGCCACAAAATCCCGGCCAAGATTAACTTGATCCCGTTCAACGAATGGCCCGGCGCGCCGTATAAACGCAGCTCGAATAACCGTATTCGGGCTTTTGCGAACATCATCTATCAGGCGGGCTATGCCTCACCCATCCGCAAGACGCGGGGCGAGGACATCATGGCGGCGTGCGGGCAGCTGAAGTCGGCCACGGAACGTGCCCGGAAATCCCGCAAACAGATCGAATCCGAGGCAGGATTGGGGTAGCGCCCCCGGTGATGCACGATTGTGGTGATTTATTATTGAATACCTGTCTATTGGTGCTTTGACTTGGTATGCTTTGACAGGGTCAAAACACCCCTCAAATTCGCGCACAAGGCAGTGAGATTGTGATCAGGGTCATAGTAAGTTCTTTCAAGACCGCTATCCTGTATTCGCGATATTGAGGCAGCTTTCAGGCGAACCGTACAAACGGATGGGCCATAACAATGATATCAACACGTATACAGGTAACAGGGGTGCTGGTTGCTTTGATGACCTGTGCCTCGGGTTTGATAGCACAGACAACCGACAGGGATGCGCATCTGGCGATCGAAAACCCGGCTGATTTGTCCAAGGACGAAGCGCAGCAGCATTACCGCTCGCTGACAAAACGCATGGCGCGAGGCTATGCGACCTCGCAGTTGGATTTGATCCTCAATTACCAGAACTGGCCGTTGTTCAACGATGCCCCTTACATTTCAGCGACGCATGGGCAGCGTTACGTCAACAGCTACGCCAATCGGATGGCACATAATTACGGCACGCTTGCCGAAGGCGAGGTGCTGCCGATGGGATCGGTTCTGGCCAAGGACAGCATGACCGTAACGGATGAGGGCAACATTCACGCGGGCGCCCTGTTCGTGATGGAAAAACTGTCGGCGGGGGCCAGCCCCGACACTGCCGATTGGCGCTACATCATGGTGATGCCCGACGGCTCGTTGTTCGGCGACACGATGGGCAGCCGCGCAGGTGCTGTGGCCTATTGCCATGAGTGCCACGAGGCCGTCGCGGACCGGGACTACACGTTTTACGTTCCTGAGGAATACCGCTTGGGCAACTGATCTTCAGACCGTTTGGTCAGGTAATTTCAATTCGGTCGCTTCGCTGCGGCTGAGTTGCTCGCCCTGTTTGCGTTTCGACAGCACCTCGCGGGCGAGGGCGTATTTCTCATCCTGCCAGAAGATCAGGCAGCCGTTACACCCCTTGCCGCAGCATCCTTCGGTGCCAATGCGATTGGTTTTGAAACGGCGTTCGTTGCCATCTTCGCCGATCTTTTCCACCAGCGCGTCCCGGCGGCGGGCATAAGCGGTTGGATTGTCCCGGCCCGAAGTCTCCAGCCCCTGCACCAGTTTGTCGAACCGGATGCGGCTCCAATGTTCGTCAGTCAGGGCGCGTTCCTTGCGCAGGACGGAATAGACGGGAAAACGGGCGCGCAGGTCGTCGATGTCTTCGTGGTCGAACAGCGTGAAAGGCAGGCGGATGACGGTTTTGGTACTGCCATGCACCACATCCAACCGCGCCCCGTCCGAGGCGCGTTCGAAATCGTAGACCCGCAGCAGCACTGTTTCGCGGGATATGGGTGACACGAAATCCAGCACGTCACCCGGTTCCAGCTTGTTCTTCACTTCAACCAGAAACGCGTCATTGGTCACTTCGGTGACAATGCCCGCATATTCCCATTGTGCGATTGCCGCGGTGTGTTCGTAATCATGCGCGTAGTTGGTCAACCGCCCTTCGTGGAAGGCCAGCGTGTATCCTCGGTTTCCAACGGTCTCAAGCTCTCGCATATACGGTTTGGGATCCCAGTTCTCGGGGTCCGCGTGATAATCATCAATGGCCATACGATAGGCGCGGGCGACAATGGCGGCATAGTATTCCGACTTGCCCCGCCCTTCGACCTTGAGACTGTCGACGCCGATCTTCAGGTATTCATCCAGTTTCGGCATGATGCACAGATCGCGCGAGTTCAGGATATACGAGCCGCGATCATCCTCTTCGATGGGCATCAGATCACCGGGGCGGCAGCCTTCTTCCAGCAGAAACTCGAACAGATCGGAGTTTTCCTCGGTGATGCGGAGTTCCTGATGCGTGCCGTCCTTGAGGCGCAGCTTCACCCCGTAGTTCCAGCGGCAGGAATTAGCGCAGTTGCCCTGATTTGCCCCACGCTCGGCCATGAAATTCGACAGCAGGCACCGGCCCGAATAGGTCATGCACATGGCGCCGTGGACAAAGGCCTCCAGCTTGATATCCGGGCACTTCTCGCGGATTTCGACCAGTTCAGGGTAGGATACCTCGCGGGCCAGAACTACAAGTTCGGCCCCTTGGTCTTGCCAGAACTTCACCGACAACCAGGAACAGATATTGGCCTGGGTCGAGATATGCAGCGGCAGTTCCGGCGCGCGTTCGCGGACATATTGGAACACGCCGGGGTCGGCGATGATCAGCCCGTCTGGCTGCACCTTGCGCACCGTGTCGATATATTCGTCCAGCTTCGGGATGTCCTTGTTGTGCGAAAACAGGTTCAGCGTCAGATAGGCCCGCCGCCCGTGCTGGTGGCAGAACTCGACACCTTCGATTACCTCTTCAAGCGAGAACTCGGATTTCGTGCGCAGCGACATATCAGGCGTGCCGAGATACACCGCGTCGGCCCCGTAAAGGACGGCGAGTTTCAACTTGCGCAGATTGCCCGCAGGCATCAGCAATTCGGATCTGGACTGGGTCATGGGCGTACCGGGTTCTGGATCAATGGGGCCTTCTACGGCAGTTCCACCGAGTCCAAAAGGGCAAACCTGCCATGCGCTGAAGCGTCAGCTGCGACGGAACCGTGCTGTTCCGATGATCTCGATCATTTGCTTGCGCACCGGTTCCGGCTGCGCGTCCACCGCGTTCAGAACTTCGCGAAGCTCGGCCCGCAGGCCGTGCATCTGGTCGATCAGAGAGATCATCATCGAAAGGGCGTCAGCCTCCATGTCGTATTGGTCATGTAATTCGCAGGCCAGTTCCAGCCGGGCGACGTCCAGCGATTGATACGTCAACCCCTGATCGGATTGCTCCGGGATCACGATCTCGGCCGCCAGGTATTCTGTCAGCCGGTCCGAGGTCAGGCGGGTAATTTTTGCGATCAGTTCCTCTTCGGTCAGATGGCGGGTCATGACGGCATTCCTTTGCGCGGATCATAGCGGTGCGTTTCGCGCCATGTTTCCATGAATTGCTTCAAGTCTTCGTCGATCTGGTCGGGCATGGTGACCGTCAGTTCGATCAACTGATCCCCTCGATCGGACGATCCGCGTTTCTTAACGCCCTTGCCGCGCAGGCGCAGGGTCTTGCCGCTGCTGGTGCCTGCCGGAACAGTTACGTTCACGCCACCATCAATTGTGGGGGCGGCGACTTTGCTGCCCAAAATCGCCTCATCAATCGTGATGGGCAGCGTGATGTGGATGTCGTCCCCCTGTCGGTCAAACACGGGGTGTTTCGCGACAGAGACAGTGACGAGCGCATCGCCCGGCGGCCCCTCGCCAAAACCTGGAGCCCCTTTGCCACGCAACCGGATTGTCTGGCCTTCCGTAATACCTGCCGGGATCTTGACCTCGATCCGGTCTCCATCGGGCAAAGTCAGCTTTTGGCTGGCCCCAAAGACAGCGTCCAGAAAACTGATCTGCAATGTGTAGCTGCGATTGTGGCCCGGTGCGTGAAATTCATGCGTGCGCTGCTGACCATGACCGCCACGGCCACGCATGAATTCGGCAAAAATGTCAGACATGTCGTCGGGGTCGCCATAGGCCGCGCCGGACCGATAGGGGTTTCCCGCGGCTTCGGCATAATCCCGGTAATACTGCTGCGGCCGTTCCTGACCCGAAGCGTCGATTTCGCCATTGTCATAGCGTGCCCGGGTTTCCGGGTCTTTTAGCAAATCATAGGCAGCAGCGGCGGATTTGAACTTGGCTTCTGCTTCGGTATCCCCGGGTTTCAGGTCTGGGTGACATTCCTTGGCAATACGCCGATAGGCTTTCTTGATCTCGGCATCGGTTGCGTCTTTGGCGATGCCGAGGGCGGCATAGGGATCGTCGCTCATCTCACCTCTCGCGGATGTGGGCAGGTCTGATCTTGATGAATGTGTTTTATCATGCGATTTCAACCGGTCAAAAGGAAGAGGTATTTGAAATCTCTCGCCAAATCGCGATGACCTGATAATATCTGCACTTATCGAACTGTTAACTGACGGAGATCGCCTCATGTCGCGCAGAATTAAGTCCGCTCTGGCCTTGTTGGCTGGGAATGCCATCGGGTTACTGCTTGCTTCGCTGCTGCTGTCGGGGTTTGCGATCAGGCCGATCTCCTTCATCGTTGTGGTGATCGTCTTTACCGTTGTTCAGGTGGTGGCCGAGCCTTTGATCCTGAAGCTGGGCGAAAAGAAAGCGCCCGCGCTGAAAGGCGGGATCGCGTTGATTGTGACTTTCGTGGGATTGCTCGCGACAGACCTGATTACTGCAGGGCTGACTGTTGGCGGTATATCCAACTTGCTGGCGGCAACCTTGCTGGTCTGGCTGGGGTCGTTGATCGCCAGCGTCGTGCTGCCGATCTACGTGTTCAAGGAACTGCGTGACGCCAAGAAATAGTTAGTTCAGAGCGTTGAGGCTGGCCTCGATGGCCTGCCAAAGCTCTTCGACAGGTTCGCAGCCAACCGACAAACGGACAAAGGCCGGGTCGACATCGTCGCCCCAACGCGCACGCCGCTCGGCTGAACTGTGGACGCCACCAAATGACGTGGCCGGGCGTAGCAGCGGGCAGGAGTTGATGAACCGCTCTGCCATTTCCTCGGAGTTCAGGGTGAGACTCAGGAGAAATCCGAAACGCGCGGTCTGAGCTTTGGCCAATGCGTGCGCTGGGTCATCTGGCAAGCCGGGGTATCGTACTTGTCTAATGGCCTCATGCACCGCCAGTCGCTCGGCGAGTATATGTGCCGATGTGCACATGCGGTCAAACCGCACATCCAACGTTTCCAGCCCCCGATGCAGCAACCAGGCTTCGTGCGGGCCGGGGATCGACCCGGACACCTTTCGCCATTCTTCGATACGCTCCATAATCTGGTCATTCCGGCTGGCCACGTGGCCCATAAGCATATCGGAATGCCCGCCCATCGCCTTGGTATCGGACGACACGACCACGTCGATGCCCAGATCCAGCGGGCGTTGGCCCAGCGGCGTCAAGGTCGTGTTATCGGCTATGGTCACGCCCCCGGCGGCACGCACCTGTTGTGCCACTGCGGACAAATCGATCATGTCTAGACCAGGATTCGAAGGGCTTTCGACAAAAACCACGTCGAACCCTTCAAAGCCGCCCTCTGAAAATGTGGTGGTGGGGCGTTCCTCGACCACCACGCCGAGGCGCGACAGGAAACGGTCCGCCAGCAGGCGCGTGACATAGTAGCCGTCCGACGGGATCAGAAGACGCGAACCGGACTGAGCGGTGGCAAACAGTGCCGCCGAGATCGCCGCCATGCCAGAAGGAAAGCTAAGGCAAGGCGCGTCTTCCAGATGCGACAGCACATGTTCCAAATGAACCCATGTCGGATTGTCGACGCGTCCGTAAGTGGCGTGACCGTCAGGCGCGCCCGGCAGGTGGAACATGCTGCTTTGGGTCAGAGGCAGTGCGACCGGCTCGCCCTTGTTCAGGGCGTTGCCGCGCAGGTGGAGCATCTCTCCGGTCTTAACCGTCGTCATCGCTCAGCGCCCCGGAATTTTATCGCGCGGCGGGGCAGGTTCCCAGTTTTCGATAATCTCAACCGCCTCTTGCGCGGTATCCACAAAGCGGAACAGGTCCAGATCCTCATCCGAGATGGTTCCGGCGTCGGCCAGCGCCTCCCAGTTGATGACTTTTTCCCAGAACGCGCGCCCGAACAGCAGGAAAGGTACACGTTCCATCCGGCCAGTTTGGATCAGGGTCAGGGACTCGAACAGTTCGTCCATCGTGCCGAACCCGCCGGGGAAGATGGTGATGGCACGGGCGCGCATCAGGAAATGCATCTTGCGGATGGCGAAGTAGTGAAAGTTGAAGCTGAGATCCGGCGTCACATAAAGGTTGGGTGCCTGTTCGTGCGGCAGCACGATGTTCAGGCCGATGGAGCAACCGCCCGCGTCCTGTGCTCCTCGGTTTCCGGCTTCCATTACCCCGGGACCGCCGCCGGTGACGATCACATTCTCGCGGCACCCGGTCTCGTTCGATTTCTCGGTCATGAGACGCGCGAACTCACGAGCTTCGTCGTAATAGGCCGAAAGACTCGCCAGAGTTTCCGTCCGTGCGGTGTGCTTCTGCGAAGGCTCGGGAATGCGCGCTCCGCCGAACATCACGATGGTCGAGGTGATCTCACGCTCGCTCATGATCATTTCGGGTTTCAGCAGTTCCAGTTGCAAACGCACCGGGCGCAGTTCGTCCCGGCACAGGAAATCGTCATCGGCAAAGGCAAGGCGATAAGCCGGGGACCGCGTCTGTGGCGTATCTGGCACTTCGCTTGCGGTCGAGCGATCGGTTTGCGCGTCGCGGAACGGGCTGAGGCGGTCTTCTCTCATGGTTGAAGTATCCCTGCTTGCGTGTTTCCCAAACAGCTATAGGGTTCGTGGGCAGAGTGCCAGTCACGGAAAGACAAGAATGAATTGGAAGACTGAAATATCGGCAGCGACAAACCGCATCGACGGCCATGCACAAAAAACGCCGGTTATGGAGAGTGGCGTTTTGGGGCTGGAATTCCCGGTTGAGATGAAGTTGGAGCATTTGCAGCATACCGGCAGCTTCAAGGCGCGCGGGGCATTCAATACTTTACTCAGCATGGATGTGCCCGAAGCAGGCGTCGTGGCCGCGTCAGGTGGCAATCATGGTGCGGCGGCGGCTTACGCTGCGCGGGCATTGGGGCACCCGGCCAAGATTTTCGTGCCTGAACTCGCCGGGCCGTCCAAGATTGGTCTGATCGAACGAATTGGCGCAGACCTTAGTGTCGTTCCAGGCGAATATGCCAGTGCGCTGACGTTGGCGCAGGCGCATGAGGCAGAAACCGGCGCAATGCAAATCCACGCCTATGATGCTCCGGCCACCGTGGCCGGGCAGGGTACGTGTTTTGCGGAATGGGATGCGCAAGGCCTGCAGGCGGACACTGTCCTTGTTGCCGTTGGTGGCGGAGGTCTGATTGCTGGCGCGTTGGCCTGGTTCCAGGGCGCCCGCAAGGTTGTCGCGGTCGAGCCCGAGACCTCCTGCGCGTTGAATGCGGCGCTGCAAAAGGGTGAGCCGATTGACGTGACAGTGTCCGGCATTGCGGCGAATGCGCTGGGCGCACGACGGATCGGGAATATCTGTTTCGGGTTGGCGAAAGGAATGACCTCGGTTCTGGTTCCGGATACGGCTATCGCTGTCGCACAGAGGACGCTCTGGCAGGCCCACCGCATTCTGGTTGAACCAGCGGGCGCAACAGCTTTGGCCGCGTTAATCTCGGGTGCGTATCTGCCCGAACCGGGTGAACGCGTCGCAGTTTTGGTATGCGGCGGAAATATTGCCCCTGACCCCTTGGACGGGTGAATTATCTGCTTGTGGAAAAAGGTTGCGCTTTTTATCTATAATCCATGAACGCGACCATTGCCGACACGATCTACGAAAAACTGAGCCAGCAAATTGTCACCGGCGACCTTGTGGCCGGAGAGAAGCTGCGCCAGGACCATATTGCCCGCAGTTTCGAGACAAGCCATGTGCCCGTGCGCGAGGCATTGTTGCGACTTGAGGCGCACGGGCTTGCCCAAAGTGAGCCCCGACGCGGTATGCGCGTAACCGCTCTGGACCCAGCCGAAGTGCGCGAAGTGACCGAAATGCGGGTAGCACTGGAATCGCTGGCGTTGCAGCATTCGGTCCAGAACATGACACCTGCAGCCCTGAAGCTGGCGGATGACGCCCGGATCGCCTGCGACGCGGCGGACAGCATGCCGCTTTGGGAGGCGCGGAACCGTATCTTTCACCGGACCATTCTGACGCCCTGCGCATTGCCGCGTCTATTGCACACGATCGACGATCTTCACATCGCCGGCGCACGGCACTTGTTCGCGCATTGGCGACCGAAATGGGTGCAGCGCGTCGATACCGATCATGCGGCCATTGTGCAGGCCCTGAAGAACAGGGATTCCTCGGCTGCAACCTCGATTTTGGTGCGCCATATCCGTCGCGCCAGCTAAAGCCGTCCTTCGTAAGATTCTCGCAATTCCTATACTGTGCAGGGCGCAGGCGGCATGTTGGCGTAAAAAGGGTCCTCTGCGTCGCATTGCGCCCTGAGTCCTGCTTGCGTATAGGCCAAACCAACGTGAACAGATTCTGTAGGGAGTAGCCCCATGTCCAACGCGCAATTGGAAGCCGCAATCGAAGCCGCCTGGGAGGCACGCGACACGATCACCCCAGCCACCACTGGTGAGCAACGTGAGGCGATCGAGGATACGCTGAATGCTCTGGACAGCGGGTCGCTGCGGGTGGCGGAAAAGCAGGCCGATGGAAACTGGCACGTGAACCAGTGGGCCAAAAAGGCAGTTCTGCTGGGCTTTCGCATCAAGGATATGGAAATCCAGAAGGGCGGTCCGCAAGACGGCGGCTGGTGGGACAAGGTCGACAGTAAGTTCGCAGGCTGGGGTGAAAACCAGTGGCGTTCCGCAGGTTTCCGTGCGGTGCCGAACTGCGTGGTCCGTAAGTCTGCCTATATTGCGCCGGGCGTTGTGTTGATGCCGTCCTTTGTCAATCTGGGCGCCTTTGTGGACGAAGGCACCATGGTGGATACCTGGGCTACTGTGGGGTCTTGCGCACAGATCGGCAAGAACGTTCACCTGTCCGGCGGTGTCGGTATCGGCGGTGTGCTCGAGCCGATGCAGGCCGGCCCGACCATTATCGAGGACAACTGCTTCATCGGCGCGCGGTCCGAAGTGGTCGAGGGCTGTATTGTCCGCGAGGGCTCGGTCCTGGGAATGGGTGTCTATATCGGCAAATCCACCAAGATCGTCGATCGCGAGACCGGCGAAGTGACCTATGGCGAAGTGCCGCCTTATTCCGTA
Organism: Ruegeria sp. HKCCD7181; assembly: GCF_057221055.1. Taxonomy (NCBI): domain Bacteria; kingdom Pseudomonadati; phylum Pseudomonadota; class Alphaproteobacteria; order Rhodobacterales; family Roseobacteraceae; genus Ruegeria; species Ruegeria sp. HKCCD7181. The sequence continues at coordinate 160,812 of NZ_JBWVBC010000010.1, read as the reverse complement.
GTGGTCTCAGGCTCGATGCCGTCAAAGAATAACATCAGCCTCTATTGCGCGGTGATCGTGAAGCGTGTGGACGAGAAAACCCGCTCGAAAACCGGCATCAACGAGTTGCTGCGCGACTGATAATTTAGACAAAAAAGAAAAGGCCGGAGCGCGCAGCCCCGGCCTTTATAACGATTAGCGAAGGATGGAAGCAGATCTTAGCTTTTCTAAGCTCTGATCAGGCGGCCTTGCTGAAAACAATAACCACTTTCGGTTAGCGGTCTTCGCCTGGGCGTTCTACTTCTTCTCTCTCTTCTTCAGATTCCTCGGATTCTTCGCTTTCCTCAGATTCTTCTTCGCTTTCCTCTACTTCTTCATCGCCTGAACGACCTTCGCGCTCGGGTTCGTTTTCGCCCTCGGACTCGTTTTCACCTTCGGACTCGTTTTCGCCCTCGGACTCGTTTTCACCTTCGGACTCGTTTTCGCCCTCGGACTCGTTTTCACCTTCGGACTCGTTTTCGCCCTCGGACTCGTTTTCACCTTCGGACTCGTTTTCGCCCTCGGACTCGTTTTCACCCTCGGACTCGTTTTCGCCTTCGGACTCGTTTTCGCCCTCGGACTCGTTTTCGCCCTCGGACTCACCTTCGTCCTCGGACTTTTCGCCGTCTTGTGCGTAAGCGGCATCAGGGGAGAAAACAGAAAGAACGACCGCTGCGGGGGCCAGAGCCAACGCGAACAAGCTCGCTACAATAGTTAGGAATTTGGACAACATACTCATCTAACTTCCCTTTTCGAAAAAATGTCAATTTGCAGTGAGGGGCATTCTAGATTTTGTTGATTTCACCACGTAACGGCTTGGAAAGGCTGTGTCGTGGTAAGCCAAAACTCGCGCAGTGACAGCAGATTCATCGGCTGTTTAACGCCGTTTTCAACCTGTCGGATTCTTGCCGGAGGAAGCTGTCAATCCCTTGGAGAAAACTTCACCAATAAAGTGTGTCCATTTTGCACAGATCAAAGTGATGATTCACTGCTCGCTTTGCCTGTGAAACGAGGTTTTGGCGAATCGATGCAGCTAGTTAGATAGGTGAATGAGTTGACCAAGTCCTGTTCCGCACGTAAGGCAGGCTGCATGGAAAAGCAGAAGAAACCCTCGCGCCAGCAGGTCTACACCTTGTTGGTTCAGATTGGCCGCAAAGACGGCGACGGCTTGCCTGAAGGGGCGACCGGAGCGGCGCTGATGTGTTTCGCCTCAGGCGTGGACGAAGCCGAGGCCGTACGCGAGACAGTGGCTATTCTGAAGCAGGCCGATACCGCGCCTCTGGATGTCACCGGCTATGGCACATTAGCCGAACGTGAAGCGCAGGGGCACGACATCGATCCCGATGAACGCGCACTGATGCAGCGGGCGTTGGACGAAAACGCGGTTATTGTCGCACAGATGACACCGTTTTTTGGCGACGAGGAACTGGCTTAGTTCCGAACTCCGAACCACTTGCGGTAAATTTCGTCATAGGTGCCGTCTTCTCGCAGGGCCAACAGGGCCTGATTGACGTCTTCGACAAGGGGTGATCCGGTCGGGAAAGCGACGCCGTAATTCTCACGCAGGAAAACACCGCCGGTCATGGACGCGAACCTGCGCCCTTCATGAGACGCGAAATACGACAGGATCGGGGCGTCAAACACAACAGCGTCCAGCTCCTCATCCCTAAATGCCGTTAGCAGGCCATCCAGGTTGTCATAGCCGGCAAACTCGACCTCACGACGGGTCAGAAAGCTGGCTGCGGTCGAGCCCGAAATGGTGCCAACCTGCTTGCCGTAAAGGTCATTGACTGAATTCACATTACCGCTGATCGCATCCACCGTCATGACCGAGGTGATACGGGCAGTAAAAACGGACACGATGAACAGCGACGACACCACCAGAACCACCCCCAGCAGACGCCCGAACGGAGTGCGTGGCATGCGTTCTTCGAACCCGCCATTTACGACAAGATTGAGCGCCCACCAAAACGACGGGAACCAGGCCTCGTTGAGCTTGCGGTCAAAGTAGGGCTGTGCGCGACGCTCGAAACCCCACATCAGCATACCGCCGCCAAGCAGGATGGCGAAGGCCAGGCCGATGGCGATAAACAGTTCTCGTGACAGAAGCGCCTGCAGCAGCGATGGTCTGCGCGCCGCGTCCGAGGGGACCATGATCTGCAACCCGGCCTCGAAAATTGGCTGGCTGAAATCCATCTGGGTTTCACGCGCTGCAGTGATCGAGATATTCGCAATCGCCAGATCGGCAGTGCCGTCCCGCACGGCGGTCAGCATGTCACCGAACGCCTCGACCCGGTTGAGAGTGTAATCCCAGCCCAGTGCCTCGGACAGCGCTTCGAGCAAATCCATCGAAAAACCGGTCTCAGCCCCGTCTTCAACATAGGAAAACGGTGGGCGGGTCACGGTCGTGACCGTAAGGGACTGAGCCTGGCTTTGCTGTGCAATGACCGCGAAAGTCAGGCAGATCAGAGCGAAGAGGGCACGCATCATTGTCAATTTACCTGTTTCGCGGCGCTGTAACGCAATTGCGGGTTGCGCGGCAAGGCAGTCGCGGGGTCATCTTGGCTGTTTTATTGGCGTACCAATACGAAACAAGAACAGGTCTGTCATAAGATTTTGGCCCTCCGGGGTTGGCAATTCGGCCAATTCGTTGAATCTGTGCGCGAACCAAGGCCAGAACAAAACCTAGAGGTATCCCATGACCGATCCCGTCGAGCTAACTGCAGATCTGATCCGTTGCCCTTCGGTCACACCTGAAGAGGGCGGTGCGCTGGTCCTGTTGGAGCGACTTTTGTCCGGGGCCGGGTTCGAATGCTCCCGTGTGGATCGCGGCGGCATCGCCAATCTGTTCGCACGTTGGGGGCAAAAGGGGCATGCGCGCAGCTTTGGGTTTAATGGTCACACTGATGTTGTTCCGGTTGGGGATGAGGCTGCCTGGACCATGCCGCCTTTTGGCGCCGAAATCCGCGAAGGGGTGATGTACGGTCGGGGAACGACGGACATGAAATCGGGAGTGGCCGCTTTTGCTGCGGCCGCGATTGACTTTGTTCGCGAAACACCTCCGGACGGGGCCATAATCCTTACGATTACGGGTGATGAAGAAGGCGATGCGCTGGACGGAACAACAGCTTTACTGGATTACATGCAGCAGTCGGGCGAACGCATGTCCGCCTGCCTGGTCGGTGAACCTACCTGCCCAAGCAAAATGGGTGAGATGATGAAGATCGGGCGCCGCGGCTCGATGACTGCTTGGTTCACGATCACCGGCGTGCAGGGACATTCGGCTTATCCGCACCGGGCAAAGAACCCCCTGCCTGCGTTGGCACGATTGATGGATCGCCTGGCCAGTCACGAGCTGGACCGAGGAACTGACCATTTCGACACATCCACTCTGGCTGTGGTGACCATGGACACAGGCAATCCTGCGACCAACGTCATTCCGGCACAATGCAGTGCTGCCGTAAATATCCGGTTCAATGATCTGCATTCCGGTGCAAGCCTCAGCGATTGGCTGAATGCCGAGGCCTCGAGGGTCGCAGATGAGTTCAGCGTCAAAGTCGATACGAAAATCAAGATATCGGGTGAAAGCTTTCTGACGCCACCTGGTGAACTGTCCGACCTCGTGGCGCGCGCGGTGCAGGCTGAAACTGGCGTGCAACCCGAGATGTCGACAACCGGAGGAACCTCGGACGCGCGATTCATCAAGAACCACTGCCCCGTGGTTGAGTTCGGGCTGGTCGGCCGCACCATGCATCAGGTCGACGAATGCGTCGAGATTGATCAGATACGGCAACTCAAGACAATCTACGCACGCATCCTGGCGGATTATTTTGCCTGATCCATGCAGCGCACCCTGATTATTATGGTCAAGGAACCTCGGCCGGGGCGCGTCAAAACCCGGCTTGGGCGGGAAATAGGTATGACAGGTGCAGCCTGGTGGTTTCGGCATCAGACGCGATCACTGATCCGACGGATGCGTGATCCGCGCTGGCAGGTCCTGCTGGCCGTTTCGCCTGACAGGGAAGGGTTGAACAGCCGATTTTGGCCTGCCGACATTCCGCGTGCCGCGCAGGGTCAGGGCGACCTGGGCCAACGCATGGGGCGAATGCTGCGTGCGGCGCCCAAAGGTCCTGTTTGTCTGATTGGTGCGGACATCCCGGGCATCACGCGTGACCATATTGCGAAAGCCTTCAAGGTGTTGGGCAGCGATCAGATGGTGTTTGGACCTGCAGTGGATGGGGGCTACTGGCTTGTTGGGGCGCAGCGCTATGGTGCTCTGCCGTCTGGAATGTTCGGCAATGTGCGATGGTCAACGGAACATGCGCTGGCTGACACGCTGGCTTCGGTTCCGGATAGCCGGGTCGCTATGTTAGATCACTTGCACGACATCGACACGATGGCCGATTTGAAAACCTGACCTCAGGTGCCGCTTTTTGGTCATGACGCGGTCGCATCCGCGTGATACGCCGAAGATATGACTCGCATCCCCACCAAGCAGGAGGTCCTCGACTGGATCTCGGCGAACCCCACCCTGACCTCGAAACGCGACATCGCCAAGGCTTTTGGCATCAAGGGCGCGGACCGGATTGATCTAAAGCGTATCCTCAAGGAACTTGAGGCCGAAGGTCATCTGGAAAAACGAAAGCGCAGCTATCGTGACCCGGATCGGTTGCCACCTGTCAGCGTGCTACAGGTCAAAGCACCGAATTCTGATGGCGATCTGTTCGCGCGACCTCTGGAATGGCACGGTGAAGGGGTAGAGCCCGTTGTTCTGATCATCGCACGTGCCAGTGATCCTGCGCTGGGCGAAGGCGACCGGATATTGGCTCGTCTGACGGTGGTGCATGAGGAAGACCACAATTACGAGGCGCGGCTGATCCGCCGTATTGGAACCAATCCGCGCAAGATTGTCGGTATTTTCCGCAAAGGGGCCGAGGGAGGGCGGATCGTACCCATTGACAAGGCAGGCCAGACTGAGTGGCTGGTGCAGGACGGTGCCTTACATGGCGCCAGGGATGGTGAACTGGTCGAGGCCGAACAGGCCGGACCAAAGAACCGCATGGGTCTGCCACGCGCGCGTATCGTCGAGCGGCTGGGCGATCCATCTGCGCCCAAGGCCGTTTCGCTGATCGCCATTCACCAGCATGGCATCCCGGACGATTTTCCGGACAAAGTGATCGCCGAAGCCGACAAGGCCAAGCCTGAGGGCTTGAAGGGGCGCGAAGATCTGCGGGATATGCCTTTGTTGACCATCGACCCTTCGGACGCGCGCGATCATGACGATGCCTGTTATGCGCATGCAGATGACGATCCTAAAAACATCGGCGGGCATGTGATCTGGGTCGCCATTGCAGATGTCGCCGCCTATGTGCAGCCCGGAACAGCGCTGGACCGAGAGGCCCGCAAGCGGGGGAATTCCAGCTATTTCCCGGATCGTGTCGTCCCGATGCTGCCGGACCGGCTATCGGGTGATCTGTGCTCGCTGCACGAAGGTGTCCCGCGTGCCTGTATCGCGGTACGAATGCAGATCGACTCAGATGGCAACAAAATCAGCCATCGCTTTGTGCGCGGCCTGATGCGTTCTGCAGCCTCGCTGCACTATGCCGAGGTGCAAGACGCCATCGACGGCAGTCCAAATGACCGGACCGGAGCGCTGTTGGAAACCGTTCTGAAACCGCTCTATGCCGCCTATGCTGCACTGAAAAAGGCGCGGGCGGTACGGCAGCCACTGGAGTTGGACCTGCCGGAGCGCAAGATCGTGCTCAGCAAAACGGGTGAAGTCGAAAGTGTGGCCTTCCGCGACCGGCTGGACGCGCACCGACTGATTGAGGAGTTCATGATCCTCGCCAATGTCGCCGCAGCCGAAACCCTGATCGCGAAACGCCGCCCGTTGTTGTTCCGCGTTCACGAGGAACCCGCGCCCGAAAAACTGGAGAGCTTGCGGGAAACGGCGCAAGCTTCTGGGCTGAACCTGGCGAAGGGCCAGGTCCTGCAGACCCGCCACCTGAACGCGTTGCTGAACGCTGCTGCGGGCACCGAGGACGCCGAGCTGATCAATCTCAGCACGCTGCGGTCGATGGCACAGGCTTACTATAATCCCGAAAATTTTGGCCATTTCGGGCTGGCGCTGCAGAACTACGCTCACTTTACCTCTCCCATCCGTCGTTACGCCGACCTGATTGTGCATAGGGCGCTGATCACGGCCCATGGTTGGGGCAAGGACGGGTTGACCGACGAGGAAATCGACCGGCTCGAGGAAACCGCCACACATATCTCGGACACCGAACGCCGCTCGATGATGGCTGAGAGGGACACAACGGATCGTTACCTTGCTGCCTATCTCAGTGAGCGGGTGGGCAATGAGTTTGCAGGTCGGATCAGCGGCATTGCGCGGTTCGGGGCATTCGTAAAGATGGATGAAACGGGGGCTGACGGACTTGTCCCCGTGCGCTCGCTAGGGCGTGAGTTCTTTCATTTCGACCGCGAGGCCGGAACGTTAATGGGTGCGGACACCGGCCTGATCATCGCGATCGGCCAGCGCGTGACCGTACGTCTGACCGAGGCGACGCCGGTGACCGGCGGACTGGAATTGGAACTGTTGTCCATCGATGATCAGGCGCTGCCGCGCAGTCGCGGTCCGGCCGGGCGCTCGACCCGCAGGAAGGCCGTCAGCTCGAAGCGCAAGAAGGACAAGATCAAGCGCAAGATCGAGCGAAAACGCCGTCAGAGGTGATAGGTCAAGGCCCGGGCAATCAGCCAGCCGTGACGGGTCGCGTCGATCTGATCGGGGTCGTCGAACAGCACAGCCCGATTGCCGTCGATCCGATCCTCACCCGGAAATGCCGACGTGAAATCGCCCATCAGCCGGCTTTGGCAATGAACGAACAAAGCGAACGAAGCGGACTTGTGGCTTCCCAGTCGGATTGTAGACCCTTTGGGCGCCATATAAGCGGGCTGACCCCAGCGCAGCGCCTCTTGCAGGGGCTGGGCGTCGGACAGTGCCTCCGCGGTTTCCAGCACCAATTCCCGGAGGATCAGAGCACCTTTGCGGGTGCTCTGCGGAAAGGCATCGTAGGCGGCGGCAACTGCGGCGTCATCAAATGGTGTCATGACAACGGGATCGCCTCTTCCATTCGGTCTATGTAACTGTTCAACAGTCTATCCTGCTTTATTCGTCGGGTCAGCGGGGTATCCGCCGGTGTCGCGCGCATGGCGGCCAACATAGGCCCGACGCTCATATCAGCGGAAGTTGGCTGGTCTCCGACCAGATAGGGCGATTGCCACAGATAGGCAGATATTGCTTCGAGGTCCCGTTCCAACCTGTCTTGCCGTTCAGCCGGTGAAAATCGGGCGACGCCCTGAAACGCCAGGCCATTGACGACTTTCTTGCGAATGGAATTTGATACTGGCGATCGGATCAACGCTGGAATTACAGAGAAAAAAGTCTCGCGCAGGACTGGCCAGACATCGTCATTGGCCCAGCGATCCAGTACGATCTGAAAATAAAGATGCTCTTCCGCCATGCGGATCAGAGTGCGGGACTGAGCTTTTTGTATGTCGGTCAACCCCTTGTCGAAGTCCGCTCCCTGCGCCTCGAGCCAGTCGCGGATCAGATCACTATCCGGCACCAGACGTTCAGGCGTGCGCAGGACCGGCAGTTTCTGATGCGGCATCTTGCGAGGGTCCAGCATATCAGAACGCTGCCAGCGTTGGCCCGAGTGCTGAAGCATATAAGCGGTCTTGACGCAGAAGGGGCTGGCGCTGAACAGGCCAAAAGCAGAGGGGTAGGTCAAAAGGGTCAACATCGTTGGCTCCGTGGTTGGGATGCCCAGTTGATAGATCACTCTGATGACAGAAACTGTCATCAGGTTTAGACTAGTCTGTGCTATGTCCCGTACCGCTCGCCTATTCCAACTGATGCAAGCCCTGCGTTCCGGCCCTTCGCCGAAAACGTCGGGCCAACTTGCGCAAGATTTGGGTATATCGCCTCGCACCGTGCACCGTGACATCGACGCGTTGCGCGGGCTCGGCGCGGTGATTGATGGCGAAGCTGGTTTTGGTTTCACCCTGATCGAAGATGCAACGCTGCCGCCATTGGGTTTTACCGATGACGAGCTTGAGGCGCTTGTCCTGGGCCTGCGCGAGGTGCAGTTGATTGGCGATCCCGGCTTGTCGGACGCGGCCAGTGCGGCATTGCGGAAACTGCAAGGACGGTTGCCACAACGCCAGTCTCATCGCCTGAGTCATGCTGTCCTGACCGCGACGCGCTTTGATCGGCCCGCCAAACCGACAATCGACGTGGCCGATCTGCGCAATGCCACATGGGACGAGCGTGTGATCGAGTTTGCGTACACAGATGCCAAGGGCGATGACACCCGGCGAAAGGTCAACCCACTGAGTATCGTATACATGGATCGTGCCAGCGTGTTGCTCAGCTGGTGTCATTTGCGCCAGGATTTTCGCGTCTTTCGGCTGGACCGGATACGTGAAATGTCCGTTTCGTATGAAAGCTTTAGGCCAAATCGCGTGCCCTTGCTGCGCGAGGCATTGGCCCGCATTCGCGCAGAGCGGGAGGCAAAAGACCGCGAAAACGAAACCTGAGCGCTTTGTGAAAACCCGGTTTTGCGCTATCCTGCGGTTGAGCAGAAATCAGGAAATTCGGAATGCAAAAATGCATAGGTGGCATCATGACCGCCGCATTATGGGCATCCATTGTGCAGGCGGAATCTACGAGCAACTCTCTTGGGTCAATGATTATAGACCTTCCAGGTTCGACCCAACTGGCCTCGGCGGATGTGGCCGTTTCGATCCGGCCGGTCTTGCGGCCCTCAACTAAGGTGCAGCGCGTGTCAGCAGAAGGAAATGCAAGATTTCAGGCGTGGCTCGGAGCGTTTCGCGAAAGAGCTTTGGCGCAGGGAATCAGCCCCGCGACGTTAGATGTGGCGCTGGCCGGTGTGATCTATGACAAAGAGGTCATCAAGCGAGATCGCAATCAGGCTGAGTTCTCGAAGCCAATTTGGGAGTACCTGGATTCTGCGGTTTCCGACACGCGCGTGGCCAACGGGCTTTCCGGGTTGGACCGGCATCGCGAGGCCTTGGCGCGGATCGAAGCCCGATACGGTGTCGAAAAAGAAATTGTGACGGCGATCTGGGGGCTCGAAACCTCGTTCGGTACTTATCGGGGCAGTGATCCAACCATCCGATCTCTTGCGACACTGGCATTCGATGCGCGGCGAGCACAGTTTTTCGAAACCCAACTGGTTGCTGCTTTGCAGATCATTCAGGCGGGCGATGTCAGTCCCAGTGATATGGTCGGCAGCTGGGCCGGAGCGATGGGGCATACGCAGTTTATGCCGACATCCTTTCTGGATCACGCCGTGGATTTCGACGGCGATGGTCGGCGCGATATCTGGTCCGATGACCCGAGCGACGCTTTGGCTTCGGCCGCGGCCTATTTGGCGCGGTTTGGCTGGACCAAGGGGCAGCCATGGGGCGTTGAAGTGCGTTTGCCGGACGGGTTCGACTATTCCACGGCCAAACGGGATTTCACACTGACGCCGTCGCAATGGGCATCCCGCGGTGTGGTTGCACCTGACGGCGCGCCGGTGCCGGATCATGGTCAGGCGGCGATTTTGTTACCGGCAGGTGGACAGGGCGTGGCGCTGATGATTTTTGACAATTTCAAAGTGATCGAGAAGTACAACGGTGCCGACGCCTACGTGATCGGAATTGGACATCTGGCCGACAGGCTGTCTGGACGCGGCGCCTTTCAAGCCAAGTGGCCGCGGGGCGACCGGGGCCTGAGCTTCTCCGAACGCAAGGAATTGCAGACACGCCTTACGCATGCTGGGTTTGATACGCAGAGCATAGATGGTCGTATTGGACCGAACACGACCGACGCCGTACGAGCGTATCAACTGGCGCAGGGCTTATTGCCTGACGGATATGCCAGCCTGAAACTTTTGGAACGTATGCGTTGATCGACCAAGCGGTGTCTGCTTGTGGCGCGATCCACTACACGGGACAAAGCTGCCGTTTCGTGCTATCGTAAATTCGCCCGCTCTGGGCGCCCCGTCCGGGCTTCTGATGGGGCGAGCTGTGCCAGTTCGTCAGAAAAGGAGTGCCAAGATGATTTGGAATTTGGTTCCTGAAATTGCGCTACTGCTGATTGTCGTTGCGATAATCCTTGAGTTTGCCGGACGGAATGATTCCAATCGGCCATTGTCCAGGGCGTCACTGAACAAACGCCGATGGGATGATCCGAACAACAATGAAAAGTTCGACACGACCGTTCCCGGCAGCTTAGTTGGATCGGGTATCATGCTAGGGCACGAGCGATTTTACCAAGTCTCGAAAGATCCGGCTGAACAATCAACCCTCTTAGCAGGGTGAGGCGAACTTGCTTGTAAGGGCTAAGTAAACTGGTCCAATTGCGAAATCAGTGTGATGCGCTTCATTGAGAGCTCAGGGCGAACAGAACCATGTTGCGATATCTCAAAGAAAAATAGGGCAGCTCTTGCAAGCTGCCCCGTGTTTCATCTGGTGTACCGGAACATTAACTATGACGCAGCCTTCATCAGCCCTTGCTCGATGATCTGAGCCTGCGCCTCATCCAGTGATTTGTGGATGCGCACGAACATCTCGTCGATATCCGCAGGGGTCAGGACCAGCGGCGGAGAGATGATCATGCGGTCGCCTACATGGCGCATGATCAGGTTGTTGGCAAAGCAGCGGTCACGGCAGATATAGCCGACCGTGCCGGGCTCGGAGGCGAACTTGGCGCGGCTGGCCTTGTCCGGGGTCAGCGCGATCGAGGCCATCATGCCGACGATCTTGGCCTCACCCACCAGCGGGTGATCGGCCAGTGCTTCCCATTTCTGTTTCAGATAGGGCGCGGCCACGTCGCGGACGTGCTCGACGATCTTTTCCTCTTCGAGAATGCGCAGGTTCTCCAGCGCTACGGCAGCGGCAACCGGGTGGCCGGAATAGGTGTAGCCATGGTTGAACTCGGTGCCGCCGATCACCTCAGCCACTTCATCACATACGATCGAGCCGCCGATCGGTGCATAGCCCGAACTGAGACCCTTGGCGATGGTCATGATATGCGGCTTGATGCCAACGGTTTGCGACCCGAACCAGTTGCCGGTGCGACCAAATCCGCAGATCACTTCGTCGGCGATCAGCAGGATATCGTACTTGTCGCAGATACGCTGAATTTCGGGCCAGTAGGTGTCGGGCGCAACAATCACGCCACCTGCACCTTGTACGGGTTCGGCAATGAAGGCCGCGACACGGTCCTCACCCAGTTCCAGAATGGCCTCTTCCAACTCACGTGCGCGTGCAAGGCCGAATTCTTCGGGTGTCATGTCTCCACCTTCGGCCCACCAGTTCGGCTGGTTGATGTGATGGACGTTCGGGATCGGAATGCCGCCCTGTGCGTGCATCCCCGCCATACCACCAAGCGAGGCCGAACCGACGGATGAACCGTGATAGGCGTTATGTCGGCTGATGATGATATTTTTGTCGGGCTGGCCTTTTTCGGCCCAGTAGGTGCGCACTAAGCGGATGTTGGTGTCGTTTGCCTCGGACCCGCCCCCAGCAAAAAAGACATGGTTCAGATCACCCGGTGCCAACTCCGCAAGTTTGGCGGCCAATGCAATGGCGGGGACATGAGTTGTCTTGAAGAAGGTGTTGTAATAGGGCAGCTCGCGCATCTGGCGGGCTGCGACCTCGGCCAGCTCGTCACGGCCATAGCCGATGTTGACGCACCACAGACCGGCCATGGCATCCAGAATTTCAGCGCCTTCACTATCAGTCAGATAAACGCCTTTGGCTCGGGTGATGACACGCGCGCCTTCTTTCCCGAGCGATCCGTTGGTGGAGAACGGATGCATGTGGTGGGCTGCGTCAAGGGCCTGCAATTCGGCCGTGGGCATATGATTTGTGATGGTCGACATCCGGGAATCTCCTGCAAGAGCGATTGTCGATTAGAATATGATCAAATTTTCTGCTGTCAATCGAATCGAAGCATTCTAGGTGTTCCTCAAGGCGTCGACCATCAGTTCCATCCCTTGCTCGATGTCCTGAGCAGTCGCTTTTGCCACCGTCTCGGCATCCTGGGCGCGCAAGGCGGACAGGATGTCCTTGTGTCGATCTGGCAAGCTTTGGGTCCCGAATCGACCGCAAACGACGCGCAATGAAGGGCCGAACCTGAGCCAGAGCCTCTCCGCCAGATCGTTGAGAATCGGTGCCTCAGCGTACGAATAGAGTGTTTCATGGAACGCATGGTTGTGGCGAAGATAACCGCTGACGTCGCCGTCGGAGATTGTGCGGTCCAGCTTTTGGTCAATGTGTTCCAACTGATCAATATCCGCAGCTGTCACATTGGCGGTCGATCGGCGAGAAAGCTCTGATTCTATTGAAATTCTGGCGAAAATCATCTGCTCGACATCGCCTTTCTCCAAAACCGGGACACTCACCCTGCGATTGCCCTGAAACACCAAAGCGCCGTCGGAAATCAGGCGTCGGATTGCCTCGCGTACCGGAGTCATGCCGACACCCAGCGAATCAGTCAGCCCCTGTATCGTGACGGGTTGTCCGGGGACCAATTCGCCGTACATGATCTGCGACCGGAGTGTTTGATACACCTGCTCATGAGCGGGCCGTTTCTCATCATCCATCTTCAAGCTCGATGCCTTATTTTTGATCAAATCCAAATGGTTTGCCCTGTTTTTCGTAGTGTTAACGTGCCGGGTTTCTGACCTCGTGAAACCATACGCTGTATCGAGGGAAAACGCAAAACTTGATCAAATCCAAAAAAAAGTGAAAATACACACATAACTTCAGGGAGAGCAAAATGGATATCAAAACGCTGACGATGACAGCAGTCGTTGCATTGGGGACTTCGGCAGCCTTCGCCGAAGAGGTGCGCGTCTACAACTGGTCTGACTACATCGATGAAGAATTGCTGAGCAAATTCCAGGAAGAGACTGGTCTGACGCTGATCTATGACGTGTTCGACAGCAATGAGGTTCTGGAAACCAAGATGCTGGCCGGCGGGTCTGGTTATGACGTGGTGGTGCCGACGGGCAGCTTCATGGGTAGACAGATTCAGGCGGGCGCTTTTCAGGAACTGGATAAATCGAAACTATCTAATATTGGCAACGAATGGGATGTCATTGCTGAACGGGTGTCCCGGTTCGATCCCGACAACAAGCACTCAGTCAACTATATGTGGGGAACGACCGGTCTAGGTGTCAATGTTAACAAGGTCCACGAAGTGTTGGGTGAGGACGCCCCCGTCGACTCGATGGAATTGATCTTCAACCCCGAAAATATGGAAAAACTGGCCGCGTGCGGTGTGTATTTCCTGGACGCGCCAGATGAGATGGTACCCGCCGCGATGGTGTATGCCGGTTACGATCCGAACTCGCACGACAAGGCAGAACTCGCCAAGGCAGAAGAAGTTTTTTCCGCCGTGCGGCCCTATGTGAAAAAGTTTCACAGTTCGGAATATATCAATGCGCTGGCAAACGGCGAGATCTGTGTAGCTGTGGGGTTCTCGGGTGATGTGTTGCAAGCGCGTGACCGTGCTGCCGAGGCTGAAAACGGGGTTGAAATCGCGTATAACGCCTTCAAGGAAGGGTCGCAGATGTGGTTCGACCAAATGGCCATACCGGTAGACTCCCCGAACCCCGATGGGGCGCATAAGTTCATCGATTTCATGCTGGATGCCCAGAATATGGCAGCGGCGTCGAACTATGTCTATTACGCCAACGGTAATAAGGCGTCTCAGGAATTCCTGGAGGCCGACGTGATCGAAGATCCGGCCATCTACCCTTCGCCCGAAGCTATGGAAAATACTTATATCAAGGGCTCTTACCCACAAAAAACGCAACGTGTCGTGACACGTATGTGGACCAAGATCAAATCGGGCACCTGATCCGATTTGTCTGTGCAAGGCGACCCTGTCGCCTTGCCCCTTTTTTACAGATTGCCGAACGGGGGCCGTTTTGAACTCTACCGTCTTTGCGCCGTGGGATGACCCGCAGGCGAAACCTTTGATCCAGTTCCAGAATGTCACCAAACGGTTTGGTGAATTCACGGCCATCGACAACCTGTCCCTGGATATCTTCGAAAAAGAATTCTTTGCTCTGCTTGGTCCATCCGGGTGCGGCAAAACAACCATGATGCGGATGTTGGCTGGGTTCGAAACCCCGACTGAAGGGCATATTTTGCTGGGCGGTCAGGACATAGACCCGATCCCGCCAAACAAGCGGGCGGTGAATATGATGTTCCAGTCCTATGCGTTGTTTCCACATCTTAGTGTTTGGGAAAATATCGCGTTTGGCTTGCGTAGGGATAACATGCCCAAGCACGATCTCGAGGATCGAGTCGAGGAAATGCTGCGCCTGACCAGACTGGAACAGTTCGCCCGCCGCAAGCCGCACCAGATCTCGGGTGGTCAGCGACAACGGGTTGCGCTGGCCCGATCCCTGGCCAAGGCGCCGAAACTGCTGTTGCTGGACGAACCTCTGGGCGCGTTGGACAAAAAACTGCGCCAGGACACTCAGTTCGAATTGATGGATATTCAGGAAAAGACCGGCACCACTTTCGTGATTGTGACGCATGATCAGGAAGAGGCGATGACCGTCGCCAGCCGTGTGGCCGTCATGGATCAGGGACAACTGATGCAGGTCGCCACCCCTGATCGCATTTATGAGACACCGAACTCGATCTATGTTGCGGACTTTATTGGCGATGTGAACATCATCCAGGGCCGGGCGACCGGTAACGGAGATGAAACCTATCAAATTGACTGGGCTGAAGGTCAAGCGCCCCTGACGGCCACGTCGTCAGTGGACCTTGCGAACGGACAGGCCTGCAACATTGCGATTCGACCCGAAAAGGTGACGATTTCTTCCGAGCGCCCCGCAGACGCCATCAACGCAATTCAAGGCAAAGTGCACGACATTGCCTATCTGGGGAACCTGTCTACCTACTATGTCGAATTGGCAAACGGCACGATAATCAAAGCTCAAACTGCCAATACCCGACGAATCTCCCGCCGCTCGTTCACATGGGAAGACCCGGTCTGGCTGTCCTGGACAGCAACAGCCGCGGTTCTGCTGGCGAACTGATGCGCCGCGCCTTATTGATTGCAGTCCCCTATGTCTGGCTGCTTGCCCTGTTTCTGGTGCCGTTCTTCATTGTTCTGAAGATCTCCCTGTCGGACACTGAATTGGCTATTCCGCCCTATACACCGACACTGGATCTGGCGCAGGGTTGGGCGGGGATCAAAGATTTCTTCAGCCAGTTGGACTTCGAGAACTTCATCTGGCTGACCGAAGATGACCTCTATTGGAAAGCCTATCTGTCCAGCGTCAAGATCGCGCTGATCTCAACCGTACTGACGCTGTTTGTAGGTTATCCCATTGCCTATGGCATGGCCCGCGCGCCCACGGAATGGCGCCCGACGCTTATGATGCTGGTTATCCTGCCCTTCTGGACCTCGTTCCTGATCCGCGTTTATGCGTGGATGGGCATTCTCAGCAACGAAGGGTATCTGAACCAGTTGCTGCTGTGGACAGGCATCATCTCGACCCCGCTGACCATTCTGAACACCAATACGGCGGTTTATATCGGCATCGTTTACACCTACCTGCCCTTCATGATCCTGCCGATCTATTCGGCGCTTGAACGCATGGACGAGTCGCTGATCGAGGCGGCAGAGGATCTTGGCTGCTCGCGTATTCAGGCATTCTGGCTGGTGACCATCCCACTGTCTCGCCCGGGCATAATCGCGGGGTGTTTCCTTGTGATGATCCCGGTGATCGGTGAGTTCGTGATCCCGTCGCTGCTGGGCGGTTCCGGAACTCTGATGATCGGCAAAGTGCTGTGGGAAGAGTTCTTCTCAAACCGCGACTGGCCGGTGGCCAGCGCCGTGGCGGTGGTTCTGCTGTTGATCCTTGTGGTGCCAATTGTGCTGTTCCAGCGTAACCAGCAGAAGCAGACGGAGGCCGAACAATGAAAAGGATGAGCTGGTTCAACGCGGTCTCTCTGACGCTCGGGTTCGCGTTCCTTTATATCCCCATGATCATCCTGATCATCTTCAGTTTTAACGAAAGCAAACTGGTCACTGTCTGGGCTGGGTTCTCGACCAAATGGTATGGGGAACTGGTCCAGAACCAGGCGTTTCTGGATGCGGCTTGGGTGACGCTGCGGGTCGCGGTGTTCTCGTCAACGTTGGCAACCATTCTGGGGACGGCCGCAGCATACGTTCTGGTCCGTGGCGGGCGGTTTTTTGGCCGAACGCTGTTTTCCGGCATGATTTACGCGCCGCTGGTGATGCCCGAGGTGATCACCGGTCTTTCGCTGCTGTTGCTGTTCATCGGCATCGGCCTGGACCGAGGCATCCTGACCATCGTTCTGGCCCACACGACCTTTTCGATGTGTTTTGTCTCAGTTGTCGTCTCGTCTCGTCTCGTGACCTTCGATAAGTCGCTGGAAGAGGCCGCGCTGGATCTTGGCTGTTCTCCGGCGCAGGCTTTCCGCCTGGTCACATTGCCGATCATTGCGCCTGCGGTGATCTCGGGCTGGCTGTTGGCGTTTACCTTGTCTCTGGACGATCTGGTGATTGCGTCCTTTACCTCGGGGCCGTCGGCGACAACTTTGCCGATCAAGATCTTCTCGGCCGTGCGTCTGGGCGTCAGCCCTGAAATCAACGCCCTATCCACCCTGATGATCGCAGTTGTTACAGTAGGCGTGATCACCGCGTCACTGGTGACCAAACGCGCAATGGTGCGCCAGCGCCAAGATGAACTGGCCGCTGCAAGAACGGAATGAGACGCCTATTCTCAGACTATGCTTACGGCCCTGGGCCGCGTGCGGGGTGTTGGTGGGATGAAACCATCACTTCGCCGAACTGGCCACAGTTGGACAGTGATTTAACAGTCGACGTCGCAGTGATCGGCGGTGGGTTCACCGGAGTCTCAGTAGCGCTGCATCTGGCGAAAAACGGCGTTTCGGTTGCGGTACTCGAAGCAGAAACGCCGGGTTGGGGTGCGTCCGGGCGCAACGGCGGATTTTGTTGCCTTGGCGGATCGAAGCTGGATCACGCGGCACTGGCCCGCCGCTACGGCTCGGAAGGTGCAATCGCCTATGAACAGGCCGAAGTGGATGCGGTATCTCTGGTCGCCGACTTGATTGCGGACAATCAGATCGATGCAGACATCCATTCAAAGGGGGAAACTCAGCTGGCCCATTCTTCCAAAGCGATGGAGCGGCTGCGCAAATCGGCGGATAAGCATGGCGTGCTGCACGAGCCCGATGAACTGCCTGCGCTGGGGTTTGGCGGGCAGTTTCATGGTGGTTACACGTTGCCGGTTGGGTTTGGTTTGAACCCAAGAAAATACTTGTTTGGCCTAGCCGCTACCGCGAAATCACAAGGAGCAACCCTGTTCCAGAAAAGTGCTGTTTTGAACGTGATCAATACCCAAAACGGCTTCGATCTATTGACCGCGCAGGGTCGCGTTTGGGCCAAGCAGGTTTTGATTTGTACCAACGGGTATTCCAGCGAGGACGTACCACATTGGATGGCCGCCCGGTATATGCCCGCGCAGTCGACTGTTTTGGTGACACGCCCTTTGACCGAAGCTGAATTGCAGGCTCAGGGCTGGACCACCGATCAGATGTCTTATGATACACGCAATCTATTGCACTACTTCCGTCTGATGCCCGACCGGCGGTTTCTGTTTGGAATGCGCGGTGGGCTATCAGCTTCGCCTTCAGCCGAAGCGGGGATTCGGCGCAGTCTTGTAAAGGACTTCCGGCGCATGTTTCCGGCATGGGGCTGCGTTGAGCCCACGCATATTTGGTCGGGTATGGTTTGCCTGTCGCGTGGATTGACGCCTTTTGCCGGCCCTGTTCCAGGTCAAACGGGGATGTTCGCAGGGTTTGCCTATCATGGAAACGGCGTTGCCATGGGGACGTATTGCGGAAGGGCGCTGGCACGTATGGCGTTGGGTCAGCCGTCTGGATTGCCAAGGGCGATTTCGGACCAACCGCGACAATTCCCTTTGGGGAAATGGCGGCGGGCTTTGATGCCGCCTGCTTATGCTCTGCTGGCTTTGGCTGATCTTAAGTGAATCAAAGCGCGTCAATCTCCAGTTCGAAACCGGTCAGGTAGTCTGTTGCGCCGCGTTCTGCACGCCAAAGGCAATAAGCTGCCATGCGCCACGCATACCAAGGGCGGAGGGCCTCATACCGGACAACGATTTCGTCTTGGTCATAAGCCGCCAAAAACTGAGTCTGTTCTGCTGGCGTCAAAGGCGCAGCCCGGTAAAGTTGTTGCATGGCAGGCGACAGGAACATGGCCAGATCCTCGCATGGATCGCCCATAACCGGGCATTGCCAATCTATCAGTGTAAGACCCGAGGCGGCGACCAGAATATTACCTGGTACAGGGTCGCCGTGCACCAGGCATCGATTGTGTAGCGGGGCGACGGTGTGGCGAGGGCGTAGCGTCGTAAGAATTTCGCGCTTCTCAGACCGGCAATTATCAAGGATTTGCTCAGCATGCAGGGCCAGATCTGCGCTGCCGTTACACCCGGCGGGAGCCGCGACTGTCACAGGCAGAGCATGTAATTCTCTCAAAAGCTGGCCGACCGCTTCTGTATTCTGCCGCCACGGCACGCCCGGAGCATGGTCGTAGAAAACCCAATGGTCGCCATTATATGACCCGGTCGCGCGCAAGTTTGGTACAAAGCCCGTTTCTTTTAACGCACGCAGGCAAATGGCCTCGAGACTGGCATCGTTGCGGAACAAAGGGTTCCTCAGTGTGGTTCTGTAAAGCTTGAGAACAGCGTCACTGCATTTGTCCTGCACTTTCCAAACCTGATTTGTACGCCCCCCATACAATGTCTCAAATCGAGCACCTGAATCGACAAGCCCTTCTTCACCGAGCAGGGTGACAAGATCAGGTGGTGGAGAAGAAAGATCAGTCAGAGGAGTACCCAATTCTTCAGGCGAGTCGCGATTTGCCAAGGTTTGGACCGCGCCGCTCTGCAGATCAAGCACCTGTTCGTATCCCGCTGATCTGATCTGCGGGAATTTCGGCTCCGCTGTCGAGAGTCAGGACGATCGAGCCGCCTTCGATCTGGGCTTCAACAACCTTGCTGTAGACTGCGGCAGGTTTCTGCGACAACAAATCTGCGCCCTTATAGCTTTCGAGCGTAGCTGAATAGGTACCGGCCGGCATCAGACTGCCTGTGTTGTCCACTCCGGCCCACACAAATTCAGTGCCGTCGATGGGTACGGGAATACGGTCGACAACAGCGCTGTCGGCGTTCCGGATCACCATGAAAGCGCGATCGGCAGACGTGTCCGCGGTCGCAGAGATCGTCACGGGTTCACTATCGAAGCGAAATGCAACGGCGGCCTGTACATCCATCCCAACCCAGCTGGCTAGTTGGTCCAGGTCGACACTGCCGAGTGCGACGGCAAGATTGGACAGCAGGTCATTTGTCTGGACCTGTTGTTCTACCATTGAAAACTGCGCCAGTTGGGAAGCGTATTCCGATGAATCCAAGGGTTCCAGCGGATCCTGATTGCGGGCCTGTGCTGTCAACATCAGCAAAAACGTTTCGAAATCAGAGGCCAGTGCTGACGCCTTGGCACCACCATTTGCATTGAGCGGCGCGCTGGTCTGCGCGGAAGAATTGATTGCAGAGATCATGGGTCAAAGCCTTATATCAAGGCCGTGGGTGTGGCCGGTTGGGTAAGGTCTGGCAGTCTTTTCTGGCTCCGAGTCCAGATCGCCAGCGTCAAAGGGTGATTGAGAGTTGGCTGAGGCGTCATCCTGT
This sequence comes from Ruegeria sp. HKCCD7181, assembly GCF_057221055.1. Lineage (NCBI taxonomy): Bacteria > Pseudomonadati > Pseudomonadota > Alphaproteobacteria > Rhodobacterales > Roseobacteraceae > Ruegeria > Ruegeria sp. HKCCD7181. The sequence goes on along the minus strand of NZ_JBWVBC010000010.1, from coordinate 140,932 downwards.
GGCGTGTCTGCTGATGTACCAAGATCAAAAGACAGGTCGCCATAACCAAGCCTCTGAAATTCGTCTGTCAAAACCGCAATGTGACGTCTCATCAGATCCAGTGTTTCAGGGCGCTCTGCCGCGATGGTCAAATGCAATCCGTCCTCGCGCCCGTTCAATACAATCGATACGCGGCCCAATTCCTCGGGGTTCAGGGCGATTTCGACCCCGCCAGGACCGGCTTTGGTCGTAATGACTGCAGCCATTTGCCCAGCTATCGCGCGGGCCATCTCGGAGCGGGCAGAAGCGAGAGATTGATGCGGCCCGGCATCCCGAATGTTATGGGGAATTGGTTCGCTCTTCTGGTGCGCAATCCCTTCAGTCTCACCTAAGTGGTTTGTTTCGGTTCGATCGTTCAACCGATCCCATTCCGGGTGGGATGACAACTGAGTTTGACTAGCTGTTGCCGAAGCAACCTTCGTACCGATGCCAGTCGCAGCGGGTGTGGAAACGCTCACTGACTCTGCGGTTGGCGTCGGCTCGCCCCTAAATCTTTCCTGAGAACGAAGCGGTTCCTCAGTTCGGATCGAGGTCTGCCGACCTGCCTGCATGATTACCGTCTGTTCTGCGATGTGACCAGATGGCGTTCGCCTATGGTCACCAGTTGTCTGTCCAGATTGCTGTCCAGATGCCGCTTGGTTCGAAGCCTTTACACTCATCTTATCGTCTGACGAGGGGATCTCACTTTTCCCGGAGATCCCGGTCTCTGGCACCACTGTCGTTGCACCCCTCGCATTTGTTCCACTTTCAGGAAGGTCTCGAATTGAACGCGATGTATCGGAGTGCGCCCTGAGCAACTCGGCGGGTGGGGCGTTCTCCTCCTGCTTTGTGGGCTCTGGCAAGAGCGGAGCTTGCAGGGATGGATCGGCCTCGGGTGTTTCCGAACCCGATTCGGCAGCGACTTCCGCAATTGGTACTTCCGCAAAATTGTTCTCGGCTACCTCGACGGTGGAATCGTCATTCAGAACATCCTGAAAGGCCAAAGATCTGTTGGAATCTTTGGATTCGTGCTGGTTCGCCTCGTGTCTTCCCGCAACCTTCGGGGCGCTGGGTGTCAGTATCAGCGGGTTGGGCATTTTGCTCCGGCTCCGTTTGTATGACCGGAATTTGCACTCAGGAAGTTACGTTTTTTTTAACCGCTATCCTCTTTGATCGTGAAAGTTCGAAGCAATTTTCGGAGAACCCGATGAAGATTCCAGTGACCACGCCTGTTGCGCCCCCTCCTTCGGCTGAATCGAAGCTAAAAGCAGCCGCAGTCGAACTGGAGGCTACGTTCCTGGCCGAAATGTTGAAATCCGCAGGCTTGGGTAAAGCACGCCAGTCATTCGGGGGCGGAACAGGCGAGGATCAGTTCGCCTCGATTTTGGTGCAGCATCAGGCGCAACAGCTTGCGCGGTCCGGCGGCATCGGTCTTTCCGAAATCCTGTTCAATGCAATGATGGAGAAAGCCCATGGCGAATGATCTGATCAATGCGCTGGAAGAAGTTCTGGACTTGGAACGTGCGGCGCTGGTTCAGGGCGACCTGGATCGCCTGGGCAATATGGCACCGGAAAAGGCGAAACTGATCGATGCCATAAATGAACTGCATGTGTTGGACAGTCAGGATCTGATCCGCGTGCAAAAAAAAGTCGCGCGGAACCAGGCCCTGCTGAACAGCGCCGCCGACGGGATTCGCGCCGTGGCAAACAGAATGTCTGAGTTGAGGAAAGTTCGTCAGGAATTCACTACCTATGACGCGGCGGGTCAGCGCAGCGGTTTTGCAGTGCGCAGCAAAACTAAGCTGGAAAAAAGAGCCTGAGGCACAGGTTGAATCAAATTCAATCTTTCAAGTTCAGACGTTTTAGCACTCCGTTAGGGGATAGCAGTCAAACGTTACCGTGCACCTGAAGCACGGGTGGCGCGCTGTCCGCAAGGCACGACGCACAGGTCAGAACGACAGAATGCCCACCGCTCAGGTGGGGTCAACATGGGCGTTAAATGCGCCCGAACGAAAGAAGGATGACTTAAATGTCCAGCATTCTGACGAACAACGGCGCAATGGTGGCGCTGCAAACCCTTAAGTCGGTCAACAAGAACCTGGCGCAAACCCAGAACGCGATCTCGACAGGTAAGGATGTCGCAACGGCAAAAGACAACTCGGCGGTCTGGGCGATTTCGAAAGTGATGGAATCGGACGTGAACGGCTTCAATGCGATCAAGGACAGCCTTGCGTTAGGTGAATCGACCGTTGCTGTGGCCCGCAACGCCGCTGAAACCGTGACCGACCTGCTGACTCAGATGAAGAGCAAGATCGTCGCGGCGCAGGAAGACAATGTTGATCGAGGGAAAATCAATGATGACGTTACCGCGCTGAAGGAACAAATCGCTTCGGTAGTGAGTGCGGCTCAGTTCAACGGCCTCAACCTAGTTGACGGTTCTACGGGGTCTGCCTCGATCCTCGCCTCACTGGATCGCGACAACACTGGTGCGGTAACGGCTTCATCCATCTCTGTCGCCGGCCAGAACCTTTCGACCGGTGGTTACGTCGCGGCGCAGGTTTTTGATGGTTCGACGGGTGCTTCAACTGGCAATGACCGGGTTGGTGCTACTATCGACAATGGTGCAACTTCCGCGACTGCACTGGTCACAGACGAAACCAGCGGTGCTTTTGCGGCTGGGGACAAAGTGGTTGTCGCGATTGATGATCAAGTCGTGTCCTACACGGTGTCCGCAGCAGATGCCGCGGCCACTACAACCGGTGATCTTGTTGCCGTGGGCCTGAAGGCAAAAATCGAAGAGTTAGGCATCTCTGGTCTAACAGTCGACTATGACTCTGGTACCGCAGGCACTCTCTCTGTGACAAACGGCACCGGAGCGGATGTATCGTTCTCGGCTCAGTATGTGAACGCGGGATCTGGTGGATTGGGCGCGCTGACAGGCATTGATGTGTCGACCGGTCCGGGGGCAACGGCTGCTCTGGCAGCGGTTGAAACGCTAATTGATACTTCGATCGATGCTTCGGCAGCGTTTGGTTCGTCTCAGGGCCGCATCGAGACCCAGAAAGAGTTTATTTCGAACCTGGCGGACTCGTTCAAATCCGGTATCGGGTCGCTGGTTGACGCCGATATGGAAGAGACCTCGGCCCGCTTGCAGGCGCTGCAAGTACAACAGCAGCTGGCAACGCAATCGCTGTCGATTGCCAACCAGGCACCGCAGTCCATCCTGTCGCTGTTCCGTTAATTGCGGACACGATCCGGGGCGCGCGCATCGCGCCCCGGTAACGAAAGCCCCCTGTGAGACAATTGGAAGGATTTCAAGTGACACCGCAAGCTCTTGCACAACGGGCCTATGGGCAGTCAACCGCTCCGACGCGGACGCCTCGGGACACAGAATATGAAGCGATATCGAGAATTACGCACCGGCTGAAGGCGGCCGCTGCGCGTAAGGGAGCGGATTACAGCGGTTTTGTGCAGGCGCTGCACGAAAATCGGCGTTTGTGGAGTGTGCTGGCTACGGGCGTGTCGGATGCAGACAATGCACTCCCGAACGACTTGCGTGCTCGGATTTTCTATTTGGCTGAGTTCACTGAACAGCACAGCAGTCAAGTTTTGGGCAATAAGGCAGCGGTTGAACCTCTGTTGGAAATCAACATGGCGGTTTTGCGCGGGTTGCGCCAAATGGGGCGCGCGTGATGAGCGGTCTGGTACTGAAGCTTGCGCCCAAGGAAAGAGTTCTGATCAACGGTGTTGTGATCGAAAACGGTGATCGCCGCAGCCGGTTTTCGATCATGACGCCCCAGGCCAATGTGTTACGCTTGCGAGACGCGATACACCCGGAAGAGGTCAACACACCGGTGCGCCGTGTCTGTTATGCGGCTCAGTTGGTTCTGGCCGGCGATGTGGAACCTGACCAAGCTCGATTGCAATTGTTGCGCCGGGTCGAGGAGTTGAGCCAGGTTTTCACCGATGCTGACAGCCGCCGGGTTCTGGCTGAAGCGACCGAAGCTTTGGTTGCCGAGCAATATTATAAATGCCTCAAATCCTTGCGCTCGCTCTTGCCACGGGAAGAGCGTCTGATGGCGTATCGGCAATGACCTTTCAACCTGTCATACCAACGGGCGGGCTGGTTGGTTGGCGGTTTTTGCAACGAACCTACGATGCGCAATTCCAAAGTTATTCCGCATCAAACCTCGACCAGCGGGATTCGAAGTACTTTCTGGAGAATATTCACAAGGTGCGATCCGCAGAAGATCTGGTTTCGGACCGGCGACTGCTGCAAGTGGCGCTGGGTGCGTTTGGTTTGGAGGCAGAATTGGACAATCGCTTCTTTATCCAAAAAGTACTGTCTGACGGGACACGGGCCGAAGATGCGTTGGCCAACAGACTGGCAGATAGCAGGTATCGCGAGTTTTCTGATGCCTTTGGTTTGGGCCCCGGTGATGTGCGTAAAACCGGGCTGATTACCGACATGGAAAAGATTGTTGGGGATAATCTGGTCAACCGGTTCGAAGTCGCCGTTGGTGATGAAGATGATACAATGCGCATCGCCCTTTATTCGCAGCACAAGCTGAGCGACCTCGCAGCGCAGGAGGGTAGTGATAACCGAAAGTGGTATGACTTGATGGGCTTACCGCCGTTGCGCAGCATGATGGAAACGGCCTTGGGTTTGCCTTCCACCTTTGCTCAGCTGGACATCGACAAGCAATTGGAAGTCTTCAAGGACCGACTGTCGCGTGTGACGGGGTCTGAAAGCCTTTCTCAATTCACTGATCCGGACGCGGTCGCAAAGTTGACGGACACATATCTGGCCCGAAATCAAATTGCCCAAATCCAGGGAGCGGTCTCGCCCGGGCAGACAGCGCTGATCCTGCTCGGGGCGCAGTTTTAGGCGCAGCAGCATTGGTTCAATGGTGGCAGGCAGTGTCGAACTCTTCTTCAAACATGGACACTGAGGTCTTGAAGGTTCGGTGGGCACCGCATCGACTGTTCTTTGTCGGCTGTAGCATTTAACTTTATGGCCCTGCCAATCCTCAGGCATCCAGAGTCGCTTCCGCTGCTGTTCTCAAGGCGTAGCAGATGACCGGTTCCGACACATTGTGGAGCTTGATCGGACCAAGGGGCACTGCGTCTTTGCAAGCGGGTTCGATATCCTGCGATACCGCAATTCTGTATTCGGTCGACTTGCTGTATTCGCCGAGGCGGGCGGCGACGTTGGCGGCATGTCCGATAACCGTGAAATCCAGACGTTCGCGTGAACCAACATTTCCATATGTCACACGGCCATAGGCGAGGCCGATCGAGCAGTCGCAGTGATGATCTGGTTCCGACTGCCGCAGTTCCGCCAATCGCTCGACAATTTCAACCGCGGTGCGCTGAGCATTTGACCGCGCGGTCGCGGCGTCTTCCCCTGCCGGAAAAACTGCCAGAACAGCATCGCCAATAAACTTCAGAACTTCGCCATCGTTTTCATGCACGATGCCCGAAACGGTTTCGAAAAAGCTGTTCAGAAGATTGATATAGGCGCCGCGGCCGAGCTTCTCTTCCAAAGTGGTCGAATTGCGTAGGTCACAGAACATGATCGCGGCGTCAATGTCGTCGCCGTCGCCGCGTCGGATTTCACCACCCAAAACGCGCGCACCTGTTCGTTTGCCTACATAGGTCTCCAGCAGCACCTGAGCATTTTCGCGCTGCATGAACACTTCATAGAACCGGGCAATGACGGAGGAACATTCGAACACCAGCCCGAGATTTGCGGTTGTAAACCCGTCGGGATGATCGCAGGTCAGGGTCAGGACGTTGGTCCGCCCATCAGAAAAGCGAAGCGGCATGGCGACATAGTCGGTTGCACCTTTGGCCCGCAAATCCTCCATGATTGGAAAGCTGTTGTGAGGATTGTCGTCGTTCAGCCGTTGCCGCACTCCGCCAAGGCCGTTCGAGACATGGCGCAACGGGCTGTTGATATAAGCTGGATGATCGTGAATTTCGTAGCTGGGAATATTGGTGGAAATTTCGGCCTCACCCTTTTCCCAGATGTAATGCTTTCCAGCGATCAACGGGTGTAGCGACCAGGTCAGAATGCTCAGACGCTGAATGGCAATCCCATGTTCCAGCATCTTTTCGGCCAGCGCCATGGTGAACGCTTCGGGCGTCTGAACCTCGGACGCTCCACGCATCAGCCAATCAATCAAAGGTCCGCTGATATTGCCGTCATCGGGGTTGCGCAGCTGGTTTTCACCAAGATCGACATGCGTATACGCGTTGGGCATGAACCCGATATGCCCCTGAATGGCCGCGCTTTCGGGCAGGGCATCCTCGTAAGCCCAAATGGAATTTGTCAGCCGTTCGCCCGGCAGATCTATGTCGTGGTATGTGGCTGTCCCCTTAAAAGGGCAAAAAGTCTGCAGTTCGGTCTCGGGGCTGATATCGATACTCAGGTCTTCGCGGGGCACGTAGATTGCCGGCGGTAGCCGTGTTTCGTACATGACCTTTGCGTTGCGGCTTTCTGCCAGCAACAGATCACCGCGATAGATCGCGATGCGGCCCTTCAGCCGTTCGACGGAGATCCCGTAGCCGCTTAAACCTGGTGTGGCATGGACGTTCATCATCAGCCTCCCTTGCCCGGGTGACTATAGGATGGGCCCTGAGGGCGTAATTTCCAAGAGGGTAGGCCGAAATAACCCCGAAACGGAGATCAGACCATTTGTATCACATCTTTTTCGATCGACAGCATATAGCCTTTCTTGGCGATGTTTTTCACCAGCAACTCGCTAACCATTTGATTGCCCAATGCATCCCTGAGGCGCTTTATCCGTGTGGCCCCGGCCGCCTCGTCGCAGTCAGCGGCTTCCTTTCCTGAAATAATCGACTCGATTTGCACGCCCGAGAGAACTTCGTCATCCAGCCGGGATTCGGCCAGAATGGACAGGGTTTCCATCGCGGCGGGGGTCAGTTTGAAATCCATGTTGTTCAGGTAAACAGTGTTCTCTTCCCGGTTGATCAGAAGGGAAGTGACTTGAATACCCGTTCGTTCAATCTGCGCCATGCGCCGGTTCAGCAGCACCAGCATCACCAGAAACACCAGCGCGGCGACCAACATGGCGCTTGCAAAGACCAGCAGAACAAAAATCACCATACGGTAGCTGGACAGCGTATCGGCAAAGGCGGTGCCGGATTGGGCCAGAATCTCGAGCAACCGGATTTCCGTTTGCGAGGTGAGGTCGGCCTCGACAAACAGCCGCTCGACCCTTGCGTTGAAGGCATTGGCATCGGGCAGCGTCCAGAACAGGAAGACAGCTGCTGTAACAAGAATGGCAACAATCGCAGCGATACCTGCGCCCACGAGCCGAACACCCGAACGGCGTGCCTCAGAAACGGAGATAGAATTTTCCGGCATTGGCCTTCCTTTGATCCAACCCTTCCGGCCCGAACACGGACATCACGTTCAGCAAGGTCCAGCCTGAACCTTTCAGGCGCTGAGAGACCTCTTTTTGGGCCTGTCCCTTGTTGCAGTTCGACACCTGCATAACGCCGTAATGCAGCCGCAGCGGATTGTCCTGCTTGGCTTTGTAATCCGCATAACAATCCGCCGCCGACGCGGTGGAGCCAACCGATATCAGGACCGCGACGGTCAGAGAAGAGAGGATCTGTTTCATAGGCCGCATCCTGCGCATGAGTAACCCGGATATTCAATAACATAAGGGGAAAGACGCAGCTGATATTGGATAACAACCGCGCGTTATTGCTTGTCTGACCAGAGCGATCGCAACGTTAGGGCATCACTTTCGCGGTCCGCTACAGGCTCGCCACAACATCCGAAAAGGACACGCATCATGCACCGGAAATTCATCGCCTTGATCGTTGCCACCGCTATCGCCGTTACCGGTGTATCCGTCTCACAAGCGCGCGCGGCGGATACCAGGGATATCCTGGGGGGGCTGGCTGCGATTGCGCTTATTGGCGCGGCAGTCAATCACTACAACAAGGAAAAACGCAAGAACCAGGCCAGCCGCCAGTATCGACACGTCTACAAGGAACCCAAGATTGTTCATCCCGAGGTTCGCCCGGTGCCCAGGCGCGTGGCGCGTTACGATCTGCCTCAAAGGTGCATGCGCACCTTCAAAGCCTATTCGCCAAAGCGCCAGTTGCTTGGGCCGAAATGCCTGAAGAAGTACTACAAGCATGCCAATAGCCTGCCCAGTCAGTGCAAGGTTGGTTTCTGGAACGGCAAAGAGGTGAAGCGGGCGTATGAACCTGCATGCCTGCGCCAGAAAGGATACCGCGTGGTTTACCAGTAACGATTTTCGAGCAGGAGCAGCGCCGCAGAAGCGCTGCGCTGGAGGGGGTGGCGCGAGCCGCCCCTCTTTTTTCTTGCGTAGTGCACCGAAAAGCGGTTTGCCGTTTGCCATGAAACCAGATTTTGAATTGGAACGGGCACTGCGGGCGCAAGGCCATGTCAGAATTGCCGGTGTTGATGAAGTGGGGCGCGGGCCGTTGGCTGGCCCAGTGGTCGCCGCAGCTGTGATTCTGAACCCCGACGACTTTCCCGAAGGACTGAACGATTCCAAAAAGCTATCGCTCAAGCGGCGTACCATGTTGGATACCGCTCTGCGGGAACGGGCCGAGATTGCCGTGGCCGAAGCTTCGGTCGCTGAAATTGATGAGCTCAACATTTTGCGCGCTTCGCATCTGGCAATGATCCGCGCAGTCGAGGCGCTGGGCCCCGCGCCGGATTTTCTGCTGATCGACGGGAATATGATCCCGCGCGGGCTAGAGATCCCGTCGGAAGCCGTGGTCAAGGGTGACGGGCGTTCGGTGTCGATTGCCGCCGCTTCGATTATTGCCAAGAACTGGCGCGATCAACTGATGGTGGATTTGGCGCAACAGCATCCAGGCTATGGGTGGGAAGCAAACGCCGGTTATCCGACAAAACAGCACCGCGAAGCACTGCAAAATCTCGGCGTGACCCCACACCATAGACGTTCGTTCAAAACGGTCCACAATATCTTGTATCAAGAGTAAATCGTAAGCCGCTGATTCAAAAAAGAAATTGACGGCGAATCATCTTTGACTCATCCTTGTCTCAACCAAATGAGCGCAAAAGCGCCGTGGAACTGAGGCAGTGATATGACCACAATCAAGACAAAGGGCGCAGCCGCGCTCCCTTTAAACACGATTCTATCCGGAGACTGCATCGAGGTGATGAACAGTCTGCCCGAGGCGTCGGTTGACCTGATCTTTGCAGATCCCCCATATAATTTGCAGCTTAAAGGCCAGCTGCATCGTCCGGACAACAGCCAGGTGGACGCGGTTGATGATCACTGGGACCAGTTTTCCAGCTTTGGCGTCTATGACCAATTTACACGGGAGTGGCTGAAGGCTGCGCATCGCCTGTTGAAGCCAAACGGTGCGATCTGGGTGATCGGGTCGTATCACAACATCTTCCGTGTCGGCTCGGCCCTGCAGGATGCAGGGTACTGGATTTTGAACGATGTTGTGTGGCGCAAATCGAACCCGATGCCGAATTTCCGTGGCAAGCGGTTCACCAATGCGCATGAGACGATGATCTGGGCCAGCAAGCAGGAAGGCGCAAAATACACCTTCAACTATGAAGCTCTCAAAGCCTTGAACGAAGGCGTGCAGATGCGCAGCGACTGGGTGTTGCCGATCTGTACGGGGCATGAGCGGCTGAAGGACGAAAACGGCGACAAGGCGCATCCGACGCAGAAGCCGGAATCGCTGTTGCACCGCGTTCTGATCGGGTCGACCAATCCGGGTGATGTGATTCTGGATCCCTTCTTCGGCACTGGGACCACGGGCGCCGTGGCCAAGATGCTGGGCCGCGAGTTCATTGGGATCGAGCGTGAGGAAAGCTATCGCAAGGTGGCCGAAAAACGCATTGCCAAAGTCCGCAAGTTTGACCGTGAGGCCCTGGAAGTCAGCGCCAGCAAACGCGCCGAGCCGCGCGTGCCCTTCGGCCAGCTGGTCGAGCGCGGCATGCTGCGTCCGGGTGAAGAGCTTTATTCCATGAACCAGCGCCACAAGGCCAAGGTTCGTGCGGATGGCACGCTGGTGGGCGATAACGTCAAGGGCTCGATCCACCAGGTCGGGGCGCATCTGGAAAACGCGCCGTCTTGCAACGGCTGGACTTACTGGTGCTTCAAGCGTGAGGGCAAAACGGTGCCGATCGATGTGCTGCGCCAGCAGATTCGGGCCGAGATGCACAACTGATTTCAAAAATACCGCCGGTGCCTGTGGCCTGACACAAGGCACTAAGCCTTGCCCCGCCGTTCCCGGCGGGGTCTTTTGTTTTTGCATTAAGGGTGTTTGCATAGGGTGAACCCCCTGAAAGCCTGCGTGGGAGGCCAAGGCCATGACAGAAGCGACTACCAACCGATCTCGTTTCGACAGGATGTTTCTCACGCAGCCGGATAACTACGATCTGGACAATAAATACACCGAGGCCGCGATGGAGCGGCACAAGCGTGAAGGTCTGGAACTGGCCGTGCGCGCACGCTGGGTTGCGATGGGGCTTACAAGCATCCTGTTGATCTATCTAAACCCGCAATGGGACGTGTTGTGGTACCATTTTATCCTGCTGCTGATCTGCGCCAATGGCTGGCTGATCCGGCGCGCAGGTCGGGTGGGGCAATCCCGCACCGAGCTGTTTTTGATCTTCGTCGACTTGCTGATCATGACGCTGGGAATGATCATTCCCAACCCGTTCAGTGACGATGTGCGCCCCCTGGCGATGCAGTACCGGTTCGACAATTTCCAGTATTTCTTCATCATTCTGGCCGCTGGCACACTGGCCTATTCGTGGCGAACTGTGATCGCCATTGGCTCGTGGACGGCGATGATGTGGACCGTGGGATGGATAGTCGCCTCGTGGGTGGCAACCCCGATTCCGGGTATAAGTGAAAAAGTCGCCGAGGCATTGCAAGGTTATCCAGATGTGGCCGAATTTCTGGATCCCAACAGCTTCATGATCCCTCAGCGCATACAGCAGGTTATCGTTTTTGTGATGGTGGCGGTCACCCTTGCCATTTCGATGCAGCGTTTGAACCGGTTATTGATGACCAACGCGGGTCTTGAACGTGAAAGGGCAAACCTGTCGCGATATTTCTCTCCCAACGTTGTCGAGGAGCTGAGTCAGAATGATGAGCCCTTGAAGCAGATCCGCAAAGAGAACGTAGCAGTACTGTTCATCGATATTGTGGGGTTCACAAAATACGCGGCTGGGCGCGATCCCTACGATGTGATCGAGGTCTTGCGAGGGTTTCATGCGCGCATGGAGACTGAGGTTTTTCGCCATCACGGCACTTTGGACAAGTACTTGGGCGATGGGTTGATGGCCACGTTTGGCACACCGGTGACGACGCCTTTGGACGCAAACAATGCGCTGGGATGCGCGCGATCGATGGCCGTTGCCATCGACCGCTGGAACCAGGATCGGCACCGGGCGGGCGAGCCCGAAATACACGTGGGGATCGGAGTGCACTACGGGCAGGTGGTTCTCGGTGATATCGGCGCAAATCGGTTGGAATTTGCGGTCATCGGCGATGCGGTGAACGTGGCGGCCAAGCTTGAGGCCCTGACCCGTGACTTTGGAGCAAGTATCGTCGTTAGCGATGCGGTGCGTGCGCAGGTAAGCCGTGAAGATCCAGCGGCACAGGATGCGATGTCGGGGTTTGTCGCGAAGACAAATCAAGCAGTTCGCGGCGTAGACGTGCCAATGAATGTTTGGGTGCTTTAGGCAATTTGCGCTCGACCGTCAGCAACACATCGAAGATACCTTGCTCTCGGTTGCGTCGGGAGGAATGCCGGAGTTATCCACGCGGCATTGGGTTTTGCGCTTTGTTGTAAGGGTGCCAGTTGGTGATTTCAGGATAGTATTGGCGGCGCCAGGCGCGGACCTTTGGGTTCATGACACGCCGCCACAAAGGGGGGATCATCGCTGCGAACGTCATCACAGGATACCCATGCGGCAGTTGCGGTGCGGCGTCCTGAGTGTGGTGTTGCAGCAGTGGAAACCGCCGGTTTGGTTTGTAATGGTGGTCTGAATGGCGTTGCAGGTTGATCAGTAGCCAGTTGGACGCCATATGCGACGCGTTCCAGGAATGACGCGGATGGACATGTTCGTACTTTCCGTCGCCCAGATATTTGCGGGTCAAGCCGTAGTGTTCAACATAATTCACCAGCTCGAGCTGCCAGATTGCAGTGCCAGCTTGTATGAGAAACAACCCCAGGCCCGACCAGCCCCCGACGAACAGAGCCAGCAGCAGCATCACACCCTGTAGCGACCAATACCTCCAGAAGGGGTTGGAAAGATCGGTCCACGGGCGGTCTTTTCGGGCCAGTTTATCGCGCTCGGCCCGGAAGGAAGAAATCAGGCTTTGGCGCAGGACACGCGGGTAAAAGCGGTGAAACCCTTCGTTGTATCGCGCCGAAACCGGGTCGCGCGGGGTGCCGACATAGCGGTGGTGGACCAAAAGGTGTTCGGATCGAAAATGAGAATAGAGCACCATTGCCAGAAGGATATCGCCCAGCCAACGTTCCAGTCGCCCCATTTGGTGCATAAGTTCGTGGCTGTAATTGATCCCGACCGTACCCGAGATTACGCCCATCCCAAAAAATACGCCAACCTTCTCCAGCGGAGACAATGCGTCAGAACCGGTCACATACCAGATCAATCCAAAGAGCGTCAGGAATTGCACCGGAGCCCAGGCCTGTGTCAGCAGGATGTACCAGCGCAGCGCTGCGTCGGGCGTATCTGGGTCCGCGTTCTCAAGGTTTAGTCCGGTTAACCTGTCCAGTACCGCAAATGCCCACCAGGTCGAAAGCGGAACCAGCAGAATGTACCAGCCGCCTGAACAGGCAGCTACCCAGATCAGCGGGATCAGCAGGTAAGAAACCCAAAAGGGCAGGGCGGATTGCCAACGGGACAGAGTGCCTGGCGGGATCATCGTGAACCTCCAAAGAATTGCGGCCAACTAGCCACGTCCAATTGGAATGCACAATCGGGCTATTGGCCGCGCCAGAGGTCATGGGCTTTGCGCATTACAGTAGGCAGGTCTCCGGGGCGAAAGGAGTGTTTTTCCAATACCATCAGGTCCCCGATCTGGGCGTCTTCGGGTAGGTGGGCCGTCCAGATGTGCAGGACCAGGTGGAAATGTGTAAACGTGTGACGCACTTCGCCGGGCAAGGTTTGCCAGTCGGCCGGGAATGGAGGTGCCTCGGATGGGGTTTCGGACCATTCCGATCCTGGCCAACCCAGCATCCCGCCCAATAGGCCTTTGTCGGGGCGACGTTCCAGCAGCATTGCCCCGTCCGCCCGCTGGGCAATATAGACATGGCCGTAGCGCGTTGGTTTGGGCTGCTTTGGCGATTTGCGTGGCAGATCGGCCTGAGTTCCAGCGAATTGTGCTTGGCAAGGGGCACGTAAAACGCAGATACCACATGCCGGAGACTTGGGCGTACAGATCGTAGCCCCCAAATCCATGACAGCCTGAGCGTAATCCCCGGGGCGCGTCGCGGGCGTCAGGTTTGCGGCCTTTTCTTTGAGTTGAGGTTTTGACCCCGGCAGAGGGTCGTGGATGTCATAGAGCCGCGCCATGACCCGCTCAACATTTCCATCCAGAACCGTCTCGGGCCGATCAAAGGCAATGGCGGAAATCGCGGCGGCCGTATAAGGGCCAACGCCCGGCAGTTTCAGCAGCGCGTCATAGCTGTCGGGGAAATTACCGCCATGGTCCTGTGTTACAACGCGAGCGCATTTCAGCAGATTGCGGGCACGGGCGTAGTATCCCAGTCCGGCCCATTCACCCATGACCTGATCATCTGGTGCAGCGGCTAATGCCATTACGTCTGGCCAACGCGCCGTGAACCGCAGAAAGTAGTCGCGCACGGCAGCAACAGTGGTTTGTTGCAGCATCACCTCGGACAACCAGACGCTGTAGGGATCTGGCAGCACACCTGCCGCGCGATCCGCCGGACCAACACGCCATGGCATTTCCCGCGCGTGGCCGTCGTACCAGTCGAGCAAAGCGGCGCTCACGTCAAAATCACTCGAGTCACGCAAGTTTTATCTATCTCCCTGTCGGGTTTCGCTGGCGCCCGTTATTCTGCCCTTTACAATAGCGGCGCAGGAGTTGGAAACCAGATGCAGCGCAGACGTTCCTCGACCCGCGGGTTCAAACGCACCGCAACCTTGCTGAACGACCAAATTCGGCGTGCCGGCGAAAGCCGTGGGTTTGCCGTATCGCGTCTTCTGACCCATTGGGCCGAGATCGTGGGGCAAGACATCGCCACAATCGCCCGCCCGGTAAAGGTGGGCTATGGCAAGGGCGGGTTTGGCGCGACGTTGACTGTGCTGACGACCGGGCCGCAGGCTCCGATGCTGGAAATGCAAAAGGATCAGCTGCGCGATAAGGTCAATGCGGTTTATGGCTTCAATGCGATCAGCCGTGTACGCATCACCCAGACCGCTCCGACCGGATTTGCCGAGGGGCAGGCCAGTTTCGAACACAAGCCGAAACCAGCGAAACCCGAGATACCACCTGAAATTGTAGCCGAGGCAGACAATGTGTCGCGTGATGTCCTTGACGGAGATTTGCGCGCAGCTCTTGAACGTCTGGGCCGCAACGTTTTATCCAAGCAGAAACTCTGAGAAAGGGCTGAGTAATGAGCCGTATTGCAACCGTAATCTGTGCGGCTGTCGCCGTAGCCGCTGGCGGCTATTGGCTGACGCTGTCAAATTCCAACCCCGCCTATCCGCTGATTAGCAGCGCCGAGGCGCAAGAGGCTGACCTGGACACCTCGACCATCGTCGAAATGGTGCAGGGGGCCGAGGACGCGCCGGTCGAAATCATCGAGTACGCATCCTACACCTGCCCGCACTGCGCGAATTTCCACACGGGGCCGTTCAAGCAGCTGAAGGAAGAATTCATCGACACCGGCAAGGTTAAATTCACCTATCGTGAAGTCTATTTCGATCGCTATGGCCTGTGGGCGTCAATGGTGGCGCGTTGTGCCGGGCCCGAAAAGTTCTTTGGCATCACCGATCTGGTCTATGAAGGTCAGTCGGAATGGACCAAAGCAGGTGGCCCAGCCGAGATCGTGGATGAATTGCGCAAGCTCGGACGCCTGGCCGGTATCGACAACGACCAGCTGGACGCCTGTCTGCAGGACGGAACCCGCGCGCAGACGCTGGTTGCCTGGTATCAGGAAAACGCCGAGCGTGACGGGATTCAGGCGACTCCGTCGTTCATCGTCAACGGCAAGAAGGTTGAAAACCAGTCTTACGAAGATTTCAAAAAGCTGATCGAAGACGAACTCGGCAGCTGATAGCTTCTCTGGCCGGCCTCGTCGGGGCCAGCCGGCATCCCCGGATCAGGGGGACGGCGCGACCTGCGTAAGCATTTCGTTCACCCTGTCTTTTTCGTTCACGTTCAGACGAACCGGCAATGTGATCACCTTATGGCGAAACGTGGCGGGCAGGCGAACTGCGTCTTTTTCTGTGGTGACCAACTGTGCCTTCAGGATTTTGGCTTCATTCTCCAGACGAGTCATCAGGGCCGGAGTCAGTGGTTGGTGATCGTCCAGCGCCTCGGCTCGTAGCAACGTCGCACCTTCTGCGCGCAAGGTTTGAAAGAACTTTTCCGGATAGCCGATACCGGCAAAAGCCAGAACCGGAGTGTCGCTCCAGTCCATACCGGTTTGCAGAGGTCGGACTTCACCGGTCGCATGTGGGACGGTCAGGCAGTCGCTCCAGGTTTCGGCGAATCCGGTCTGAGCGTCAGCGTCACCCAGCGAAAGGACAAGGTCAGCCCGTTCAAGTCCTGCCGAAACAGGCTCACGCAAGGGGCCAGCGGGAAGGCACAGACCGTTTCCGAATCCGCGCGCCGCATCCACGACGAGAATCGAGAAATTCTTTGTGACCGAGGGATTTTGAAACCCGTCGTCCAGAACGATCACCGTAGCACCCTCTTTTGCCGCGGCCTGCGCTCCGGCAGCGCGGTCCTTGGCCACCCAGACTTCGGCAAAGGCCGCGAGCAATAGCGGTTCGTCTCCAACTTGCGCCGTGGTGTGAACCCGAGGGTCAACCTGTATAGGGCCTTCCAGCGATCCGCCGTGGCCGCGCGTGACCACATGCGGGCGATGCCAGTTGTCCCGCAATTGTTCCAAAACCCAGATCACGGTCGGGGTTTTCCCGGTGCCTCCGGCATTCAGGTTCCCTACGCAGATCACTGGTATTCCAGGCACGAAACCCTGTTCGGACGCAACGCGTCGCGCGGTGGCCGCTGCGTAGAGCCGACCCAAAGGTGCCAATAGCCGCGCCCGCAGATCAAGCTGATCAGGTTTTGTGTTCCAGAAGTCAGGTGCGCGCATCTTGGGCTCTCCGCTGGTCCAAAATGTCCAAGACCATGTCTACCATTTGATCGGTCTGTGTGGCGCCTTCAGTCACCACCTGCCATCCTGACAATGCCATATCAGCGCAGCGGTCCGGTGCGAGTACTTCAACAACCGCATCGCCCAATTCAGTGGCGGACCTAACGGTCAGTGCTGCACCCGCTTGATCGAGCTTGTCATAACTGTCCTTGTACCTGTGCACAAAGGGTCCATGGACGACTGCTGACCCCAATGCGGTTGAGGTTAAAGGATTGCGCCCGCCCGCGCCGCGTTCCAGCGAGCTGCCCATGAATGTCACGGACGACACGCGATGCCAAAGCCCCAGATCCTCAGCTTCGGCGGATAAGATCACCTGTGTGGTGTCCTCGATTGGCTGGCCGTCATCCCAATTCGCACACCGCAGGTCCATGGATTCGAGCCGTCGCTGCAACGGAGCAGCCTCGGCAAGGTCTGCAACATGCAAAACAAGCGCAAGGCGTGGCAGCATCCGCAGCGCCTGTCGGTGGGCGCTCAGGACCGAAATGAATTCCTTGTCCTTCACCCATGCCGCCAGCCAGACGGGTCGGCCTGCCAATGCGTGGTTGGTTTCAATAAGCTCGTCTTCGGGCCAGGGGCTAGGGGTTGAACTAATCCGCAGCGGGGGTGAGACAGTCACTTTGGTCGAGGTGACACCCAGACGCCTGATCTGGCGTGCGATCTCGTCATTCGGGGCCAATATCTGACGAAAGCAGTCCAGCGTATAGCGTGTTATGTCAGGCAACCAGCGTCCGCCGCGTGCAATTTTGGTATCCAGCCCGGCTTCAATCAGGATCAGGGGGATACCCCGTTCCTCTGCGCGCGTGATGACATTCGGCATCAAGCCACCACCAACCCAGATCCCCATGTCCGGGCACCAGTGTTCCAGAAATCCGCGTGCGGCTCCTGTCTGTTCCGCAGGCAGGCTGACCACTGGTGCAACGCTGTCATCCCATCTGGTCAGATCCGCGTCGGGCGGCGCCGTCAAAAGCAGGGACAGCCCTGGCCGCGCGGATAGTATTCGGCGGCAGACATCATCGACCACTCGCAGCCTGTCCTGAGAGTCGATGTGAACCCATAGAACTTCGCCATCCGGCCGCGGAGTCGCGACGGTCTTGCCATTTTGCTGGACCCCCCAGGACAATACCCGGTAAGCCGCGAGGCTGAGTGAACGTGGCTTGCTCATGCTGGGATTCCAGAGCCATTCGGGTCAAGCAAAGCTTGAACTTGCGCGTGCAGGGCGGGGCCGGCAGCAATTACTCCGTTAAGGCGGGGATGGGTGTTGTTGAACTGTAATGCCCGCCCCAAACGATCTGTACATAGCCCGCCAGCCTCGCGCAGGATTAGTTCACCCGCGGCAATGTCCCACTCCCAACTTGGGCGCAGGGTTAACATGCCGTCGAACCGACCTTGCGCGACTAATGCCATGCGATATGCCAGCGAGGGTCTATAAGCTTGTTTGAAGTCCGGAACGTTGCCCAGCTTCCAGTGCCTAGGGTCAAGGTTGGGTTTTGCAGCGAGGATTTCAGCGTTTTGCAACGAAGTGGGCGGCGAGGCGTGGATCCGTGCCCCGTTCAGCGTGGCACCCTGACCTTTGGCCGCCGCAAAAAGAAGATCGCGCATCGGCAGGTAAATGACGGCTGCGGTCACTTCTGCGTTCTCAGTGACAGCCAGAGAATGAGCCCAAGTCCGCGCGCCCTCGGCAAAGCTGCGGGTGCCGTCGATTGGGTCAATGATAAACACCTTGTCGCGGGAAAGCCGGTCAGGGGAATCCTCGGTCTCTTCGCTCAACCAGCCATAATCTGGGCGCGCGGCCTGAAGGTCGCGTTCCAGCATCGCGTTTACGGCCAGGTCGGCCTCGGTCACGGGCCCCGCGCCTTGGGGTTTGTCCCAGCGCTGTGCCTGAGGGCCCGAGTACCGGGTCGCGATCCTGCCCGACTCAAGCGCGGCTTCGATCAGTAGAGGCAGATCAGTTGCCGGCAAGTGTCATCCCTTCGATCAGGATCGAGGGCACCACGCGTGACAGATAAGTACGCGCGTCGTTGGCCGGGATGATCCGCATCAGCATGTCGCGCAAATTTCCTGCGATGGTGCATTCGTTAACCGGATGGCTGATTTCGCCGTTTTCGATCCAAAACCCCGAAGCCCCGCGTGAATAATCGCCGGTATTGGGGTTGATCGTAGATCCAATCATCGATGTCACAAGCAGCCCGGTGCCCATGTCGCGCATCAGGTCGTCGCGGCTGCGGTTTCCAGGCGTGAGACTCAGGTTCCAGTTGCTCGGGGACGGTGGGCCGGACACGCCGCGTGCCGCGTTTCCGGTTGAGGCCATGCCCAGTTTGCGTGCACTCGACAGATCCAGCGTCCACCCGGTCAGTATTCCGTTTTCGACAATCGCACGGCGGCGCGTCGGCAGGCCTTCAGCGTCAAACGGGCGCGAGCCGGAAATGCGCGGACGGTGGGGGTCTTCAATCAGCGACAGCTGCTCGGGCAACACCTGCTGGCCTAGCGAATCCTTGAGCCATGAGGCCCCGCGCGCAATCGCGGCACCGTTGCTGGCCGCCAGTAAATGCCCGATCAGTGAGGATGAGATGCGTTCGTCAAACAGAACCGGAAAACTGCCGGTCGCAGGCTTGCGCGCGCCAACTTGCCCAACCGCACGTTCTCCGGCGGTTCGGCCGATTTCGGTTGGGCTACGCAGGTCGGACTGAAAACTGCGGCTGTCGCCGTCATAGTCACGCTCCATCCCTGTACCTTCGCCCGAGATCGCCACGCAGGATGTAGATCGGCTGGTCCGCGCGTAGCCGCCCGAGAATCCGTTCGTTGCTGCAAGGTGGACGCGATGGGTGCCGTAAGCCGCCGCCGCGTCCGAAACCTGTGTCACACCGTTTACCGCCAGAGCAGCCGATTCAGCCTCTAACGCATCCTGCATCAGGGCCTCGGCGCTGGGTTCGGAGGTCGGATCGAACAGCTCCAGCGCCTCCATGTCCCAATCGGTGATCAACTGATCTGCGTCCGCGAGGCCGGTAAAGGGGTCTTCGGGCGCTTCATTGGCCATGGCAACCGCGCGTTCGGCCATTGCTCTTAGTGTTTCGGCGCTGCTGTCCGAGCTGGAGACGATTGCCTGCTTCTTGCCCAGAAATACGCGCAAACCCAGATCGGTTCCTTCGGCCCGTTCGGCATGCTCGAGCGCACCGCCACGTACATCGACGGAAACCGAAGACCCGTCGATCACGATGGCGTCCGCTGCCTCGGCCCCCGCGTTGCGGGCCGCGTCCAGCAGGTGATGGCTGATCTCTTCGGGTGTTCGGGTCATGTGGCCTCCGGTCTGGTTAATCTGGACCTAGCCCCGGACCGCCCGCGTCGCAAGACCCACGGCTCAAAAGCGTGCAGTGTCCGAGCGTCGCAATGGCGGGAATTGATTGGGAAAGGCCGCCAGGCCGCCTTTCCCAGCATTTTGATTACTTGATGCGCTGACCGTTGGCCACGATCTGCCCGTCTTCGGTGAATTCGATTTTTGAATTCAGCGTGTCCGGCTCTTCGCCGGGAACAGCCATCAGGCCCATCATCATCCGCGCGCCAAGGGCGTCGTTTTCAGACACAAGCCCCATTCCAATCAGCTTGTCGATCAGAGCGTTCGCGCCGACCAACTGCAGGTTTGCTTCGCCGGAAGGGGCGGGCATTCCGTCAAACGCTTCGGTGTTGGAGTTGTCGAAGGTGAAATCACCGTTCCCGGTCAGCTTCGCGCCCACCAACGAGACAATCAGCTCATTGATTTTCAGGGAATGCAGTTCACCGGGCGTGACATCGCCGGTTTCAAGCGTTTCAACCGATTCCGGGTCCATGAAATCGACCAATACCTTGGCGGTGCCGCTTGTATCCAGCGAAATGGTGGCGGGATCGCGAGGCAGTGCGCCCGCTGGATCGAAAATACTCCAAAGTACGTCGGACATGGTGAAATCGGTGAGGTTCATGGCGAAACCGAAAGGCTGGATTTCCTCGGACGCCTGAACCGGAAACTCGAATTTCAAACCGGCATTTTCCATGGCAATTTCAATCGGGAAAGGCAGATCAGCCGTGGTAACAGCGACTTTGGAGCTGTTTTGCTCGAGATCATAGACGATACGCTCGGCGTCTATGCTGCCAGCAAAGCGCCCGCCTTTCGAGTCGCTGCCCAATGAGAATGCTTCACCTTCCGCGGTGCCGGCCATTTCCGTATTGCCGGAACCATAGGTGAATATCCCTGACGCGGCAAAGCCTGCATCGTAAAAGCCCTGTACGTTCTCCAGATCGATTTCGGCCGGGATCAGGCTGTCGCCCTCAAAGGTCAACTGATCCAGGTTGCCCTTGACCCGGGCGGTGTCGTCGCTTTCAGGATCATCGAAGGCAACGTCGTACGTGATGTTGTCAGCTGTGAACTTCTGCGTGATGTTGCGATCTTCACCGATCTTCATCAGCGATGAGCCCGCCACGTTGCTAATCTTGAGGTTCAGGTCGAGAATATCTTTCGGGATGGTTTCGCCGTCAAACTCGATTGATGTCAGACCCAACCCCATGCTTGCGGCTGAGTAGTCATATGTCATTTCTTCCGGTGTGCCCGAAACGACCATGTCCAGCGCTTCATTGGTAAACAACAGCTCGGCCTTGAAGGGCTCGCCTTCTGTGTCTCCGGCAATCGTGATCGGATAGCTTTCGGGAAAGCCAATGCCAACAGTGCCATCGCCGTTTTCCGTCAATGTCATTTCTGGAATAACGACATTAATCTGCTCGTCAGTATCTGGTACCGCCAGTGACATGGTCATGTTCGAAATCGTGGTGATATTGCCCGATACGTTTTCGTCTCCGGAGACGGTGTAGCCCACGCCTGCCAGATAGGCCTTCCAATCGGCCCAGACATCATCGGCAGTCACATCGGCGAAAGCGCCATGGGCGACGACGGCATAAGCCATGGCTGCACCGCAGCTGCGGCGGAGGAAAACAGACATAAGAGAACCCTTCTCTATCAATTTTTCGGCATGGTCGTGTTTGTGGCCACCATCGTCAAGGGGCAAGGGGTGGACCAATTCCCCCTTTGCGCTGTACGACTTTACCTGATTTCAAACTAAAAGGATTAGATGGAGCGAATGAAAGGTAAAACCGTACTTATCACTGGCGCCAGTCGAGGGATCGGCGCTGAAGCGGGGCGCGTATTTGCCGCAGCAGGGGCCAATGTGGTGTTGGTGGCGCGCAGTAGCGACCAAATAGCATCATTGGCTGCAGCACTGGGGGAAAACGCCATGGCACTGGCCTGTGACGTCAGCGATTTTGCTCAGGTTGAACAGGTTGTTGCTGATTGCGTTGACCGGTTTGGTGGCCTTGACGTGTTGATCGGCAATGCAGGGGTGATCGATCCCATCTTCCATATGTCCAACGCCGATGTCGCTGCGTGGAGCACGGCGATCGACATAAACCTAAAGGGTATTTTCTACGGTATGCGCGCCGCGCTTCCCGTGATGCGTGCAGCCGGCGGCGGAACCGTGCTGACCATATCATCAGGGGCGGCGTCGAATCCAGTTGAGGCCTGGAGCCATTATTGCGCGTCGAAAGCCGGGGCCAAGATGCTGACCGAGTGCCTGCATCTGGAAGAAGCACATCACGGCATTCGAGCTATGGGGCTGTCTCCGGGCACGGTCGCCACGGACATGCAGCGTGTGATCAAGGCCAGCGGGATCAATCCCGTAAGCCAGCTGGATTGGGATGATCACATTCCGGCCGACTGGCCTGCGCGGGCGTTGCTTTGGATGTGTTCATCGGATGCCGACGAGTTTTTGGGGACGGAGATTTCTCTGCGGCGTGAGGACATTCGCCAAATAGTTGGCTTGACGTGATTGATTTGACGAAAGAGGGCGGCCTTTGGACGGTCACCCTCAATAACCCCGAAAAGGCGAACGCGCTGACCGGCGCGATGCTGACGGAATTGCTAGCGATTGCTGAGGCGGCCGTGGACGCCCGGGCGCTGATTCTGACGGGCACGGGCCGTGTTTTCAGCGCCGGGGCCGATCTGAACGAAGCCCGCGCGGGGCTTGCGATGTCGGACTTGTGGGAAACGCTGTCCGGTGCCATTGCTGCGCTGCCCTGTCTGACAGTAGCGGCGCTGAATGGAACGCTGGCCGGCGGAGCCAACGGGATGGTTCTGGCCTGCGACCTGCGGATTGCTGTGCCGTCCGCCAAAATCTTCTATCCCGTGATGAAACTGGGATTCCTTCCCCAACCCTCTGATCCCAAACGCATGTCTGCCTTGATTGGACCGTCACGAACCAAGTTAATCCTGATGGCCGGGCAAAAGATCACTGCTGCAGAAGCCTATGATTTTGGTTTGGTTGACCGTGTTGTTGAACCCGATGCGCTGATGCAGTCCGCCCGCGATCTCGTGGCCGACAGCCTCGGTGCCGAACCAGAGATTGCCGAGGGAATAGCGGACCTGTGTCGATGAGGATTTCTGCGCTGAAGCTGCGTGTGGCCGACCCGGAGGCTTTGGCCAAATTCTACCGTGACGCGTTGGGTATGACGGTCCGGGCCGAGGGCGACGCTTGCCGCGTTGGCTATCGGGGACAGGACTCAGACCTGTTGCTGGTGCCGGGTGGGGGCGGGTATTCGCAGGACAGAGGTCAGCGTTACTGGAAGATCGGAGTTACCCTACCAGATGTCGACGCGGCCGCGTCGTGTTTGCGCCGATTGGGTGTAGCAGTCAGCGCCCCGAAGCAGTTTCTGGATATCGGCTATATGTGCCATCTCAGCGATCCTGAAGGCTTTGCCATCGAACTGCTACAACATGATTTTGAGGGTAACCGGCCCGCTGATGTTTCATCACCCGAGGCCCCTTTCGCAAAAGCTTGTATTGGTCAGATCACACTGCGCACCGGTGACATCGCAGCTGAGGACGCGGCTTGCCGGTCGCTGGGAATGCGGTTGTTGTCCATGCAGGACGTGGCACCCTATGGGTTTGATCTGCATTTCTATGCGTTGACTGGGGAAACACCGCCGAACCCGGATTTGTGGGCGGTGGAAAACCGCGAGTGGCTATGGAAGCGCCCTTATACGACGCTGGAATTCCAGCACATTGCCGACGCTCAATTCGCCCCAGTGCCCGACTACCAGGGGATCGAGGTCGAGGGTTTGACTGATCCGATTTTCGCTGCCTGATCATCGCCCGCGCCGTTTGCCCGGTACTTTCGAGCGGAAACCGGGCGGGCGTTTGCGAACCCAGTTCAGGAACGTTTCAAGCCGGGGATGGGTGCGCAGGGCCTCGACCGTGTGGAAGCTGCGCGCCAATTCGGCTTCGGTCAGGGTCGCATGGATCTCTTTGTGGCAGATCTGATGTAACAGAACAGTCGGTCCGCCCTTGCCTCCTTTGAGTTTTGGGATCAGATGGTGCAGGCTGCCGCCCCCGTCGGGGATAGGCCGGTCACACAAGGGGCAGATTGGATCGCTGGTGGTCATCACGGCAGGGTTGCGCCGATGGGTGGATAACGCAAGGGGACATCAATGGCGCAGACAATGGTGATCGGATCAGGACCCGCCGGCTTGATGGCGGCTGAACAACTTGCCGCAGCCGGTCACGATGTTTTGGTAGCCGAAGCGAAACCGTCCGTTGCGCGCAAGTTCCTGATGGCCGGGAAATCAGGACTGAACCTGACCAAGGACGAGCCGTTGGATGCCATGATGGCCGCCTATGGAGAGGCTGCGGATTGGTTGCGCCCGATGATTTCCGATCTGGATTCGCAGGCCATTCAAGTCTGGGCACGCGCGCTTGGGCAGGATTTGTTCACCGGATCGACAGGGCGCGTATTTCCCAAAGCGATGAAGGCTTCACCCCTGTTGCGGTCTTGGCTTGCGCGGTTGGATCAACAGGGTGTGCAAGTCAAAACGCGCTGGAGATGGACCGGTTGGGACGGTTCGACCCTGACCTTTGAAACACCAGACGGTATACAGCGTGTAACAGCAGAAACAACGATCCTGGCTTTGGGCGGCGCCAGTTGGGCGCGTTTGGGCTCGGACGGAGCCTGGGCCGGGATATTGGAAGAAAAGGGTGTTTCTCTTGCGGCTTTTGCCCCGGCGAACTCGGCTCTGACTGTAAAATGGAGCCATCACATGCAGCCGCATTTCGGCGCAGCGCTCAAGTCCGTCAGCTGGTCCGCTGGTGAATTGGAAAGTCGCGGAGAAGCCGTGATCTCCTTAAAGGGTCTAGAGGGCGGCGGGCTGTATCCGCTGACCCCGGCTCTGCGATCAGGTGAGCCCCTATTCGCGGATCTGGTCCCGGACCTGACGCTAGAAACCTTGCAAGCACGCTTTGCGGCCAGGAAACCCAAGGCGTCACTGACGAGTTGGCTGAAAAGCGGATTACGTCTGTCGCCTCAGAAAATCGCTCTGTTTCATGAAATGACCAAAAGCTCGGCATTGCCGCAGCCGCCTCCTCAGGTTTTGAAGAAACTGCCAATTCACCACGCCGGTCTAAGGCCGATGGACGAGGCGATCTCGACTGCAGGAGGGGTAATGCGTGGCGCGTTGAACAGTGGATTGATGCTGACTGCGCTGCCCGGCGTATTTTGCGCCGGCGAAATGCTGGATTGGGAAGCTCCGACAGGGGGTTACTTGCTGACCGCATGTCTGGCCTCCGGTCGCTGGGCAGGGCGCGCCGCGGCGGAATGGTTGGACCAAAAAGGCGCCGGTTAACCGTTGCGCGCCAGCATGGCCAGCCGGATCATCGCCCGCTCGACCAGCGCCATGGCGGGTGCGGTTTGCCCAGCCGAGCGCAACGAAAGATCGGTATCCGTCAGGACCGTCAGGGCAGTCTGCAGCTTCGGTGCGCCCCAGCCTTGCGCCTGGCGCAGGATGCGATCGCGTCTCTTGCCATAAACCGGAGGACGTAGTTTCCCAATCCCCTGAGCGGCCCCGCCAGGGTGGGACGCGCATGCGTAGAGTGTGCGAAAATGGCGCGTTGCGCCAATACACAGGGTCACGCCGTTGGTGCCTTGCGCCTGCAACCGCCGGATAAGCGGTCCGATCTCGCCCGCGCGACCTTCTGCGACGACGTTCAGTACGTCATCCAGTGCAGCCTCGGTCGAACGCGGCGCGCAGGCTTCGATATCGTCAATGCCAAGCTCGGATGAGTCACCACGCTTATATAGCGACAGTTTCTCGATGGTCTGCGCAAAGTCTCCGGGGCTGAGGCTAACGGCCAGCTCGCTCAGCGCCGACATGGAATCGCGCGGGATATTCTGCAACCCGGTCTGTGTCAGAACTCGTTCAACTTCTGCGCGCGAAGGCGGGTCGTCATAGATGCC
Source organism: Ruegeria sp. HKCCD7181 (assembly GCF_057221055.1). Taxonomy (NCBI): domain Bacteria; kingdom Pseudomonadati; phylum Pseudomonadota; class Alphaproteobacteria; order Rhodobacterales; family Roseobacteraceae; genus Ruegeria; species Ruegeria sp. HKCCD7181. The sequence goes on along the minus strand of NZ_JBWVBC010000010.1, from coordinate 115,169 downwards.
AACTGCGAAAGCATCAGGATGGCTTTCGAAGCCTTTGCGAATCTTGGAACTGGGTTTGAGCTGTCCGGCTGTCACGATGATCTGCGCATCGCCGGGTATCCAATCCTCTAGCGCCGCAAGAATTGCCGGGGCCGCAACATCGGTAGCATCTTCGACAAACACCGCGCGGGGACCGGGAAAAAATCCGACCGCTTTGACCGCGTCCAGCAATTGGGCCGGGTCACCGCGCAATTCGGCGCCGGGCATTCGCGTCAGTCGCATCTCTTCCTCGGCGCCCGGGCCAAGAAGAGCCGTCAGAACCTGCTGTCGCTTCAGCGCGACCCGCATTGCGTCGGCACCATAAATCAGCAGCCCGGTTTTGCTTGCGTCCGGCTTGGCGAAATACCCTTCGGCCTCGCGCGGGCTGAGTTTCATGAGGACAGGCCCGGTGCCGCGTAGAGTCGGGTAACAATCTGATCCGACAGTATGACCATCAGCCGTTCCTTGGCGGCGCGCTCGTCCGCAAGTGTCGAAACGGTCGAGCCTGCCGCTGAATACCCAACAAAATCAATCACATTGCCCGAGGTGACGACCTGGCCGGTCTCGTTCGACAAAAGGGAGTATCTGGCGCGCCCGTCGATCGTATAACGATTTGTCTCGTTCGATGTGGTGATCGCCGCTGCCCGCGTGACGGTCGAAACATTCACGTTCAGCTTATAATCGCTGCTGGATTCGGCGCTGCGACCCAGCCGATGCTCTAGATTTCGCACCAGCAGGAAGCTTTCGGTCGTGTTCGGCTCGGATACCGCGACCTTGCCAAACAAAGCAGAGCCCGAGCCGCCGGGGGCGTAAACCGGCTCAAAGCCGCAAGCAGCCAAAGCCAGCGGCATGAACAATAGGGTTCTGCGATCAAACGACGACATTTACGATCCGGCCCGGGACAACAATCACTTTCTTGGGCGCTACACCATCCAGCGCTCTTTGCACAGCTTCGGTGCTGAGCGCGATTTTTTCAACCTCGGCCTTGTCCAGATCCTTGGCCACGCTGATTTCCGCGCGACGCTTGCCGTTGATCTGAATTGGCAACGTGACGGTATCGTCGATCAGCATTGCCTCATCCGCGACCGGCCACGAGGCAACCGCCACCAAGCCTTCGCCGCCCTGATGTGCCCAGATATCCTCGGCCAGATGCGGTGTCATCGGTGACATCAGCTGCGCCAGTGTTTTGATCGCCTGCTTCTGGGCTGCGGCTCCTGCTTTGGATTTTGCCAGCGTATTGGTGAACGCATAGAGCTTTGCGATGGCCGCGTTGAAGCCAAAGCTTTCAACGCCGAGGGTCACGTCGCGGATTGTCTTGTGCATCTCGCGCAGTAAGTCCTGATCCCCTTCGCCTTTTGCGTCAGGGGCCATTGCACCGATTTTGTCGCAAAGGTTCCACACCCGGTTCAGGTGTTTGAACGCAGCCTCAGCCCCTGCGGCGGTCCATTCAACATCCCGCTCTGGCGGCGAATCGGACAGAACGAACCAGCGCGCAGTATCGGCGCCGAAGGCCGAGATGATGCTGACCGGATCGACCACGTTTTTCTTGGACTTCGACATTTTGGCCGAGGGGATGATCTCGACCGCTTCGCCGGTTGCCTTGAGTTTACCGTCTTCGACTTCTTCGGGCAGGTGATAGACCGGCCGGCCCTTGTTGTCGCGGGTCTGATAGATTTCATGCGTCACCATGCCTTGCGTGAACAGCGCATCGAAGGGCTCGATGGCTTTTTCCGGCAGGTGTCCGGTAATCTTCATCGCCCGTGCGAAGAAGCGAGAATAAAGCAGGTGCAGAATCGCATGCTCAATGCCGCCGATATACTGGTCGACATTCATCCAGTATTCGGCCTCGGCCAGATCTGTGGGCGTTTCCGCGTGTGGAGCAGTGAAACGGGCAAAATACCACGACGAATCGACGAATGTGTCCATCGTGTCGGTTTCACGCTTGGCCGGGGCGCCACAGGACGGGCAGGCGCAATCACGCCATGTCGGGTGACGATCCAGCGGGTTGCCCGGTTTGTCGAACGTGACATCGTCAGGCAAGCGGATCGGCAGGTTTTCTTTCTTTTCAGGTACTACGCCGCAAGAATCGCAATGCACAACGGGAATCGGACAGCCCCAGTAGCGTTGACGGGATAACCCCCAGTCGCGCAGGCGGTACTTGGTGACGCCTTCGCCCCAGCCCGCTTTTTCGGCAAAGTCGACCGTGGCGTCGATCGCCTCGTCGCCTGTGGCCTCGGTCAGACCGGCAAAATGATTCACCCAGCGGACGTTTTCGGTTTTTGGCGGGACAAAGGCGATCTTGTCGACCGGCGTGTCGTCATCCAGCGCAAAGAATGTATCGACCACGGGCAGGCCGTATTTGCGGCAGAAATCCAGGTCGCGTTGGTCGTGGGCCGGGCAAGCAAAGATCGCGCCGGTGCCGTAATCCATCAGGATGAAGTTGGCGATCCAGACCGGCAGTTCCCAATTCGGGTCCAGTGGGTGCTTGACCCGAATACCGGTGTCATATCCCAGCTTTTCAGCCGTTTCGATGGCTTCTTCCGTGGTGCCGCCTTTTCGGCATTCCGCAACGAATTCAGCTACTTCTGAGTTTTTAGCCTCAAGTTGCTTGGCAATCGGGTGGTCCGGTGAAATGCCAACAAACGATGCCCCCAACAGCGTATCCGGGCGGGTCGTATAAACGGTAATGGGCTCTTCGCCATCGGTGCGATCAAATGCAAACTGCAACCCGCGCGACTTGCCGATCCAGTTTTCCTGCATCAACCGCACTTTGGCCGGCCAGTTGTCCAATGTGTCCAGCGCGTCGAGCAATTCTTCGGAATAGTCCGAAATTTTAAAGAACCACTGGGTCAGCTCGCGGCGCTCGACCAACGCGCCCGAGCGCCAGCCGCGGCCGTTTTCCACCTGTTCGTTGGCCAGAACGGTCATGTCGACCGGGTCCCAGTTCACCACGGCGTTCTTGCGGTAAACCAGCCCGGACTCGAGCATATCCATGAACAACGCCTGCTGTTGGCCGTAGTATTCCGGGTCACAGGTGGCGAATTCACGAGACCAATCGATCGACAGGCCCAGCGGCTTCATCTGCCCACGCATGTCGGCGATATTGCCGTAGGTCCAGTCTTTGGGGTGGCCGCCTATGGCCATCGCGGCGTTTTCCGCCGGCATCCCGAACGCATCCCAGCCCATCGGGTGCAGCACGTTATGCCCGGTGGCCAGCTTGTGCCGCGCGATCACGTCGCCCATCGTATAGTTGCGCACATGCCCCATATGGATTCGGCCAGACGGGTAGGGGAACATCTCAAGCACGTAGTATTTCGGCTTGTCCGCCTTGTGGCTGGCAGTGAAAATCCCGGCCTTGTTCCAGGCTTCTTGCCATTTTGCTTCGATTTCGGTGGCCGAATAACGCGACATCCTGCGGTCCTTCGTAATGAAAACGCCGGGCATGAACCCGGCGTGGTAATATTGTGAATTGATGCGGGTTGCTAGAGCTTGTTGTCAGCTATGCGTAGTTGACGGGCCCGCGAGAGAATCGCGTCTTCGACCGCGCGGGTGGTCGAAGCGCTGACCGGAGCGCCACCGCTGGTCAGCAAGGAAACGGACAGTGACCGTGCCGCAAGTGCCGGATCGCTTATGTGAACCGTGGCACGATAAGAGCGCCCCCCACCCGGCGGTTTGCCGTAACCGGTTACGATTACACCAGTAAACGGGTCGATCTCCTGAACCGGCAAGAAATTCAGCACATCCAGCGATGCCGCCCACAGATACCGGTTTACCTGAGTCACCTGTTCTGAAGTGTCCGGCCCAAACACGTCCCAGATCGTGCTGCGATCTGCATCGTTCAACTCACGCTCTTCGCTTGAGCTGCCATCGACAGTCAAAGCACGGGCATCGCCCGGAGGTGGCCGATTCTGTCCGCAGGCCGAGATGGCGGCCGTCACAATGGTAAAACCCAGAATCGTCGTCAGGCGCATCTTAGACAGGTCCTGTATCACTTGTTGTGTGTCGTTCGAGTGATACTCCTAGACAAGGACCCGTGCTGCAACAAGCCCATTCTTTACATAAGGGCGTGAGCGGACAGCACAGAACGCGCCAAATCGGACTGTGACATCCTTGCACCAATTCGGCCCGAATGACGGGACGGGCATTATGGCAAGCTTGCGCAAAGGGGGCAAAAAGAGCGAAACGGTGACCGTGCTGAGACATGTGCCTGGCATGTGTCGAGTAGAAAATCTTTGAAACCGAGGGAAACAAGATGAAAAAAGTTCTCTTCGCATCGACCGCTCTGATCGCAACCGCAAGTGTTGCAGCGGCCGAAGTTAAGTTCAGCGGCTACGGTCGTTTTGGTCTGGGTTATGTGGAAGATCGTTCCGCAACGGCGTCCAGGGTGGTTGTGAACACTGCCGGTACTGCGCTGACCACTCTGACAGCGACCATCGACGGTCCTGATACTTCTCTGGTCTCGCGCTTTCGTCTGAACATCGACGGGATTACAGAAACCGACGGCGGCGTCGAGTTCTCGGCTCGTGTTCGTCTTCAGGCCGACGACGCCCCAACCCTGGGTGAACAGAAAGCGGCCACACTGAGCGGCGCGCGTTTCTCGGCCATTTACGGTGGTCTGCGTGTGGACGCCGGCAACGTTTCGGGTTCGTTCGACAACTTGGCAAACTACTACGGTAACGAGCCCGGTCTGGAATTCTTCATCGGTCAGTATTCCGGTGTTGACTATAGCTTCCTGTCGTTTGATTCGACCGGTTCAGGTTCGAACGCCGTGTTCTTCCAGTACGCAGTCGGCGATTTTGCTTTCGGCGCTTCGTATGACCAGCGTGATGCGATCACTACGACCCTAACGGGTGGTGGTACTGCCATCACAGCCACGACTGCATCTGCTGATCGTTGGGATGTAAGCGCGACTTACACCTTCAACAACATCACCGCAGCTCTGGCCTATGGTGAAAACGACAGCACCGCTGCTAGCGGCGGCAGCCTGACCGTCCTGACCCTGGGTGGTGACTTTGGTGATCTGAACGCAACTCTGTTTGTCGCGGACGATGACGTGAACCTGGCTACCCGCAACGGCACCGCATACGGTCTGTCGCTGGCCTACAACGTTGGCTCGGCAACAACCGTGAACTTCGCCTACGGTGACGGTTCGGGTGATGACGACAACCAGCAGTACGGCATCGGTGTCATCCACGATCTGGGTGGTGGTGTATCGCTGAAAGGCGGCATCGGTCAGTCCGAGCGCGGTCTGGCAACTGACAGCACCCTGCAAGCTGACTTCGGTGTCAACTTCAACTTCTAAGTTGAGCTGAACCGCAAGGTTTAAGGGCAGGTCTTCGGACCTGCCCTTTTCTTTTGTGTCAACATGGTGTTTTCCTGCTGCTACTGCAAAATGAGAGGCCCCATGTCGCTGCAAGATATCACCGACAGAATAACCAAAGCTGAAGCCAAGGCCGGACGCGCCGCAGGTTCGGTTCAGTTGATCGCCGTGTCCAAAGTGCAGCCCAATGATCGGGTCGAGGCTGTGTTGGAACAGGGGCATCGCTGTTTTGGTGAAAACCGCGTTCAGGAGGCAGCGGGCAAATGGCCCGCCTTCAAAGAGCGGTATGCAAATATCGACCTGCATCTAATCGGCCCGCTTCAGACCAACAAAACCCGACAGGCGATGGAGCTATGCGAGGCAATCCATTCGCTGGACCGCCCGAAACTTGCCAAAACCTTTGCTCGGCTGGCGCAGGAGATCGGCTCCTGCCCTGACCTGTTCATTCAGGTTAATACCGGCGAGGAAGACCAAAAAGCAGGGATTCTGCCATCGGATGCGGATGGATTTATCGCCGAGTGCAAAGGCATGGAGCTGCCGGTTCGCGGTCTAATGTGTATCCCGCCAATTGATGAAGAACCGTCGCTGCACTTTGCGTTGCTGGCCAAAATCGCCGCTCGAAATGGTCTGACAGGGTTGTCGATGGGTATGAGCAGTGATTTCGATTCCGCAATCGCCCTGGGAGCGACCCATGTGCGCGTGGGATCCGCCATTTTTGGTGAACGCGTCAAACCTCAGGGATAATTAACCGCGTGTGCGGGACAACCTGCCGGGCAATCCAGTGTAAGTGATCGCGGCGAAAAGCCAGGCACCCTTCGGTTGGGTAACGCGGGCGCCGCCATTGATGCAGGAAAATCGCCGAACCACGGCCGGGAATCGCATTTGGCCAATTCCAATCGGTGATCAAAACCAAATCATACAATGGATCTGAGCGCCGCAGTATTTCATGGCTGCCAGAATATGGCGCAACAACATGCCGGTTATATTCAGGGTCGGCCTGATCATCCGACCACAGATCGCGAGGCCCTATAGCTTGGGCCCAAGGGGCAGGGGAGGGTATTCGGTCTGGTCGATAGAGCAATCCGGCAATTCGATGAACACCGGTTGGTGTGGCCCCGTCTCCTTCACGCTTGTTGTTGCTCAACCCTCCCTTGCCGATCGCACAGGGAAAGATGCGCCCGAGAAAGCGAACTCCTTTCGGTGTCAGAACCAGATCATCCGGCGTCAAAACAAATGGCCCGATTTTTCGGCTTTAGTCGCTAGGTATCCCCGGTTATGTGCGGTTTCGCCAACCTTCAGTGGGACACGTTCAGTGACGGCAATTCCCGTGCGTTCCATCATCGCGATTTTGGCGGGGTTGTTTGTCAGCAGGCGCACTGAACCAAATCCGAGGGACTTCAGGATGTCAGAGCCAAGGCGAAAATCGCGCTCATCATCTTCGAATCCCAGACGATGGTTGGCCTCAACAGTGTCAAACCCCTGATCTTGCAGGAAATAGGCGCGCATCTTATTGGCCAGACCGATCCCGCGTCCTTCCTGGTTCAGGTACAGCAGAACCCCCGCCCCTTCGGCGCCCATCTGAGCCAGCGCACCACGCAGTTGAGGACCACAATCGCATTTCAAGCTGCCCATCAGATCGCCGGTAAAACAGGCTGAATGCAGACGCGCAAGCACTGGTTTCTCGCGATCCGGACGTCCGATCTCGATGGCGTAATGCTCTTCACCGCCATCTTCGGGACGAAAAACATGCAGACGTCCGGCCTCGGAAACTTCCATTGGCAGACGTGCGGCAACAACTTCGTGCAGTGCGCTTCGGTCTGCCAGATGGGGCGCTGCGCGAGTGTGGTCGATGCATGTCAGGCCGTTTGTCGCGGCAAATTCACGGCCATCCGCGACGGGCACGATAACGGCAGCGGGCAAAAGGCGGGCAGATTTGGCCAAGGCGATGGCGATGCGATGCAGGTTGGCGTTACCCTGCCGCTCTGACATGAGCGGGCCTTTCATTGGCGCATTCAGGTCATCGGACGGATCTGCAATGGCCTGTACCCAACTGTGATCTGCATCCGCTGGAATCAGAACCCGCGCCAAATCGCCGTCATAGGCCCGCGCCTTAAGTGTTTCTGCCCGCCGCACGGTAATGGCCACGACCGGCTGCCCACCTAACGCACGCAGATCGGCTAAACGTTGCGGGCTTAGTGTCTCGGATGTCAGGGCCAGTACGCTGGTACCGGTGTCGTCTGTCAGGACGACAGGCAGACCCATCCGCAGATCTGCCCGCGCACGTGCCAGCAGTTCCTTGATGTCGGGAATAAGACTCATGTGTGTTACCCTGTAACGTTCGACCCCTCTCCTAGCCCGATCACTGTAAAATGTGAAACATTTCCTGCGCGTCAGACACGAGGGCGTGAAACCATTGCAGCAAATCTTGCTGATTGCCTTTTGCGCACGCAAGTGATGGAAAAGGTTTAGGAGGACCGTAAATGGCTCAGCTTAAGAAAATCCTGTTGGTGGATGACGACGAGGACCTGCGCGAGGCGCTTAGTGAGCAACTTGTGATGACCGAGGACTTTGATGTGTTCGAAGCGTCAGACGGTCAATCCGCAATGGAGCGGGCGCGCGAGGCGATTTACGATCTGGTTATTCTGGATGTCGGCCTGCCGGACACCGACGGGCGCGAGCTGTGCCGCCTGATGCGGAAACAGGGTGTCAAAAGCCCGGTTCTGATGCTGACCGGTCATGACAGTGACGCAGACACCATACTGGGCCTCGATGCCGGGGCGAATGACTATGTCTCCAAGCCGTTCAAATTCCCGGTACTTCTGGCCCGCATCCGCGCCCAGCTGCGCCAGCACGAACAGTCCGAGGATGCGGTATTCGTTCTGGGTCCCTACACGTTCAAGCCGGCGATGAAGATGCTGATGACCGAAGATGACCGCAAAATCCGCCTTACGGAGAAAGAAACGAACATCCTCAAGTTTCTTTACCGTTCAACTGACGGTGTTGTGGCACGCGATGTCCTGCTGCACGAAGTCTGGGGGTATAACGCCGGAGTGACCACCCATACGCTGGAAACACATATCTACCGTCTGCGTCAGAAGATCGAGCCTGATCCATCAAATGCTCGCCTTTTGGTCACAGAATCCGGCGGATATCGTCTGGTATCTTGACCGGAGGTGGATTGACTTGGATCAAAGTGATACTCTGTAGTTATATTTAGGTTACTCCCAACCCGTGCATGTCCGGGTTATGACATGTACCTCCCTGTTGGACTGCCGGGCCTTATGGCCTGGCCTTTTTTTGTCGTGGAACTGGGAAGGAACGCGCGTTAGGGTGCGCCAACCGCGACAGAGGAATCCCCTGACATGCCTTTCACCCTTGCCACTTGGAACATCAACTCGGTCCGCCTGCGCGAGCCTATCGTGCTGAAATTGCTGCAGGAAGAGGCGCCGGATGTACTATGCCTGCAAGAGTGTAAATCGCCTGTTGAAAAGATTCCGACCGAAGGATTTGCCGCATTGGGTTACACGCACATGATCGCGCGTGGGCAAAAGGGATATAATGGCGTCGCCATCCTTTCGCGACTGCCACTGGAGGAAGTTGGTGACAAGGATTTTGCCGGGCTCGGCCATGCCCGCCATATTTCGGGGCGGCTGGAAAACGGTGTGACGATCCATAACTTCTATGTTCCGGCCGGGGGAGATGTGCCAGATCGCGAAGCAAACGAGAAGTTTGGCCAGAAACTGGACTATCTCACCGATATGCGCGATTGGTTCCATGCAGAAAAGCCCGAGAAATCCATTCTGGTAGGCGACCTGAACATCGCGCCGCGCGAAGATGACGTCTGGTCGCACAAACAGCTGCTCAAGGTCGTTTCGCACACTCCCATCGAGGTTGAGCATCTGGCCGAGACGCAGGATGCGGGTGGCTGGATCGATATTACGCGGCAGGATATCCCCGAAGGTCAGCTCTATAGCTGGTGGTCGTATCGCGCCCGCGACTGGGATGCAGCAGACAAGGGACGACGGCTGGATCATGTCTGGGCGACGCCAGATATCTCGAATGCTGGGCATTCCAGCCGCATCCTGCGGGACGCGCGCGGGTGGGAGAAACCTAGCGATCACGCGCCAGTATTTGCGACGTTTGACCTCTGATACCAGAGTAAACCAAAAGTCCGCCCTTGGTTTCTGGCTCGGGCGGTTGCATATAGAGCGCAAAATTGAACCTGAGAGTGAATGCAATGGATCTTTTGAACGGCGCGGACAACACCACAGCCACCGACCTGATCAAGGACGGAACCGAGGCCACCTTTATGGCCGATGTGGTCGAAGCTTCGCAGGAAACCCCTGTGATCGTCGATTTCTGGGCGCCTTGGTGCGGTCCATGTAAAACTTTGGGCCCAATGCTTGAAGAGGCCGTGACCGCCGCCAAGGGTGCGGTCAAGATGGTCAAGATCAACGTAGACGAAGCGCAGATGATTGCCGGGCAATTGCGCGTTCAGTCGATCCCGACGGTCTATGCATTCCACAAGGGGCAGCCCGTCGATGGTTTCCAGGGTGCAGTGCCAGGATCCGAGATAAAAGCGTTCGTGGATCGCGTGATCGAAGCGGCAGGCGGCGAAAGCCCGGGCGAACAACTGGACGATGCCGTTCAGGCCGCCGAAGAGATGCTAACCGAAGGTGCCGCCGTGGATGCCGCCCAGACCTTTTCGGCTATTCTGGGCGAAGATGCCAACCATGCTGGCGCCTATGGCGGTTTGGTGCGTGCTCATATCGCATTGGGTGATCTGGATCAGGCCGAGGCGATCCTGAACGGAGCGCCGGCCGAAATTTCGACCTCGGCCGAGATCGAAGCGGCCCACGCTCAGCTGGAGCTGGCCAAACAGGCCGCGGATGCCGGCCCGGTCGGTGAGCTGACTGCGGCGGTCGAGGCGGATCCGGACAACCATCAAGCCAGGTTCGATCTGGCGCAGGCTTTGCATGCCAATGGCAATGTGGAAGAGGCCGTTTCTCAGCTGCTGGAGCTGTTCCGCCGGGACCGGGAATGGAACGATGGCGCGGCCAAGGCACAGCTGTTTACGATCTTTGACGCACTCAAGCCCAATGACCAGATTGTACTGAACGGCCGACGCAAGCTGAGTTCGATGATATTTGCCTAATCTCCGATCAGGGCTACACTCGGATTTATGATGCATCCAGCTGACCTGCCGGACACAGTCTCTGTGTTCCCCTTGCCCGGGGCACTGCTGTTACCGCGCGCGCGCTTGCCGCTGCATATTTTCGAGCCGCGCTATTTGCAAATGCTGGACGACGCATTGAAAACTCAGGAAAGGTTGATCGGAATGGTTCAGCCGAATCCGTGCCTGAGTAATGGAGATAAACTGCACCAGATCGGTTGCGCCGGTCGCGTGACGCAGTTTTCGGAAACCGAGGATGGCCGCTATCTGATCACACTGACAGGTGTTTCGCGATTCCGCGTGAAATCAGAGTTGGACAGTTTCACGCCGTATCGCCGCTGTCTGGTGTCCTGGGAGGGGTTTGACCGCGATCTGGGCAAGGTCGAGGTCGATGATGGTTTTAACCGCAGTCGATTCCTGACCCTGCTGGAAAAGTTCTTTTCATCGCGCCAATTGTCAACCGATTGGGATACGATGAAAGACGCGGACGACGAGTTGCTGGTCAACTCCTTGTCGATGCTTCTGGATTTTGAACCCGAGGACAAGCAGGCCTTGCTCGAGGCCCCATGCCTGCGTACGCGCCGCGAAACGCTGGTAACATTGATCGAGTTTGCCATGCGTGGCGGCTCAAACGAGGAAAAACTGCAATGAGCGATACACAGCACGCTTTTGACCGCCATATGCTTGAGGCATTGATCTGTCCGCAGACCCATACCACACTGCATTACGATGCCGAGCGGCAGGAATTGGTGTCCAAAGCGGCCGGTCTGGCCTTTCCGATCCGCAGCGGCATACCGGTGATGCTGGTCGATGAGGCGCGCGAGCTTGACTAGATCGGTCGGCCTTGCAGCAGTTTTGGCAGGTCTCCGGTAAGGCCGGCGGCTTCGCGCACGAAACCACGGCGAAGCCCCGGCAGCGAGCCTACAATCCCCATTCCAATGTCTCGCCCAATGCGCAAAAGCGGATTGTCGTTGGAAAACAGCTTGTTGAACACATCCGTCGCCATCGCAAGTGATGCCGTGTCGAACCGGCGCCATTCCTGATAGCGTTCCATCACCAGAGTAGAGCCGATATCTTCACCCCGGCGCCCCGCCAAGGTCAGAACTTCGGCCAGCGCACCCACGTCGCGCAGACCCGCGTTCAGGCCTTGTCCCGCAATCGGGTGCATGCCGTGGGCGGCATCTCCGACCAGTGCCAACCGGTCCGAGATAAAGGAGTTGGCGATGGTCAGGTTCAGAGGATAGGTGAATCTGTCACCTTGCAACTTGATATCGCCTAGAAAATCGCCGAACCGCGGGCGCAGGACCTGAAGGTATTCCGCTTCGGGCAGGGCGTTGATGCGCTGTGCAGTCTCGGTTCGTTCGCTCCAGACGATCGAGCTGCGGTTGCCGGTAAGTGGCAGGATCGCCAGAGGGCCTGGCGGCATGAAGAACTGATGTGCGATACCGTGATGTGGCAGCTCGTGTTCGATCGCGCAAACCAGCGCAGTCTGCCCATAGTCCCAACCCGTCCGTTTGATCCCAGCTCGCTGGGCGGTGCCACTACGGCGACCATCACACCCCGCCAGCACGTTGCCGGACACTGCGGTTCCGTCATCCAGAGTTAAAGCGACGCCTGCTGAGGTGATTTCCTGCGATACAACCGTCTTGCCGCTGATTTCGGTAATATTCTGTTCGTCGGCCATCGCTTCAAGAAACGCACGGCGCAGGTGGCGATCTTCGACCATATAGCCCATAGGGCCTTCTTCGATCTCGGCGTGGTCGAAATGCATGAAAAACGGCGATGGTCCGGCGCCTGCGTGGCCGTCCGTTACCTTGATCTCGAGCATCGGCTGAGCATGCTCAGCGACCCTATCCCAAACGCCGACTGCATCCAGCAACCGTTGCGAGGCCAGTGCCAAGGCGTAGGCACGCCCGTCAAACGCGGCGTTCTTGCGCACTTTCTCTGCCAGTGCATCAACGACGGTTACTGTGTGGCCGGTCTGCGCCAACGCCAGAGCCAGAGCGGGTCCGTTCAGCCCGCCCCCTACGATCAAAATATCGGAAGCCTTTTTCATGACCCGCAATATGCGCCCCCTTTCGGGATTGTCCATGTGCGGTCCTGTCGCTACCGTCCCGTTAAGCAGATTTCCAGAGGGGGGGCAGGATGCAGGACTGGCTAACCATGACCGCATGTGATTTGGGTCGCGGCATAGGGATGGGGCAGATTGATCCGGTAGAGCTGACCGAAACTTACCTGTCCGCCATAGACGCGCATCCACACAAGGATCGGATCTATGCCCGCGTTACCCACGACCGTGCCCGGGCCGAGGCACAAGCGGCGCAGGAACGGGCTAAACTGGGCCTGCGCCGGTCCCTGCTGGACGGGGTTCCGATAAGCTGGAAAGACCTGTTTGACACTGCCGGGACCGTGACCGAGGCAGGCTCGGCCCTGTTGAAAGACCGTATGCCTGATGCGGATGCGCTGGTATTGCACAATGCTGCGGCAATGGGGACCGTGTGTCTGGGAAAAACGCATATGAGTGAGCTGGCTTTTTCCGGCCTCGGGCTGAACCCGATCACCGAAACGCCGCCATGCGTCCATGACGAGGATGCAGTTCCGGGTGGCTCGTCTTCAGGGGCCGGCGCGTCTGTGGCCTGGGGGCTGGCGGCCTGCGGGATCGGCTCGGACACGGGCGGATCGGTGCGCATACCCGCAGCTTGGAACGATCTGGTTGGGCTGAAAACCACCGCCGGGCGTCTGAGCCTTGAGGGGGTGGTGCCACTGTGCCTGAGGTTTGACACGATCGGTCCACTGGCGCGTTCGGTTGAAGATGCGGCGCATATGTTGGCTTTGCTTGAAGGTGGCACCCCGGCTGACTTGCGGGGTGCCACCCTGAAAGGTCGCCGTTTTGCTGATCTGCAGAATGTCGCAAAGGACGATTTACGCGAGGCCCCGCGCAAGGCATACGAAGACTCCTTGCAGAAATTGAAGGAGGCCGGCGCCGAAATCGTGCCTTTGGAGGTGCCAGAACTGAACGAGGCGATGGGCTTGTCGGGGGTCCTTTACACGACCGAAGCCTATGGTCTTTGGCGGGATGTGATCGAAGCGAACCCCGATGCGATGTACCCGGAAATCCTCGAACGATTCCGCATCGGCAAGGAAGTATCCGGGCCGGACTATGTGGCGGCCTGGGCAAAACTTAAAGCCTGCCGCCACGCTTGGGATGCCGCCACCGTCGGTTTCGATGCGGTTCTGGCACCGACCGCACCGATTCTACCACCGAATCTGGATCGCCTCATGAATGATCACGAATACTACGTCACCGAAAACCTGTTGGCATTGCGCAATACCCGGATCGGCAATCTGATGGGGCTGGCGTCGCTGACCGTGCCCACCGGAACACCAAGTTGCGGGTTGATGATGCTGGGTTATCCAAGGTCCGAAGAGGTGCTTTTACGGCTGGGTGCAGCCGTCGAAACCGCATTGGCCTGAATGCCACAATCCCCTGATTCGGCACCTCTTTGTCTGGACGAAGGGGGGCTCGGCCTGTAATCTGCCAGAAAACCGGGACGCAAATGATCCCGGCATTGAGGCAGTAGTTATGAATTTTCCCGAGCGGTTTTCGAACCTACCGGCATATGCATTCCCGCGTCTGCGCGCCCTTTTGGATCATCACCAACCGGGCGGTGAGGTCGTTCATATGACCATTGGCACCCCCATGCATGATTTTCCGGGCTGGGTGACGGATGTGATCATGCAGAACGCTGCTGATTTTCAGGGCTACCCGCCGAACGAAGGTTCACCTGCACTGCGCACGTCGATCACGGACTGGATCAGGCGTCGTTATGGCGTGACCATGGACCCAGACACCAATGTAATGGCCCTGAACGGCACGCGCGAAGGGTTGTACAACGCCGCAATGGCACTTTGCCCTGAACAGAAAAATGGCCAGCAGCCGATCGTGTTGTGCCCAAATCCGTTTTATCAGGTCTATATGGTCGCTTCGATTTCGGTCGGCGCTCAGCCGTATTTCGTGTCGGCCACAGCCGCGACGGGCCACCTGCCAGACTACGTGAACCTGCCTGAAGACGTGCTGAACCGGACCGCCGTGGCCTATATCTGTTCGCCTGCCAATCCGCAGGGCGCGGTCGCCTCACGGGACTATTGGGCCGAGTTGATCCGCTTGGCCGAAAAATACGATTTCCGTATTTTCGCTGACGAATGCTACTCTGAGATTTATCGCGACAAAGCACCTGTTGGTGTTCTGACTGTCGCACAGGATCTTGGGGCCGACCCCGAACGTATTACCCTGTTCAACTCGCTTTCAAAGCGGTCAAATCTGGCTGGTTTGCGCTCGGGGCTGATTGCAGGTGGACCGGAAACGATCAGGCGGGTCAAGCAGTTACGGGCCTATTCAGGGGCACCGCTACCTGCGCCTTTGCAGGCGGCCGCGGCCAAGGTCTGGGCAGATGAGGGGCATGTTGCCGAAAACCGTGCGCTTTATCAGGAAAAATACGCCATTGCAGACACAGTGTTCGCCGGTCTGCAGGGCTATATGCCGCCCGAAGCCGGATTCTTTTTGTGGCTGCCGGTCGAAAACGGCGAGAAAACGGCTTTGAAGTTGTGGCAGGAAACCGGTGTTCGGGTTCTGCCGGGTGCATATCTTTCTCAAGGCGATCCGGGGCAGAACCCGGGCGAAGCATTTATCAGGGTCGCAATGGTGGCCCCAAAAAAAGAGTTGCAGCGCGGGCTGATTACGCTCCGCGACTGCATCTATTCGTGAGGTACGAGGGCAAAATGGCATCATTAAACGCGCGCAAACGCGATCCATTGCTGGACAGCACCACGCAGGCGGCCATTGAACGGCGCAGCAAGGAATTGATCGGAATCGCCTTGATCCTGCTGGGGTTTGCGGCGGCGGCGATGATCTGGTCTTACACACCGGAAGATCCAAACTGGATGGTGTCGACGGATGCGCCGGTACAGAACTGGATGGGCCGGATAGGTGCCTCAATCGCGGCGCCGCTGTTCATGATCGTCGGCTGGGGCAGCTGGAGCATCGCGTTGGTCCTGATCGGCTGGGGTGTACGTTTTGCCGGGCATTTTGGTGAAGATCGTGCCGTAGCTCGTCTGATCTTTGCCCCGATCTGGATTGCAATTGTCTCGGTCTATGCGGCGACCCTCGTGCCAGGAGATGCGTGGCGGGCTACGCACAGCTTTGGGCTGGGCGGGTTGTTTGGCGACACCGTCATGGGGGCACTGCTGACACTGCTGCCGATCTCGTCGCACTTCATGGTTAAACTGATGTCGCTGGCCATGGCGGGCGGTATGCTGGCGCTCGGCGTATTTGTGCTGGGGTTCACAAAAAACGATGTCCAGAGAGGCTTCCGGGCGTTCCTGTTGGGGCTTGTTCTGTCTTACGATACATTGATGAACCTGCTTGGTCGGGGGGCGTCTGCAACCGCGCAGGCGGCTCGTGACAGACGTTCGCAATGGGACGAACGCAAATCGGCCCGCTTGGAAGCTGCTGAAGCAGTTTTTGAAGACGAATTAGCTTATGCCGAGCCGGTTTTTGAAGAACCGGAAGCCGAACCCGAGCCTCTGAAAAGCGGCCTGTTGGCGCGGATGCCTTCCTTGATCCGCCGACCAGAACCCATGCCGGAGCCCGAGTTGGTCGATCCCAACCCGGTCGAGGGTTTTTATGAGATGCCGGGCGAAGACCGTATCCGCTCGAAAATTTCCGCTGCTGTGCGCAATCGCAAGGTCGCGACTGGTGAAATGACACCTGAACCGGATCCGAATTTACCGCTGACAAAAGGGCGGGGCAGGGGACCAGATCCTCTGATCCTGAACGCAGGCCAGGCTGGGGAATTGCCGCCGGAACCTCCGATGACTGCAACGGGTCTCCCGCCCGAGCCACCGTTGACTGCAGGTGAAGCGCTGGAATGGTCGGAACCGGTTGGAAAGGAAGACGCTTCGGATCCGTATTATGCGCCCGAACCAGACCCAGCACAGGCTTATCAGTCCGACCCTGATTTTGAGGATGAGGCCGTGTTCGAGGACGCGCCTGAACCTGCACAGCAACCGCGCCAAGCGATGAAAATCCCAGTGGCCGAGCCGCGTAAACCTGTTGTGGCGCAACCCGTGCGCCGCGCTCCGCCACCGTCGCGTCGCGCTCAGGCCGAGGCACAGCCGACCCTGTCGTTTGAAGAGAGGCATTCGGATTTCGAACTTCCTCCGCTGAGCTTGTTATCGAACCCGGCGGCCATTCAGCGCCATCATCTCAGCGACGAAGCGCTCGAAGAAAACGCGCGGATGCTTGAAAACGTGCTGGATGATTACGGCGTGAAAGGTGAGATCGTCAGCGTCCGCCCCGGCCCGGTTGTGACCATGTACGAACTGGAGCCTGCGCCTGGTCTGAAAGCCAGCCGTGTGATCGGTCTGGCAGACGATATTGCGCGCTCGATGTCGGCGCTGTCGGCCCGGGTTTCGACATTGCCGGGGCGTTCGGTCATCGGTATCGAACTGCCCAATGAAAACCGCGAAATGGTGGTTTTGCGAGAAATCCTCGCCAGCCGTGATTTCGGTGATGGCAACCAAGCTCTGCCCTTGGCGCTGGGCAAGGATATCGGCGGTGAATCCGTTGTGGCGAACCTGGCCAAAATGCCTCACCTGCTGATCGCGGGGACCACCGGTTCCGGTAAGTCGGTGGCAATCAACACGATGATCCTGTCACTGCTGTATAAGCTGACACCGGACGAATGCCGCCTGATCATGATCGACCCCAAGATGCTGGAACTGTCGGTCTATGACGGCATCCCGCACCTTCTGTCACCCGTTGTGACCGATCCCAAGAAGGCCGTTGTGGCCCTAAAATGGGTCGTGGGCGAAATGGAGGACCGGTATCGCAAGATGTCCAAAATGGGCGTTCGCAACATCGCCGGTTATAATGGCCGCGTTAAGGATGCGCTGGCCAAAGGCGAGATGTTCAGCCGCACGGTGCAGACCGGGTTCGATGATGAGACCGGCGAGCCGATGTTCGAGACCGAGGAATTCGCGCCCGAAGCGATGCCCTATATCGTCGTCATCGTCGACGAGATGGCCGACCTGATGATGGTCGCGGGCAAAGAGATCGAGGCCTGCATCCAGCGTCTGGCGCAAATGGCACGTGCCTCGGGCATACACCTGATTATGGCCACGCAGCGGCCCTCGGTCGATGTGATCACCGGTACGATCAAGGCGAACTTCCCCACGCGGATTTCGTTCCAGGTGACATCGAAAGTCGACAGCCGCACCATTTTGGGAGAGATGGGCGCCGAGCAACTGCTTGGGCAGGGCGATATGCTCTATATGGCTGGTGGCGCCAAGATCACCCGTTGCCATGGCCCGTTTGTCTCGGATGAAGAGGTCGAGGAAATCGTCAACCACCTGAAGCAGTTCGGCCCGCCGGACTATGTAAGTACGGTGTTGGATGGCCCGGCCGAAGATAAGGCCGACAATATCGACGCCGTTCTGGGCCTGAACACCGGTGGCAACACCAACGGCGAAGACGCTTTGTACGATCAGGCCGTGGCGATTGTGATCAAGGATCGCAAATGCTCGACCTCGTACATTCAGCGGAAACTTGCCATTGGTTACAACAAAGCTGCGCGGCTTGTTGAGCAAATGGAGGACGAAGGCGTTGTTTCGTCGGCAAATCACGTCGGTAAGCGCGAAATCCTCGTCCCCGAACAATAGGATATTTAATAACAAGGGCAGAGCACATATCTGTGAGCCATGAAACAGATTGCCTTTGCCCTTGCTTTGACACTCGCCGCGCCTGCGGCCTGGGCTGCAGATAAACTGCAGTTGTCCGAAATCTCGAACTATCTGAACCAGTTGAAAACGGTTCAGACCAGTTTCACCCAAGTGAACGACGATGGGTCACTGAGCACGGGAAAGCTGTGGTTGCAGCGGCCGGGCAAGATGCGGTTCGAATACGATCCGCCCAACAGTGCCGTTGTCCTGGCCCGCGCCGGAACGGTTCAGATCTTTGATCCGAAGTCCAACCAGCCGCCCGAGCAGTATCCACTTCGGCGAACGCCGCTGTCACTTGTTCTGGCCCGTAACGTCGATCTGGGTCAGGCCAATATGGTTGTTGGCCATGATTTCGACGGGACCGCAACTGTTGTCACAGCGCAGGATCCCAAGAGCCCCGAAAATGGCAGGATCGAACTGATGTTTACCAGTGACCCTGTCGAACTGCGAAAATGGGTGATCCATGACAATACTGGCGGTCAGACGACGGTTCTTCTGGGTCAACTGACCGAAGGCGGCAATCTGAATCAGGATCTGTTTTCCACCAGAACGAGAAGCGGATCAGCAAACCGCTGATCCGCCTGCTGTTAATAACGGCAGTTGGACAGTTGTGCCTGATATAGCTGCGCACGCGCATCCACATCGCTGGCCACATTCAGCAACCATGATTTGCCGTTATGGCTTCCGCGAGCATAGCCCGTATGACCTTCATGGTAGGCCAGATACTGGTTGCGTGTGTCGCTGGGGTGGATGCCGTTACGCTCGTAGCTTTTGTTCATGTACCAGCCAATGAAATCCGACGCGTCGCGAATGCGGTCACGCTTGGCGCGGCGCTTCCCGGTTTCGCGCTGGTATTGATCCCAAGTCCCGTCCAACGCCTGGCTGAAGCCATAAGCGCTGCTTTGCCGGCCCATCGGAATTACGCCCAGCACGTATTTGTGCGGGGTGCGCGCATCGTGACGATACCGGCTTTCCTGATAGATCGTGGCCATCTGAACGTGGATGGGAACCCCCCATTTCCGCTCGGTGCTTTTGAAGGCCTTGATATAGTCGGGACGTTCGCGCGCAATGCTGCACGCGTCATTCAATCTGCTGGGCGGTTGCTTTGACCCGCCCCCACAGGATGCCAAAAGCAGCACCCCGAAGAGTACGAAAAGAATTCTGCTCATGTGCCTCGTGCCTTTTTTCTTTATTCTAGCGCAGATTGAGCTTTGATGAAATCACATTCGTTACAGAACAATGGCCAGAATAATGGGCAAAGCGGCGACAGAGAGCAGGGTCGACACCATGACCATCCCCGCCACTGCGTCAGCATCGGCCTCAAATCGCTCGGCCAGAAGATAGGATGTGACAGCGACCGGAGTGCATATCTGTAAAACCAGAACACCAAACGCCACGGCCTCGAGATTGAAGCAAAGCGCCAAAACCCATCCCAGCCCAAAACACACAATCAGCTTGATAAGTGACAACCAGACGGCCTGACCAATTTTGCGCGCGCTTAGCCGGGCAATGGCCACACCCAATGTGATCAGCATCAATGGAACGGCCATCTGACCCAATAGATCCAGCGTATTGGTCACAAATAGTGGAGTTTTCCATCCTCGCCACAAGAACAAGGCGCCCAGCAACGTTGCCCATACCATCGGCTCGCGCAGGACCTTGCCGAACGCTCCCCGCCCTGCGACCAGATAGATGCCGTATGTGAAGGAAAACAACGCAGTAACGGCCAAAAAAACCACTGCATAGCCCAGCCCGGACTGCCCAAAGGCAAATATACACAACGGCAGGCCCAAATTGCCCGTGTTCCCAAAAATCAATGGTGCCAGATAGGTGCGCTGTTCTAACCCTGTCAGGTGAACGAATACCCAGAACACACCGGCCAGCACCATATGGGCCGCAACGGCTGCCAGAGTGAACAGGGTTAATTCGCGACCCGGTATCTCGGTTTGCATAAGTGCCACAAAGATCAAGCTGGGTACTGCCAGATTCACCGCAAGGCGCGTAACGAATTCCAGCCGGTACTCGAACTTGAGTTTGACCCAGGTAAATCCGATCCCTGACAGCAGAAAAACCGGGGCTGCAATTTCGAACACTGTAAGAATTAGGTTCACAGACTGTTTCCCTGTTTTTCAGATCAATGATTGGCTTTTTGGCCCGGAAAGAGGTAGAAAATGCTTTGGGGGCTGAAACAATGCTTAAGACACATGCCAAGTACCGCCTGGGGCAGGTGGTTCGACATCGCAGACACCCTTTTCGAGGGGTGATTTTTGACGTGGACCCAGAGTTCGCGAATTCGGAAGAATGGTATGAAGCCATTCCCGAAGACAGCCGCCCTATCAAGGATCAGCCGTTCTACCACCTGTTGGCGGAGAACGACCAATCCTTCTATGTTGCTTATGTTTCTGAACAAAATCTGGTTGAGGACCAATCCGGAGAGCCCGTGGATCACCCGGATATTCCCAACATGTTTGGTCCGTTTCAGGACGGATCCTACCCTCTGCACTTTCAGTTCAACTGAATTACCAAGACGGAACTGCCGTCCGCCCCACGGTTTAATATCCAAGCGCGCAACCGTCTTTTCTGGGGTCGCTGGCACCCACCAAAACACCACTGTCACGGATGTGAATCGCCTGTGCGCCTCCAAGGGGTGTTTCCGGAGTTTCGATAATGTGGCCCAGGTCGGATAATTGTTGCCGAACAACTTCAGAATGTCCCCGTTCAAGTTTCAGCACGCCACCATCTGCAAAAGCGCGCGGGCCATTCAGGTTCTCCTGAAGCTCAAGATCGTAATCCACGATGTTAGACAGAAAGCGGGCATGACCGGTGGGTTGGTAGACGCCGCCCATCACCCCAAACGGCATCATGACCTGACTACCCTGACGCAACATGCCGGGAATGATAGTGTGCATCGGGCGTTTGCCGGCGCCCAGTTCATTCGGATGCCCCTCCTGCAGAGTGAAACCGGCTCCGCGGTTCTGCAAAAGAATCCCGAATTTCTCTGAGGCTATGCCCGAGCCGAAGCCGTGGAATATCGAATAAATAAGGGAAACAGCCATTCTGTCCCGATCTACTACTGTGATGTAGACGGTATCTTTGTGCACCGCTTCGGTAAGCGGAGCTGCTGCCTGCATCGCACGCTTCGGATCAATCAGAGCCGCCAATTTGGTGGCTATGTCGGGCTCCAGAAACCGATCAGCTTGTGTGCTGAATTCAGGATCAGCGATAAAGCGATTGCGCGCGTCATAGGCCAGCTTGGTCGCTTCGGCCTCGATATGGGCGCGTTCGGCGCCCCACGGGTCCATCTTTGAAAGATCAAAGTGTTTAAGGATGTTAAGGAGCAGAATTGCTGTTGCGCCCTGACCGTTGGGCGGATGTTCCACTAACTCAATGCCGCCATAGCTGCCGTTCATCGCCTGCGTTTCATCGCATTTAGCGTTGGCAAAATCCCGGGTCGTGTGAACGCCGCCCAAATTGGAAAGTGCTGACAACATGTCTTCGGCGATCTCACCGGTATAGAAGGCATCGCGCCCATTTCGTGCGATGCGGCGCAAAACCTCGGCCTGACCCGGTGCGCAGAAGACCTGCCCAGTTTTCAATGCCTTACCGCCCAGCAAATAATGGTTGCGTGCAGCACCTTGCAATGTGCCTTCGCCGTTAGCCCAATCAAAGGCCACGCGCGGGGCGACCGGAACACCGGCCTCGGCATACTGGATCGCGGGTTGTAGTATCGCGTCCAGGCCCAGCCGTCCTTCTGTTTGCGACAGATGGCAAAACGCATCAACAGCCCCCGGAATTGTCACCGCATCCGGTCCGTTTAGGGGAACTGACTTCAATCCTTTTGCCCGTAGGGTCGATGCATCGGCCTTGGCCGGCGCGCGGCCAGATCCGTTCAACGCCCGGACAGTGTTTTCGCCTGGCCGATTGAACAACACAAAGCAGTCACCACCGAGGCCCGTCATTTGTGGTTCGCAAATACCCAAAAGAACTGCGCCGGCGATTGCCGCGTCCATGGCGTTGCCGCCTTGGGCCAGAATGTCTAACGCCACTTTGGCGGCCAGAGGGTGTGACGTCGCACACATCCCGTTTGTTGCCAGAACTTCGGACCGGCCCGGCATGTGCAAATCCCGCATGAACTACTCCTCCTATCAAGCAGGCAGAGAGTAAGCCGCGGTAGCGAATTGTCCAATAGTATCAGGGAGGAAGTTCCTCGGCGCCGTTCACTGGGTGGGGGCTGTGACGTTAGGCGCCGAGGGAAGCTATCTGAGCTACACTACCTTTTTGCCCTTGGTTTGCGGCGCTACAATGGTTCGATCTGGACCTTATTGTGACCATTTTTGGTTCTCTATGACAAATCCGTGAGGTCAAACCGTAGAAAAAGCTGATTACGACCGTCTCTCCGTTGATACCGGATTTCACTTGTCAGCTGCCGAATCAGAAACCAACCAAAGCCACCTTCGGGCAGGTCCAGACGCGCTGTATCTACCGAGGAGGGAACGCCACTGGGCAATTTCAAATCTGGCATTGGGTTTCCGGCATCCGTGATCAGAACGTCCAGCTTGTTCTGGCACAGGTGGCATTCGATGCGAATGTCTGCCGGTCGTACACCGGCATAGGCGTGTTCCACGACGTTGTTGATCGCCTCCGCCAGAGCGATTTTTACGTCACCGGCTTTGTTCTGTGGGATTCCCATCGCCGCCAGCCGCACGCTGAGGGTTGCTATCCCGGCGCTTGCCTGAGAATCGATTGCGTGAAAGCTCAGGTCCAGGCAGTCATTTTCACATTTATGGGCCACGCCAATCTACCCCTGCCCAGTGGTCAGTCTGCACCTGTAGTCAACGCATCATCCAGCGAAACAAACAGTTTGAAAACTGTGTCCATTCGCGTCAGACGAAATACTTTTTCGACGACCGGTTGCAATCCGGCTAAATCCAGTCGGCAACCGTCTCCCAATTGCTTCATCGACGCGACAATTGCGCCCAAACCGCTTGAGTCGATGAACTCGACAGTGGACAGATCCAGGATGACGCGACTTGCACTTTCTTCGGCCTGGGATCGCATGTCTTCCTTGAATTGAATGGCCATTGCCGCATCAATTCGGTCGCAGTGGACAGTAATAACCTGTGTCTTGCCGGTCGTGGTGCTGCTTAGCCCCATGGTCAACCGCCCTCCGGTTTTGGAAATGATCGTAGAAATACGCTAGACGGCAATTCTTACCATTCGGTATCCAAGTGCTGAAAATCCAATGGGAGGCGTCAGATGAAAGAAGTTGTGATTGCAGGGGCCGCACGAACGCCCATGGGCGGGTTCCAGGGGGTGTTTGATGGGGTCCCGGCGGCCGAGTTGGGCGGAACCGCTATTCGAGCCGCCATGCAAAGCGCCGGCGCGCAGACCGTGGACGAAGTGCTAATGGGATGCGTCTTGCCGGCAGGGCAGGGGCAGGCTCCGGCGCGTCAGGCCGGGTTTGCAGCTGGCTTGGGTGAAGACGTCCCTGCTACAACGCTCAACAAAATGTGCGGGTCGGGCATGAAAGCCGCGATGATGGCCTTCGACCAGATCGCGCTGGGCCATGCCGATACCATGGTTGCCGGTGGGATGGAGAGCATGACGAATGCGCCTTACTTGCTGCCAAAGATGCGCGGCGGAGCCCGTATCGGTCATGGCCAGGTGGTTGACCACATGTTCCTCGACGGGCTGGAAGATGCCTATGACAAGGGCCGACTGATGGGAACTTTTGCGGAAGATTGCGCGGAATCCTACCAGTTCACGCGCGAAGCGCAGGATGAATACGCTTTGAAAAGCCTGTCGAATGCTCTGACTGCGCAGGACACCGGTGCGTTTGATACTGAAATCGCCCCAGTGACGATTCGCACCAGAAAAGGTGAGGTCACTCAGGACGCAGATGAGCAGCCGAAGTCGGCGCGCCCAGAGAAAATCCCGACGTTGCAGCCGGCTTTTCGCAAAGATGGGACAGTGACGGCGGCCAATTCCTCTTCGATTTCGGATGGGGCGGCTGCTTTGGTTCTGGCGTCTTCCGAAGCTGCTGAGGCGCAGGGCCTCTCGGTACGTGCACGCATTCTGGGTCATGCAAGCCACGCTCAGGCTCCGGGTCTGTTTACGACGGCCCCGGTTCCTGCCGCGCAAAAGCTGCTGTCTCGCATCGGTTGGAGCAAAGAGGATGTCGATCTGTGGGAGGTCAACGAAGCCTTTGCCGTTGTCCCAATGGCGTTCATGCACGAAATGGGCCTGCCGCGCGAAATCGTCAACGTAAACGGAGGTGCCTGCGCGCTGGGGCACCCCATCGGGGCATCGGGCGCCCGGATCGTGGTCACACTGCTAAACGCGCTGGAAAAACGAAACCTCAAGCGTGGCGTAGCCGCTATTTGCATTGGCGGTGGAGAAGGGACAGCAATCGCCATCGAACGTATTTGACCCTTCCACTTTTTCCAAATACTGCGGGGTTGATTTGACCCAACGGATCATGAGGGGCGATGCCCCCTCAGCCCAACGCGGAAACGTGCAGAAATGACAGCAGACTACGATACGCTCGCCAAGACCATAGCCGCGCTGACCGAAGGGGAGACTGATCAGGTCGCTCTGATGGCCACTGTCGCTTGCGAGGTTCACCATTCCGACAATCGGTTTGACTGGACCGGGTTCTATCGTGTGACAGAACCCGGCGTATTGAAAATCGGCCCATACCAAGGCGGGCATGGCTGCCTTGTCATCCCTTTCGCGCGCGGCGTCTGCGGCGCTGCGGCGCGGACGGGAGAGGTGCAGCTTGTGCCCGACGTGGATGCATTCCCCGGACATATTGCTTGTGCGTCTTCCACCCGATCCGAACTGGTCTTGCCGGTTCGGAATGCGTCAGGTGACGTCATTGCGGTGTTTGATATCGACAGCAATCAGCCGGATGCGTTCGGCGAGGAAGACGCTATCAGTCTGCAGAGGATTCTTTCGCAAGTGTTTGCGTGAGCGCACACGCATCGGCGCTACCCTAGCGGTCCATTCCGCAAAATGACGACACAAGCAATCAACTGTACGCAGATGATACAGATGAGCCAGAACGAAAAACCCTTCTTTCTGGTCTTATGCTGAAAGACCCATCGCCCAAGGAGGGCCGATGGGCTGCCGCCTAGCATTGCAAGTCTCAGCAACCAACGCTCGGGTACGCGCTTTTTCCGACGGCGTGCCTGAAGTTTGTCCCATCCGAATACCAGCAAAGTCAGGCTGTTGATCGCCCAAAGGTAGGTCACAGCTATCCACATGACGATGCCATAGCCAATCAAGCAAGCAGACCCAAGTGAAAAAATGCTTGGAATTTTCATCGATTCGATGCACCGTGAAAATTACGATAGAAATTTCACGGCGAGTCGGAGCATCCATTGAACGATCAAACCCCCCATAGCGCGACGCTAGGAGCCGATCTGCGCGCTTTGCGCAAAGCACGTGGTTTGACACTAAGCGAGATTGCGGCACGGCTCGAACGGTCTGTCGGATGGCTCAGTCAGGTCGAGCGTGACATGTCCGAACCATCGATCTCAGACCTGCGCCAGATTTCGGAATGTCTGGGTGTGCCGATGTCGATGCTGTTTGCACATTCGGCGGCACCAGCGGATGAACAGGGGTATATCGTTCGTGCCGGATCACGCCGCCCCATGGGTTCGGGCGAGGAAGGGTTGATCGAAGAGTTGCTGTCGCCCGATTTGACCGATGACTTCGAGATGGTTCATTCCACTTTTGAACCGCATTCCAAAATGCAAACACCAGCGGACCGTCCAACTCAGGAAGTGGGTTACATGATCTCGGGTCGTCTGGATCTGATAATCGGCACCCAAGGCTTCACCGTTGGTCCGGGCGACAGCTTTCGGATCAAGCACGAGCCCTATCAATGGTCCAACCCATATAGTGAGCCCGCCGTAGCCATCTGGGTTATCGCGCCACCGGTGTACTGATGAGTTTCGAGGCCTGGACCATATTTGCACTGTTCTGGGTGGTGTTCGTCACGACGCCGGGACCGAACGCGGTCAACTGCATCTCGAACGGGATGAGCCTGCCCTTTCCCAAGGCTATGCTTGGGGTCCTGGCGATCCTGACGCAGGCCAGCGCGTTTCTGGTCCTGTCGGCATTGGGAGTGACGGCGTTAATCGCGGCGTCGACGACCGGATTTTTTGCGGTCAAGTTGATCGGTGCCGGGTTTCTGATTTGGATGGGTATCCGCGGATGGATGAACGCAACCAAGCCTGCACCGGTGTCGGAAAGACCTGCGCGGCATGTCTATCTGCACGCGCTTGCCGTCGCCACGATCAACCCAAAAAGCGTCGCTGGTTACTTGGCCGCGTTCTCGCAATTCGTTCAACCCGACGTTCCGATTTGGCAGCAGATGGCCGTAATCATGCCAACTGCCCTGATCATTACCACGCTCAGCTACACAGGGTTCACCCTGCTTGGGGCCGTGATGGGCAAAGCCGCATTGGGGGCGGTGTTCAACATCTGGGTGCGCCGCGTGATGGCCGCCTGTTTCATCATCTATGGCGTATTGCTGGGGACCAGCACTGCGCCAGTAGCAAGGGGGTAAATCAATGCACGCTGGTTCCTGCCTGTGCGGATCTGTTGCTTTCACAATCGACGGAGAGATTTCGCCACCCTCTGCCTGCCATTGCGGACAGTGCCGCAAGCAATCGGGCCATGTCTGGGCTTCAGCTTCGACCCATCAGGACAATCTGACTTTCGCGGCCAGCAATTCGCTGAGCTGGTATCGTGCCTCGGATATTGCGCGGCGCGGGTTCTGTAACACCTGCGGTTCGTTCTTGTTCTGGCAGCACAATGACGAAGACACGATCTCGATTTCCATGGGGGCATTGGATGCACCTACCGGACTGAAACTCGCCCGCCACATCTTTGTGGCCGACAAGGGCGATTACTACGACATCAAGGATGACCTGCCTCAAGAGGCGCAACAATAGGAACTGAAAGACATGAATGATTTTCCGACGAAAGCCCGCGTGGTCATCATCGGTGGCGGTGTGGTGGGGACCTCCTCGCTCTACCATCTGGCCAAGAAAGGCTGGACCGATTGCGTACTGCTGGAAAAGAATGAGCTGACGGCAGGCTCGACCTGGCACGCGGCGGGCAACGTACCTACCTTTTCGACGTCATGGGCGATCATGAACATGCAGCGTTATTCGACCGAGCTGTATTCGCGCCTGGCAGAAGAGGTTGATTATCCGATGAACTATCACGTCTCGGGTTCTATCCGCCTGGCGCACAGCAAAGAGCGGATGCAAGAGTTCGAGCGAGCACTGTCCATGGGTCGCCATCAAGGTATCCCGATGGAGATGTGGTCGCCGGAAGAAGCCAGAGAGCACTACCCGTTCCTTGAGACCCACGATCTTGAAGGCGTTCTGTATGACCCCACTGATGGTGACATTGACCCGGCGCAGCTGACGCAGGCGTTGGCCAAAGGCGCACGTGACATGGGGCAGAAGATCATCCGTTTCTGCCCAGCGACCGGTGTAACGCAGCACGACGACGGCACCTGGACTGTACATACGGATCAGGGCGACATCGCCTGTGATTACGTTGTGAATGCCGCCGGCTACTATGCGCAACGTGTTGGCGAATGGTTCAAACCCTTTGGTGGGCGTACCGTTCCGGCTATGGTCATGAGCCACCAGTACCTGTTGACCGACGAAGTGCCCGAGGTCGAAGCGTGGTCCAAAAAGAACGGTGGCAAGAAGCTACCGCTGTTGCGTGATGTGGATATCTCCTACTACCTGCGGCAGGAGAAGAACGGCTTCAATCTTGGCCCGTATGAACCCAACTGCAAGGGCCACTGGATGTCCGAGGACGATCCGATGCCAGAGGACTTTTCATTCCAACTCTGGAACGATGATCTGGACCGGATCGAAGATATCGTCACCGACGCGATGGAGCGCGTGCCGCTGATGGCGACTTCGGGCGTTGGCCGCGTAATCAACGGGCCGATCCCCTATGCCCCGGATGGGCTGCCGTTGATCGGCCCGATGCCGGGTGTGAAAAATGCATTTGAGGCGCATACCTTTACCTTCGGCATCGCGCAGGGCGGTGGTGCCGGCAAGGTTCTGGCGGAATGGATCGTCGATGGCTGCACCGAATGGGATATGTGGGCCGTCGATCCGCGTCGCTACACCGACTACACAGACCAGGACTTTTGCAACCAGAAGGGGATGGAGGTCTACGGCAACGAATACGCCATGCACTTCCCTCATCACGAATGGCCGGCAGCACGAGACAAGAAGCTGTCCCCGGTGCATGCCAAGGTCAAGGAATTGGGCGGCGTCATGGGTGTCTACAACGGCTGGGAACGTGCCAACTGGTTCGCGCAGCCGGGCGATGACGTGAGCGAAGACAGTACGCATACCTGGGGTCGCTCCGGACCATGGGAACAGCGGATCAAGGAAGAGTGCGAGGCTGTCCGCGACCATTGCGGTGTGCTCGACCTGCCCGGATTCTCGCGCTTCATGGTCAAGGGAGACGGTGCCGCGGAGGCGCTGCGTGGCCTCGCAACAGGTGGTTTGCCCAAAGTCGGTCGAATGAACCTGATCTATGTCTCTGATAACCGTGGCCGCATCCTGACCGAGATGTCTTGTATTCGCCTGGGCGATGACGAGTTCATGATGATCACCGCTGCAACCGCGCAGTGGCATGACCGCGATATACTGCGGAACGCCATGCCCGCCGGTGTCACAATTGAGGACGTGACGACTACCCGTGACACACTGATCGTGACCGGCCCGAAATCGCGCGACATTCTGTCAGGTCTGACTGATGCGGACCTGTCGCCCGGATGGCTGACCCATCAGTCGGCGACCGTTGCCGGCCAGCCCGCATATCTGATCCGGGTGTCCTTTGCCGGTGAGTTGGGTTGGGAAGTTCACGCTCTGAACGAACACATGCCGGCGATCTATGGAGCGATCGTTGACGCAGGTGCCAAGCCGTTTGGTATGTACGCGCTGAATTCGCTGCGCATCGAAAAGGGCTACCGCGCATGGAAGGGCGACCTGTCAACTGACTATTCGCTGCTCGAAGGCGGGTTGGAGCGTTTCGTCAAACTCGACAAACCGCAGGACTTCCCCGGCAAGGCCGCAATCCTGAACGAAAAGCAGCAGGGGGCGAAAAAGCAGTTCGTGACTTTGTTGGTCGATGCGAAAGATTGCGATGCGCCCTACATGTCCTGCATCTGGAACGATGGTCAGATCGTGGGTGAAACCACATCTGGTGCATGGGGCTATCGCATCAATGCCTCAGTCGCGCTGGGCATGGTTCGCCCTGATCTGGCCGTTCCGGGCACCGAGCTTGAGGTCGAAATCTACGGCGAAAAGTGCCGCGCTGTGGTACAGGAGGATCAGCCGCTCTGGGACCCTGCGAACGAGCGGCTCCGCGCCTAATCGCAACGAGGAGGCCTCCATGAGCAAGCGCTACGCCAAACTGGGACCCGGTGAGGGTCCCAACTATGACTGGGAAAACGACCATACCTTTGTCAAAGTGTCCGGTCAGGACACCGGCGGCGCCTATACGCTTATAGAGGACAACCTCAAAGCCAGCTTTGCGCTAGGTCTGCATCGGCACGATACACATGCCGAGACTTTCTACTTTTTGGAAGGCGCTGTGGATTTCTATATCGACGGTGATTGGCACTTGTGCACCCCGGGCACGACGATGCATGTGCCGCCCGGGGTCCCGCATGCATGCCGTGTGGCCAAGGGTGCACCGGCAAAGATGCTGATGATCTTTCAGCCTTCGGGCTTCGATGGGTTTCTCGCCGAACTTGCGACGATGAGCGAGGCCGATTTCGCCGACGAAGCCAGAATGGCTGAGCTCAACGCCCGGTTCGACATCGTGCCGATGGGACCTGTTCCCCAACACCCGGGCGATTGAGATCGATTGATGACGACACCCAGACATATGTCCGGCGTTTATCTTACCCGTCACGGCGGACCCGAGGCGCTGGAATGGCGCGAGGATATCCCGGTTCCGGTCCCCGGACCGGGGCAGGTTCTGGTGCGGGTCGCCGCTGCCGGAGTGAATAACACTGACATCAACACGCGTGTCGGCTGGTACGCGTCAGAGGTGACGGGCGCAACGGATGCGGTTGAACAGGACGTCGACGTCGGGGGTTGGGGCGGCGCGCTGCAGTTTCCCCGTGTACAGGGTGGCGATCTGTGCGGGTTCGTCGAATCCTCTGGACCTGACACCGAGTTTGCAATGGGCCAGCGTGTGACCTGCCCGATCAACCTGCCGCGTCCGCGGCCCGGTCAACCCTCGGGTTTTATTGCGCTGGGCTCGGAAATTGACGGCGCATTTGCCCAATACTGTCTGGTCGAAGCGAAGGATCTTTATGATGTCACTGCCTCTCCTCTCTCGGATATAGAAATCGCGGCCATTCCCTGTGCGTTCGGAACTGCCGAAAACCTGCTGACCCGCGCAGGGGTCAAAGCGGGACACAAGGTTCTGATCACCGGCGCATCCGGTGGGGTGGGTCTGGCCGCCGTCCAGCTGGCCGCGCTGAGGGGCGCTTCGGTTTGGGGCGTAACAAGTGCGGCTAAGGCAAACGTAGTAAAGGCGCAGGGTGCCGCGGATACGTTCGACCGCGACGCTCCGTTGCCGCATGACATGTTCGATGTGGTGGTCGATGTCGTCGGCGGACCGGCTTGGCCCGGCCTGATACTGGCGCTGAAACCGGGCGGGCATTACGCCGTGTCCGGCGCTATCGCAGGCCCAGTCGTCGAAGCGGATCTTCGCGATATCTACCTGCGTGACATCACCATTCATGGCTGCACCCATCAAGCTTACGAGGTCTTTGGCCGGTTGGTTGAATTGATGAACGCTGGGCTAATCAAGCCGTTGGTATCAAAAACCTATCCCTTGCGGGAAATCGCCCTGGCGCAGCAGGATTTCCAATCCAAGGCTCTGCCCGGTAAACTTGTGCTTATCCCCTGAGGAACCCGGAACATGGCAGATATCACACTTCTGGATGGCTCAATCGGGCAAGAGTTGGTCAAACGTAGCGGTGAAACGCCTACGCCGTTGTGGTCGACGCGCGTGATGATCGACAACCCTGATCTGGTGGGTGCCGTGCATGCCGACTACTTCGGCCGGGGTGCAACGATTGCGACAACCAATACCTACGCTGTGCATCGTTCGCGCCTTGAGCGCGTGGGGATGGTCGACCAGATGCCCGCCCTGATCGACGCGGCGCTGTCTCAGGCTGAAAACGCGCAGCGCGTGGCGGGAGGGCGGATCGCAGGTGCGCTGGGCCCGTTGCTGGCAACTTATCGTCCGGACCTGAACCCCGACCCAGACGACGCCGCAGAAAAGTTCGGCGAACTAGCTCGGATGATGAAGAACCGAGTTGACTTGTTCCTGATCGAAACCGTTTCGTCGATACAGGAGGCCGTGGGTGCTTTGCGCGGTACGGAAAACTGCGGCAAACCTGTCTGGTTGTCCCTTACAGTACTGGATCATGACGGTACTCGCCTGCGGTCGGGCGAAAGGGTGGAAGAAATTCAGCCGTTGGTCGACAAATTCGCACCGGAAGCACTGTTGATTAACTGCTCGCGCCCCGAAGCTATTCCTGCAGCACTGGAAATCCTCGGAAGGATGGGGCGCCCCTTTGGGGCTTATGCGAATGGATTCACGGGTATCACCGATGGCTTCTTGAAAGATGCGCCAACGGTTGATGCGTTGGAACAGCGCCATGACCTTGGCCCGAAGGCCTATGCTGCCCATGCCATGAGGTGGGTCGAGCAGGGGGCTACAATTGTAGGCGGCTGCTGTGAAGTTGGTCCTGACCACATCGAAATGCTGGCCCAGTGTCTACGTAATGCCGGGCATAGGATCGTCTGAAGGACAAGGTATGCCCAATCGCTCAAAACCGGACACACCCAATCAGGCCCGACAGCAGTGGCATTTCGACATATTGGTCGCGCCCGGCTATGTCTTGTTGGAATTGGCATCGCTGGTTGAAGTACTGCGCTTGGCCAACCGCGTCTGCCCTTACCCACCTTTCACCTTTGTCTACCGATCCCTGAAAGGCGG
This sequence comes from Ruegeria sp. HKCCD7181, assembly GCF_057221055.1. Lineage (NCBI taxonomy): Bacteria > Pseudomonadati > Pseudomonadota > Alphaproteobacteria > Rhodobacterales > Roseobacteraceae > Ruegeria > Ruegeria sp. HKCCD7181. The sequence continues at coordinate 82,803 of NZ_JBWVBC010000010.1, read as the reverse complement.
TCCGATCGAAAGCAGCAGCGGCGCGACCGTGGATACCGAGCAGGTGGCAACCCAACGTCAGGCGGATTACCTGTTTGTAATCGGAAACTCGAACCCTGATCAGCCGGAATTGTCCCTTGGGCGCATCGTGTCAGACTATACGTACCGCGGTGCTCAGGTCTTTTTGCTGGCCGAAGCTGCAAGTCGCTATATCAAAGAACAAGGTACGGCCGATCTGGCGACCCACTGGGAGAACGCGTCGTTCCTGAGAGAGCGTGGCGCGCGTTTCGAAGCCAAACTGTCCATCGCGACCGAACAGGGCGGTGTGGTGACCTGCGCCGGCATGGGGGCTACAACCGATATTGCGCTGGCCGTGATCGGGCGGCATATCTCGGGGCCGGCCAAAATGACGGTCGCCGATATCATGCTGCACGAAAAAATCCGAGATTTCTCGTCAATGCAGCCGTTTTCTGGGGTCATGACCACGGCAACAGGTGACGCGAAACTGGATCAGTGCATCAAACTGATGCAGGCAAACATCGAAGAACCATTGCCGATCAACCAGATCGTTGATTCGCTGAAATTGTCCAATCGCTCATTAGAGCGCAAATTCAAGGCTGTCTTTGGCACGACACCCAACGGTTTCTACCGCGAAATGCGTCTCGCCAAGGCCAATAACCTGCTGTTGAACACGACGATGAGCGTGCGTGAAATCGGATTGGCCTGCGGGTTTCCCAACGGGTTTTCCTCCGTTTACAAAAGCTTCTTTGGCGTAACGCCATTTGTTTTGCGACGGGAAAAACGGTTGGCGTGTCATCGTTGATTTTGGACGATTCAGTGACGCTTTTCGTGCATTTTGTGTCGATCTTTCGTGCCAATTAGATGAAAACCTGAAATAGCGGAGACATCAGGATGGTTGATCTTCCCACAAAGGCCCGTGTGGTCATCATCGGCGGCGGCGTGATCGGGTGCTCGGTCGCCTATCATCTGACCAAGAAAGGCTGGAGCGATGTTGTGCTGCTTGAGCGCAAGCAGCTTACCAGCGGAACCACCTGGCATGCCGCCGGCCTGATCGCACAGTTGCGAGCCACTGCGAACATGACCAAACTGGCCAAGTACAGCCAGGAACTCTATGGCTCGCTCGAGGAAGAAACGGGCGTCGCTACAGGGTTCAAGCGTGTCGGCTCGATCACTGTTGCCCTGACCGAAGAACGCAAGGAAGAGATCTATCGCCAGGCCGCTATGGCCCGCGCCTTTGGTGTTGAGGTTGAAGAGATCTCGAACGAACGCGTGCAGGAGCTGTATCCGCATCTGAACCTTGAAGGGGTAAAGGGGGCCGTGCATCTGCCCTTGGACGGGCAGGGCGATCCAGCCAACATAGCCCTGGCACTGGCCAAGGGCGCTCGTCAGCGCGGCGGCATCGTGAAAGAGCGTGTGAAGGTCACAGATATCGTCAAGCAGGGTCGCAAGGTAACCGGTGTGGACTGGATCGCTGATGATGGCGGCGCTTCGGGCCACATCGAGTGCGACATGGTGGTGAACTGCGCCGGTATGTGGGGCCACGAAGTGGGACGGATGGCGGGTGTCAACGTGCCGCTGCACGCCTGCGAACACTTCTACATTGTCTCTGAGCCGATCGAAGGCCTGACCTCGCTGCCGGTGCTGCGGGTGCCGGACGAATGCGCCTATTACAAGGAAGACGCGGGCAAGATGATGCTGGGGGCGTTCGAACCCAACGCTAAACCCTGGGCCATGGACGGTATTCCCGAAAGTTTCGAATTCGACCAACTGCCCGAGGATTTCGACCATTTCGAACCGATCCTTGAAGACGCCTGCAACCGTATGCCGATGCTGGCTGAGGCAGGCATCCATACCTTCTTCAACGGGCCCGAGAGCTTTACCCCAGATGACGCCTATCATCTGGGGCTTGCGCCCGAGATGGATAATGTCTGGGTTGCGGCTGGGTTCAACTCGATCGGCATTCAGTCCGCCGGTGGAGCGGGGATGGCGCTGGCCGAGTGGATGGATACAGACGAGAAACCGTTTGATCTGGGCGATGTGGACGTCAGCCGGATGCAACCGTTCCAGGGTAATAAGAAGTATCTGTTTGAACGCTCCAAAGAGACGTTGGGCCTGCTCTATGCCGATCACTATCCGTATCGCCAGAAAGCCACCGCGCGCGGTGTGCGCCGCACCCCGTTCCATCACCACTTGCTTGAGCAGGGTGCAGTGATGGGTGAACTGGCGGGTTGGGAACGCGCCAACTGGTACGCTGATGAGGGGCAGAAACGCGAATACCAGTACAGCTGGAAACGCCAGAACTGGTTCGAGAATTCAGCGGCTGAGCATCGGGCGGTGCGCGAGAATGTGGGCATGTACGACATGTCTTCGTTTGGGAAAATCCGGGTCGAGGGGCCGGACGCGCAGGCGTTCATGAACTATATCGGCGGCGGTGACTACTCGGTTCCAAACGGCAAGATCGTCTATACGCAGTTCCTCAACCGCACCGGTGGGATCGAAGCGGACGTAACCGTCACTCGTTTGACCGAAACCTCTTATCTGGTCGTTACTCCGGCGGCGACCCGGCTGGCGGATCAATCCTGGATGATGCGCAATGTCGGGGATTTCCGCGTCGTGATCACCGATGTCACAGCTGGCGAAGGTGTTCTGGCCGTGATGGGTCCGAATGCACGTGCCTTGTTGGAGAAGGTCTCGCCAAATGACTTCACCAACGCGACCAACCCGTTTGGTACCGCGCAGGAGATCGAGATCGGCATGGGCCTCGCCCGTGCGCATCGCGTGACCTATGTGGGTGAACTTGGATGGGAGATCTACGTTTCCTCCGACATGGCCGGGCATGTGTTTGAAACGCTGCACGCGGCGGGTCAGGACATGGGCCTCAAACTTTGCGGCATGCACATGATGGACAGCTGCCGGATCGAAAAAGGTTTCCGCCATTTCGGTCATGACATCACCTGCGAGGATCATGTTGTCGATGCCGGGCTGGGGTTTGCGGTCAAGACGGATAAGGGATGCGACTTTATCGGTCGCGAGGCCGTAATTGCGCGGAAGGAAACCGGGCCTGAAAACCGGTTAGTGCAATTCCGCCTAACCGATTCCGAGCCGCTGCTGTTTCACAACGAACCCATCGTGCGGGACGGTGAATATGTAGGCTACCTGAGTTCGGGCAATTACGGGCATACGTTGGGCGGCGCAATTGGAATGGGATATGTCCCGTGCAAGGGCGAAAAGGCAGCGGATGTTCTGGGTTCGACCTACGAGATCGATGTTTGCGGGACCAAGGTAAAAGCCGAAGCATCTCTGAAGCCGATGTATGACCCGAAATCCGAGCGTGTTAAGGTTTAACACTTGGGAAAAGTAAGTGCTGGGGCGCTAATGCACCCCGGCACTATTTGATTTTTGGGCTGATGAAGCAGGCGACGTATCAGATTTCCTGATGACCGACTTCACGCTTTTCGTAGTTTTCAACACCCGGTGACTTGCCCTAAAGACAAACGGTATCAGCCGGAGACCTGTCATGGCAGACACCATCATACAGCCGCAAAACACAGACACGCCCAGGGGATTGGCCCTGGCAGTTACGGCCTATGTTCTTTGGGGGTTTCTGCCGCTTTACATGAAAGCCATGGCTCATATCGGTCCGGTAGAAATCGTAGCCCACCGGATCATCTGGTCGGTTCCTGTTGCAGGGTTGTTGCTGGTTGCGCTGGGGCGAACTCGGGACCTGAAGGCCGCCCTGCGGAATCCAAAGATGTTGGGGATGGCCTGTCTGACTGCCGCGCTGATTTCGGTGAATTGGGCGATCTATGTCTGGGCTATCGCCAGCGGGAACGCGCTGGACGCTGCTCTTGGGTATTACATCAACCCCTTATTCAGTATCGCTCTGGGTGCGATCCTGTTGCGAGAGCCGCTGAATCGAACGCAGCTTGTGGCCGTTGGATTGGCTGCGCTGGGCGTTCTGGTTCTGGTGTTAGAGGCCGGGCGCCTGCCCTGGGCTGCAATGGGGCTGATGGTCAGTTGGGGTTTTTATGCCTTTTTCAAGCGATCGCTTCCCATCGGACCCAATCAAGGATTTCTGCTTGAGGTGCTGATTCTGTTGATTCCGGCGCTGGCCTATGTGACCTGGCTAGGCGCCCAGGGAACGGGGCATTTCGGATGGGCTGCGTCTGATACAATGCTGCTGGCAGGTGCGGGCGTCGTAACCGCCATACCTTTGCTGGTGTATGCCAACGGAGCAAAGCTGGTACGCCTGTCCACGATGGGCATTCTGCAATATATCGCTCCGACCATGATCTTTATCACTGCCATCACGGTGTTCGGAGAGCATATCGACCGGGGCCGCATGATCGCTTTTCCGCTGATCTGGGCGGCACTGGTGGTGTATTCTATTCCTATGATCCGGCAGATACGCGCTCAGGCCTGAAGTAGGCGAGCAGCCTCGGCGGCCCAGATTGCATAGGTTTTGGGGCTGGGGTGGTATCCGTCTGGTGCGGCCAGCGCCGGGTTGTCAGGTAAATCCAGAGACAAATGCATAGCCTGCGGAAATGCAGCCGCAGCCTGTTGTAACCCCTGATCCAGCCGTTTCGCCTGCCGGCCAAGAACCCAGGCCAGTGGCTGCGGTAAGGCCGGAAAGCGGTTCATTTGTGGAACCGCCGTCACCACGACGCGCCGCGCGCCGAACGTGCCTGTGAGAAGTCGCAGCAACCGGGTCTGCCGGTCAATAAATTGTCGGCGTGTCACCGCGCGGGTGACATCGTTGACACCCAACGCCGTCACCACTGCATCGAAGCTGCCGTGTAGCCGTTCAAGCCGTTCAATCGTGTCCAGAGTCGTATGGCCGGTGGTGGCCTCCAGCCGCCATTCGACGCAATACTGCCGCGCCAGCTGCGCCACCAGATGCCCTGATAGAGCCTGTTTCTGAGTACCCGCCCCAACGCCCGCAGCAGAACTGTCGCCAGCGATCAACAACCGCAAACGTGGCCCGCGACCCTCGCGTCCCTCACGCGGGCCGGTTGGCTCTGGCAGCAGTTGAGCACGATGCCGGACCGATAATCCCTGCGCAGCTAATAACGGCAGCAACGGCACCCGAAGAATTTGATCTGCGGCAATGGGGCCTGGCATATTCAGCTCAACGCGTCTTTGTACTCTAGGAACCGCGCATCGGTAGTGACCCGGGCCATCATTGCATCTCGTAGGGCACCGATGGTCCTGTAGGGGCGCATGACGACCTCGAACTCCTGAATATGGCCATCGTCATCTAGCGTGATCAGGTCGACGCCGATCGCATCCAGTTCGCCGATCTTGCACTGAAACTCCAACGCCCAATCTTTGCCTTCACCCATGACCCGTCGGTATCGAAAATCGGAAAACACCTGCCCCACATGTCCCAGTACCGCTGCGACCGGAGCACGCCCCGTCCAGGTGCTATAGTAGGTTGGCGGCGAAAACCGCACGTCTTCCGCCAACAGTTCGTGGATCAGGTTTTCATCGCCCTTGGCGACAACTTCCTGCATTCGCTCGATTGTGGGGTGCATATCGTCTCCCTTTGGTTGCACCCAGAGTTGCGGAACCCTCACGTTCAGGCAAGGACGACGTTGCGGGAGGTCACGTGCTGAGATAGGCAGGCCCGCATGAGCGCGAACTATGATCCCCCCCAGACGCCATTGGATGTATTGCACGAAGATGCACAACTGATTGTGGTGAACAAGCCCTCAGGGCTTCTGTCAGTGCCCGGCCGCGGCGAACACCTGGCTGATTGCTTGCTGGCACGTGTCCAGGCGGCATTTCCACAAGCCTTGTTGGTGCACCGGCTGGATCGGGATACTTCGGGCGTGATGGTCTTTGCTCAGACCCCGCATGCACAACGGCATCTGGGGTTGCAGTTTGAAAACCGACAGACTCGTAAGACCTATGTCGCGCGCGTGTGGGGGCGGGTTGAGGCGAAGACGGGCACGGTTGACTTGCCGCTTATCGTCGATTGGCCCAACCGCCCGCTGCAGATGGTGTGTCATGACACCGGCAAACCTGCGGTCACCGAGTGGCGCGTCGTCAAATACGAAGGGGAATCGACACGAATTCGCCTTTTCCCCAAGACCGGCAGGTCGCATCAACTGCGTGTTCATATGCAGGCGCTGGGCCACTCGATTCTGGGTGACCCATTTTATGCCGAGGGCGCGGCACGTGCATTCCCTCGTTTGATGCTGCATTCCGAAGAGCTGCGCCTGAAGAACCCCGAAGGCGGTGTGGCGATGAAATTCCGCGCTGCGGCGGAATTCTGACCTTAAGCGCTGCTGATCCACAACATTTTCAGATTGCCCAGCGAGAACCGTTTTTGACGTTTCCTTGGGCGAGAGGTGCCGAGATGGCGCCCGGCACACAGTTCGCGTTCGATCTCAAAGCCGCGTAAGGCATGGTCTTGTGACCAGCGATCCAGTTTCAGGGTCATCATGACGTAGTTGTCTCGGCTTGGCATGGGTGTTCTCCTGTCTTGTGCTGTTCCAAGCCTCGCCCATCGCTCCTGACACCACCTTGTCAGGGGGGTGTGCTAAGGTGTCAGCAGATTACAAGGAGACTGACATGCGCCGTTCGACCCGCTTGTTTGAGATCATCCAGATATTGCGCACTTCCAGCGGGCCGGTGACGGCCGAAGCGCTGGCGGCCAAGCTCGAGGTCTCGGTGCGGACTGTGTATCGCGATATTGCGGCGTTGCAGGCGCAACGGACACCGATCGAGGGCGAGGCAGGCGTGGGGTACCTGATGCGGCGCGGCTACGATCTGCCGCCGCTGAATTTTGATGCCGAAGAGATCGAGGCGCTGTGGGTAGGCCTATCCATGCTGGCGCGCACCGGCGACAGCACGCTACAACAGGCCGCTGACCGGGTGTGTCGCAAGATCGAGGCGTTACGGTCACCCGCCGATTGGTTGCAGGTCGCACCGTGGGGCGCCCCTGCGGATGACCCGGAAAAAGGGTGCGTGTCGATTGCAACCTACCGGGAAGCCATCCGCGCCGAACAGAAAATTCGGATCACCTACATAAACGCCAGCGAAGAACGCACCGAGCGGATCCTGCGCCCCGTCGCGCTGATCTACCATATCGAGTGCACAATGCTGGCCGCCTGGTGCGAGCTGAGAAACGGGTTTCGCCATTTTCGTACAGATCGGATCTGGTCCTGTGAGCTGGTCGAAGATCACTTCTGCGGCCAGGGCCAACCTCTGCGTACCATCTGGCAAGAGCAGAACCGTTGGGACGCGCCTGCCGGTGCAGCATAGGTGGCAGGTATTCGCCGATTTCACCGATTTGTTGCTTGAGCCTGCTCTCTGATCCCATGCTATACTTTGGGAAATCAATGAAGCCCGGCAAACGGGTATTGGAGCAGAAGGTGATTCCATGGCGATTTCCAAGAGTATCCTGACGGTCGGATTGTGTTCGGTCCTTTTCCTCGGCGCGTGCGCCGACCCCGGTACGCTGTCGGTTCAGAGCGATCCCAACCAGAACACGAAACAAGGCGCCTTGCTGGGCGGTTTGATCGGCGCCGGTGTTGGTGCGATCGCGAACAACTCAAACCCGGGGCTTGGGGCGCTGGCCGGTGCTGCAATTGGTGCGGCCGGTGGCGGTGTGATTGGCAACCAGCTGGACAAACAGGCAGCTGAACTGCGCCAGCAGCTAGCCAATGATGGGATCACCATCGTAAACGCCGGTGACCGCCTGATCGTGACCGTGCCGAACGATATTACCTTTGACACTGACAGTTCGACCGTGCGTCCGGCTTTGCGCGCCGATCTGGTGAAGGTGGGACAGAACCTGGTGAATTACCCGAATTCCAACGTCCAGATCATCGGGCATACGGATAGCGACGGAGAAGCTTCGTACAATCAAGGTCTGTCTGATCGTCGCGCTAATGCAGTGGCGGATATTCTGCAGGCCAACGGTGTCGGCTATGCGCGGATCACTACGATCGGGCAGGGCGAAAACAACCCTGTTGCATCGAATTTGACGCCTGAAGGCAAGTCCCAGAACCGCCGCGTCGAGATCATAGTCGTTCCCAGCGGAAACGCCTGATCGGGATTCCGAAAGTCAAAGGGGCCGCAAAACTGAGGTCCCTTTTTTTCACAATGACTGCGCGTCAACAGGGCTTTGGTTTGCCGAAGGGTCAGGTAAGTTACCGCTGATCTGAACGATGGAGTTGTCCAAGATGACCGAACCGATCCTTCTGGCGCTGTCCGGCTCGCTGCGCCAAAGCGCGACCAACCGCAAATTGCTGCGCGAGGCCGCAAGGCTGTTCGATCCCGGCACGTATATCGAGGCTGACCTGAACCTGCCCCTGTATGACGGGGATCTGGAGGATGGCGAGGGCATTCCGCAACAGGTGCAGGTGCTGGCGGATCAGATCGCGCAGGCCCATGCGGTGATCGTGTCGACGCCAGAATACAACAAGGGGCCATCGGGCGTTCTGAAAAACGCGTTGGATTGGGTCAGCCGCACCGAAGGTCGCCCTTGGGCCGACAAACCGGTCGCTGTGATGTCGGCCGCTGCGGGGCGTGCCGGTGGTGAACGTGCCCAGATGGTGCTGCGGGCCTACATGGTGCCGTTCCAGCCGCGTATTCTGCAAGGGCCTGAGATTCATTTGGCCAACAGTTCCAACGAGTTCGATGAACAGGGGCGGTTGTCGAATGCGCGTTATGAAAGCGCCCTGCAAACTCTGATGCAGAAACTGCGGGCGGAGGCAGGATACTGAAAGCCGGCTTGTTCTGTTGCATTGGCGAGCATAGGTTGCCCGAATGAAGCAGGATTCTCAGGCCGATATTCAAAGTGACATGATAGACCCGGCGCGCGCCACCGCATGGCAGACAGCGCTGGGGCAGGAGCAGACGATTGCTGCTGGATCTGCATTGCCGCCTTTTTTTCATCAGCTCTATTTCTGGTCACCTCAGCCACCAGATGGGTTGGGGCGCGACGGTCACCCGCTGATTGGCAAGGGCTTGATCCCGGACATGGGTTTGCCGCGCCGTATGTGGGCCGGTGGGCGACTGGAGTTTCACACCCCCTTGATCGCGGGTGAGATCGCCGAACGCAGGTCGTTTCGCGAGGCGGCAACAGCCAAGGCTGGACGCACCGGACCGTTGGCATTTGTCACTCTGCGCCACGAAATCTGGCAAAATGGGGCTCTGTGTCTGACCGAGTGGCAAGATCTGGTCTATCGCGAGGATCCGTCGCCAGACGCCATAGCGCCGACGCCGCCCACGGCTCGAACGGATGAGACGGACATGCGTGAGGTCCAGTTCGATACCACGCTGCTGTTTCGCTATTCCGCGCTGACCTTCAACGGTCACCGTATCCATTATGATCTGGATTACGCGCGCGAAGTCGAAGGTTACGAAGGCCTCGTGGTGCACGGCCCATTGCTGGCGCAACGGTTGATGCTGATGGCCGAAGAGCTGTTAGGCCCGCTGACGCGTTTTTCCTTTCGTGCCTCATCGCCCTTGATGCACTTTGAGACGGCCGCCCTGTGCCGGAACGGTCAGGACTTATGGGTGCGAGGCCCGGATGCGCGACAATGCATGCAGGCAATTGCTGTGTCAGAGTGAAACTTCGGGTCGGAAATCGTCCGGGATCGAGTTGTGCCCGTCCAGAACAAGATCAGCCATAACTTCGGCCACTTTCGGAGCCATGCCAAAGCCGATTTTGAACCCGCCATTGGCAATGAATTGCCCCTCGTGCAATGGGTGTGCGCCCAGCATCGGTGCGCGGCTTTTGCTGCGAGGGCGGACTCCGGCCCAGCGTTCGACCACTTCGGCACCGTGCAAAACCGGAACGGCGCGCATCGCCCGGTCGATGACGTCGTCCAAGGCGGCGTCCGTGCTGTTGGGGTTATCGTAGTCGCGTTCCGAGGTCGACCCTATGGCCAACGTACCGTCCGCGTGCGGCACGATATGGATCGCATCGGCAAACAGCTGTGGGACATCTCCTGCGTCGAACCTCAGCAGCGCGGCCTGACCCTTAACGCCATTGCCGACCGTTTTGCCGAAGGTTTGGCTGAGCTCCAGCAAACCTGCCAGTCCTGTTGCGTGTACGACTTGACCAGCGTCGGGTGCTTCAGCCACCACATCTACACCCATCACCGCAAGGGCCGAGACCAACGCTGCGCAGGCGCGGCGCGGCTGCATCCGAGCCGTCAGCGTGTCATGGATCACAAAGCCGGTCGGGCTGGCCGGGCACCATGCGCCTACCTCGGAGACAGGCACGACGTGCCAATCAGCGCGACCTTGCCAAAGCTCCGCCGCAGTGCGTTCCCGTGCCCGCGCCAGCTCAAGATTGCGGTCGTCCGTGATGGGCTGCACTCGGCCCAACCGGGCATAGCCAGGGGATACGCCGCCGGTTGATTCGACCTGTTTCCAGAACGGTTCGGCCATGATCAGACTGTCGAACTGAAACGCCTTCTTGGCGTTCCAGTTTTCCGGTACATGCGGGGCTAACGCACCAACGAGGCCGCCACTGGATCCGGACCCGGCGCCGAAGGGATCGACGACCTGAACTTTGGCGCCGCGCCGCGCGCAGGTCCAGGCGATGGAAAGGCCAAAGATGCCCGCGCCCCGTACCGTCACATCGACCATTGCCATTCCCCTTTTCCTTGTTCAGTGTCGCGCCGCTTAGCTACAGGATAACCCGATGGCAGACCAGCGCGCCAAATTGACCTGGAGGGACGATCAAGTCCCCGTCTCAGATCGTTTCGATGACCCGTATTTCTCGTTGCAAAACGGGTTGGAGGAGACACGCCACGTATTTCTGGCAGGCAATGATCTACCCGCGCGCTTTACCCGTGACTTTCACATTGCCGAGCTGGGTTTTGGTACCGGGCTGAACATGCTGACGGCCTGGTCGGAATGGGAAAGGTCGGGCCGTACATCCCCCCTGAGTTTCACCAGTTTCGAAGCCTTCCCGATGGCCCCAGCCGATATGGCGCGCGCGCTAGCGGCTTTCCCCGAGCTGACGCCATGGGCTGAACGGTTCCTTGCAGTGTGGCAGGGCGAATCCTGTGATCTTGGGACGATGCGCCTTGAGGTCGTTGCAGGCGATGCCCGCGACATGTTGCCGATGTGGTCAAGGCAAGCGGACGCGTGGTTTCTGGATGGTTTTTCCCCTGCAAAAAACCCTGAGCTTTGGGGCGCGGGCCTGATGCAACAAGTTGCCGATCACACCAAACCCGGTGGGACGGCCGCCACTTACACAGCCGCAGGCTTCGTGCGCCGCGGGCTTGAGGACGCCGGGTTCACGGTAACGCGCAGCCCCGGATATGGGCGAAAGCGACACATGACACGGGCTGCTAAAATATGACCCAGCAGAATAACGTCCGCGCGGGCGTTGGCCTGATGATTGCGGCAACAATAGTCTTTGCCCTGCAGGACGGTATCTCGCGGCACCTGGCTGGGACCTACAACACCTATATGGTCGTGATGATCCGCTATTGGTTCTTTGCGGCTTTCGTAGTGGCCCTCGCCGCCCGTGCGCCGGGCGGATTGAAGGCGGCCACGCATACAAGCCAACTGGGTCTGCAAATCCTGCGCGGTGTGTTGTTGGCAGCCGAGATCTGCGTTGCGGTCTTCAGTTTCACAATTCTCGGTCTGATTGACAGTATGGCGGTCTTCATTTGCTACCCGCTGCTTGTTGCAGCGCTAAGCGGGCCGGTTCTGGGGGAAAAGGTCGGTTGGCGGCGGTGGTCTGCTATCGGCGTAGGATGCGTCGGGGTTCTGATTATCCTTGAGCCGGGTGCAGGCGTTTTCAATCCGTGGGCAATCATTCCGCTGATTTCGGCACTGATGTTTGCTGTCTACGGTCTGCTGACCCGCTACGTTGCACGACGAGATAGTTCAGCCACGAGCTTTTTCTGGACAGGTATTGCAGGTGCTGTGGCAATGACCCTTGTCGGCATGTGGTTTTGGGAGCCGATGGCCCGCACGGACTGGCTGTGGATGGCTTTGCTTTGTGTCAGCGGTGTTTTGGGACACTGGTTGCTGATCAAATGTTATGAAATGGCCGAGGCCAGTGCGGTGCAGCCCTTTGCCTATTTCCATTTGGTGTGGAGCGCAATTCTGGGGATGATGGTATTCGGAGAGGTGCTGCGCCCGGCGGTCGTGGCGGGCGCAGCACTGGTCGTTGCTGCGGGTCTGTTCACCTTATGGCGCGAACGACGCCAGAGTTGAGCCGATAAGTTCCTGCGAAAACGGGATCGGCAAGGCAGGCTGCCCCAGCCGAGCACGGTAGACCGGCAGGCTTTCGGCAACGCGCATGACATAATTACGGGTCTCGCTGAAGGGAATAGTCTCGATCCAGTCGACCATATCGACCTCGCCCGCGCGGGGATCGCCGAAGCGCTCCATCCACGAAATCGGGCGCCGTGGTCCGGCGTTGTAGCCCGCCGCCATCATGACCACGTTGCCGTTGAAATCTGCGGCCAGCCCGGCCAGATAGTTCGACCCAAGCTTGGCATTGTATTTCCAATCCGATGTCAGGCGGACCGTCTTGTGCCCGCTGAGCAGCCCCAGTTCACCTGCAACCAGTTTAGCGGTGGCGGGCATTACCTGCATCAACCCGCGCGCACCGGCGCCGCTGACGACAATCGGGTCAAACTCGCTTTCGCGGCGCGCAATGGCCAGGGTCATCTCTTTGGCCATCGGTAATCCCAGATCAGCAACTGGATGAACCGGATAATAGGCCGCGGGCAAGACAACACCCGTTGTCGCCGCGCGCTTGGCGATCATCACGGCCAGATGGGGTTCTTTCAACTCCAACACCAAATCACCCAGTTGTCCGGCTTCAACCGGATCGAGGTTCTCTACCAGATGGGTCAGAAACCTTTCCGACAGGTTGTCCTCTCCTGCGCGCAATAACAGTAGACCGGCCTCAAGCACGCTGGAATCGGCGAAACTGGCTTGCTTCCAATGTGGCGCACGGCGCGGGTTGGCCAATTCGCTGTCAAAGGGTCGACCGATCCGCTCGGCAGCCAGCAACCCGTAGAACGAAGTTTGATGGTCGGCACCCATAGCGTAGGCATCGTAAGCCTTGTCCGCATCGCCTTGCGCTGCAAAGGCGCGGCCCAGCCAGTACCCACCGCGACCTTTGGAGATAGGAGATTTCACGGCCTCCGAGAAATTCTGGAAATGCCGAACGGCAGTTGCAGGATCATTCAGGCGGCGCAAGGCGAGAAACCCAGACAACCACTCCAGATCGGCATAGCCATATCCCATTTCAGGGGTCATGTGGTGGTTGGCGGCGATTTGATAGGCGCGGTTCGCATTGCCGCCCCGCATCTCAAGCCGGGCCAGGCGGCGGCGTCCTTCGGCCCATTTGTCCGGCTCACCCAGCGATTTTGGCCCGGTCGAGCGTGCCAGCATTAGATCGATGGCACTGTCGTCCAACTCTTTCTTGTCACGCCAGACGAACCTGTCGAATGCCAGACCCGGTGAAGAGGTCAGCGACTTCGGAACGGCGGCTACCTTGCCATCCACGCCTGGTTGGCGTTTTTGCAATGCAATCCGCGCTTCGGCCAGTTTGCGGTAATCAGAACTGACCAAAGGCAGCATCTTGTCTGCACTGACAAGATGACCGTCCCACAGCATCCGATCCAGACGCGCCTCGTGGTGGGGTTTCAACAATTTGCCGAAGTTTTCCAAATAGTTCTTTTGCAACCCCGAGCCCATCGGCATCGTGCGCCAGGCGGCAACGATATCGGCTTCTGCTTCGCCGTTTCGACCTTTGGCCATGAGCGCAACGGCGTAGTTCAACGCGCCCTCGGCGGTCTGTGGCGGCGACTTTTCATAAAACTTCAAAACCCGGTCCGTATCTGCACCGGTAAATGCAGGCTCGCTTTTGCGGCGCAGCCACGCCAAGCCGGGCCAGTCGGGGCGTCGGTCCAGAAACACCAGTACATCGCCGGAACTGCCAAATCCCTCGCGTAGCCAATGCCACACGATTACGTCGCGCGAAACAGAGCCGCGCGCGCCTGCAACTCGCAGCGCCTCGTTCCAATCCCCCTTGCGCATTTCGGTCAGCCCGGACCGCAAATCGGTGGCGGCATCGGCGCGTGCTGTGTCTGTCTGCAAGGCAGAACACAGAATCATGGACGTGAAAAAGGCCAGAAGGCGTGTCATCTCTTGCATTTCCTAACCAACCGAGGATACAGCCATTCAGGATAAACCCTGCGCCGTCGGGATCAACTCACAAACCAAATATCGTGACGGACCGATGCGCAAAAACCAGCGTACTGCACCCTAAGGAGTGTTCCATGTTCAAAGGCTCGATGCCAGCCCTCGTCACCCCGTTCCGCAACGGCGAGTTGGATTTGGATACACTCAAACAATTGGTAGAATGGCAGATTCAGGAAGGGTCTACCGGGCTGGTTCCGGTCGGGACAACCGGTGAGAGCCCAACGCTCAGCCACGAAGAACATGAGACGGTCGTCGAAGAAGTCGTCAAAGCTGCGGCGGGGCGCGTTCCGGTAATTGCCGGAGCAGGGTCCAATAACACGGATGAAGCGATCCGATTCGTGCGATTTGCGCAAAAGACCGGCGCAGACGCTGCGCTTGTCGTTACGCCCTACTACAACAAGCCAACGCAGAAAGGTCTGATCGCGCATTTTCGTGCGGTCCATGACTGTGCCGATATCCCGATCATCATCTACAACATTCCAGGCCGGTCTGTGATCGACATGTCGCCGGCAACAATGGGTGAACTGGCTAAACTGCCGCGTATTGTTGGTGTAAAAGACGCAACCGGCGATCTGGCGCGGGTCAGCCAGCAGCGCGCGAGCTGTGGGTCAGATTTCTGCCAGTTGTCAGGCGAAGACGCGACCGCGCTGGGGTTCAACGCACATGGCGGTGTCGGTTGTATCTCGGTCACGGCAAACGTAGCGCCAAAACTTTGCGCAGAATTCCAACAGGCCACACTGGCGGGCGATTACGCCAAGGCGCTGGAGTATCAGGATCGCCTGATGCCTCTGCACGAAGCCATCTTCATCGAGCCAGGTCTGGTAGGTGCCAAATATGGGCTTAGTAAACTGGGTCGGTGCAGCGAAGATGTCCGCTCGCCTCTGACGCCGCTGGACGAGAGCACCAAATACGCTATTGACGCGGCGATGGCTCACGCAGGGCTCGTATAAACGCCGCCTAGCTCAACAGCTTCTCCAGATGCTGGGTTTTGTCAGGATTGCGAACCATGTAAATGGCCGCGATCCTGCCATCTTCGATTTTGAGAGATGTTGCCTGCAATGAACCACCGGGCTCTCTGTTGATGATTGCAGGCAATCCGTTCAGCCAACAGAAAACCCAACGATATGGACGGGGCGCGGACAGTTTCCGTGCCAATCCGGCGAAAAAGCGTGTGACTTTGTCCCGACCGTATATTGGATTCAGGGTTGCAATGATCTTGCCGCCACCGTCCGAATGCAATTGGACGTCTCGCGACAACAAGTCAGCCAGTTGTTTGGTATCACCGCTTTTGGCAGCATTGAAAAACGCTGTGGCGATTTCCTCGCCATGGTCGCGTTCAATCGGGGCTCGCGGATTGACCTGCTCGACATGCTTGCGGGCACGGCTGACGAGTTGACGACAGTTGCTCTGGCTGCGCTTCAACGTCTCAGACAGGTCGCCATAAGAGTGTTCAAACACATCGTGCAGAAGGAAGGCCGCGCGCTCCAGCGGTGACAAACGTTCCAGCGCCATCAAAAGCGCCACCGAGACATCGCGGTCAAGCCGTTCGGTTGCGTCATCGGTGATCAGAGGTTCAGGCAGCCACTCGCCTGGATAGGCCTCGCGAACAGTTCGCGCTGCGCGCAAGTGGTCGAGACAAAGCCGGGTGACGATGCGGATCAAAAATCCTGTCTCATCGCGTACCTGATCAATATCAACCCGTCGCCAGCGCAGGTATGCGTCCTGCACGATATCCTCGGCATCGCTGACGGATCCAAGCATGCGGTATGCAACCGCAAACAGGCGCGGTTGCAAGGCGACAAAGGTCCGGTCTTCAAACTGTGAACCGGGCTGGGTCACGCGGCTGAGGCCTTGCTGGATGCCGGGTGTGGCATCGCAAATCCGATGGCCAGACGGTTCCAGGCGTTGATTGTGGTGATCACCAGAGTCAGAGCTACTTGATCCTTTTCCAAAAACTGCGCAGCCATAGCTTTATAGACTTCATCCGACGCACGGTTTGTTTCGATACGCGTCAGCGCTTCGGCCCAAGCAAGCGCCGCGCGCTCACGATCCGAATAAAGCGACGATTCATGCCATGCGTTCAGCAGGTGAAGGCGATCTTCGGTTTCACCATTGGCCCGGGCGTCATGCGTGTGCATGTGAATGCAAAAGGCGCAACCGTTGATCTGGGAGACTCTGAGTTTTACGAGCTCGATCAGACTGTGTTCCAGTTCCGACGCGCGCAGGCGTTCCTCCATGTCGAGCATGGGCTGAAGCAACTCAGGTGCGACGGCAAAGTGATTGATCCGGGGGGACATCGATTTCTCCTGTTTTGGAATTGAACAAAAACAGGACGGTTGAGTCACCGGATTTGTGACACGACTTACAAAAAAAAGAGCCTCAGATCAGAGGCTCTTTCAGGTTTCTCAGCGTTTGCCGTAGTACAGCCCGACCACATGTTCGGCTTGCGCAAAGAATAACCAGCGCGATGTCGATACGCCTGCCAGATGCGACAGGACAGCCAACAAATCGAAGAAGTGGTTGAAGGGTAGAAGCAACAGCACGATGGGCAGAGCGAACGCAAGAACGAACGAAATCACCCGCAGTTTTTCAACGTGCTTTCGACCCACGATATGGACAAATTCTCGCAGCAAATAGTTTGTGCCGGTATGCGGCGGCTCGAAGGCGCGGACAGAACCTCGGTTGCCCAAGCCAGTGGCTGTTCCCAGATTTGTCCCAGACTTAGCTAGGGCGCTATCCCCCTGTCGCCAGTACAGGATCTGCACCAGCGCTGCGACCAGTAACAAGGGTAGCGCAATGCCAGTCTGACCAGCAAGCAAAGCTCCGCCCGCAATGCTGAAGCTCAGGAACATGGCCGGTGTTAGCTTCATGTTCCACCGCGGGATGGGTTTTAGCTGAGTGTAAATCATCGAAGTGGTGAACACCGTCGTCAGAGAAAACAGAGCCCCGATCCCGCCCAGAACCCACCATCGTTGGCCCAGAAAGACCACGCCAATGGCATAAACACCCATGACGACCAATGCGATGACCGCGCACCAGCCTTCGCGGCTGAGCCAGCTGGTCTTCCATTGGGAAAAGGCCTTCCACGCGCGTTCGGGATGGCCCAGGTGAAACGTCGATGCCAGCAACCCGCCAACAGCGAAAGCATAAGCGATAGCAAAGAACACGAAGGCGACCCAACCAGAAACATCGGGTAACCCGAGGCCCAGGAAAACCAACAGGCCGAACCCGAGGCCCGAGAGCGTCGTGAAAATGATGACAGAGGGTGCCGGATGCATCAGAGCTTCTCCAGTGTCTTGTCGAGCCAGCCAAGGAAGCCCTTGGGTTCATCGGCGACAGGGGCCAGCAGCGGGGCCAGAATGTCGATCTGGTCCTCGATTTGGTCCTTGGGTCGTGGTGGCAGGTATTTGTTGACCGGTTTGGTCTGCAGTTCGGGCATCAGGTCGAAGCCTTCACGTTCGGCAACCAGTTTACTGACTGCGCTGTCGGGATCGCTTAAGTCTCCGAAATGCCGTGCACCCGCCGGGCAGGTGCGGACACAGGACGGCACGCGATCCACTTCGGGCAGGTTTTCGTTGTAAATCCGGTCAACGCAAAGGGTGCATTTCTTCATCACCCCTTCCGCCTGATCCAGCTCGCGCGCGCCGTAAGGGCATGACCAGGCGCACAGACCACAACCGATGCAGTCGCTTTCGTTGACCAACACAATGCCGTCTTCGACCCGCTTGTAGCTGGCGCCGGTAGGGCAGACCGTGACGCAGGGCGCGTCTTCGCAATGCAGGCAGGATTTGGGGAAGTGGATCAGCTGAGCATGGCCTTGCTCGGGCTGAACTTCGTAGGAGTGCACTCGGTTCAGGAAGGTGCCTGACGGGTTGGCGCCGTACGCGTCCTGATCCGACAGCGGCGCGCCGTAGTTTTCGGTGTTCCAACCCTTGCATGAGATCACGCAGGCGTGGCAGCCAACGCAGGTGTCCAGATCGATGACTAGACCCAGTTTGCGATCCGTCGATTGAGGGAGCTGTGTCATTTGCCTACCTTCCACGCCAGATCTTTCGGGCCGGTGCCGACCGGTGATTTGATGGGTTCGAATTCGGGCTGGCTTTCCGCGTCGCTTGGGGCGTCGGCCTTTTCGATCCGGACTTTCAGGTCAAACCAGGCAGCCTGACCTGTCACAGGGTCGGAATTGGCCCACCGCATCCCGTCGCCCTTTGGTGGCATAAGCTCGTGGATAAGGTGGTTCAGGAGGAACCCTTTGGTGGCCTCGGGGGCGTCCCCTTGCAAGGCCCATGCCCCCTTGCGTTTGCCGATGGCGTTCCACGTCCAAACGGTGTTCTCGTTCAAAGCGGCCATTTCCATGACCGGCACGGTAATTTCACCGTGCGGAGAGCTGACTTTGGCCCAGTCGCCGTCCTCCAGCCCGTGCTCTCGCATCAGCTTGGTCGGCACATAAAGCGGGTTGCGCCCGTGCAGTTGGCGCAGCCACGCGTTCTGCGTGCCCCAGCTGTGATACATGGCCATTGGTCGTTGGGTCAGAGCGTTGACGGTGAAGCCCTCGTTGCCTTCCTGATCGGTTTCGTACCAGATCGGCAGAGGGTCCATCGTGTCCTTGATCCGCTGGCGCAGATGCTCGGGAGGTTGTCGCTCGCCATGCCCTTCGGCGGCCAGCTGAAACTTGCGCATGGGTTCCGAGTAAAGCTGGAACAGGTAGGGTTGCGGGCTGTCATAGATGCCCATGCCCACCGCCCAGTCCTGATAGGCCGTGTTCCAGGGTTTGTAATAATCCGCACCCTCGGGGATATGCGCCACGTAGAATCCACCGTTTTCGATATAGCGGTTCAGCTGATCGGTGTTGACCTCTCCGCGCCCTTCCTTGTCTCCATCCACACCGCGGAACCCGGCCAGCGGGCCAATACCCGGCTTACGTTGGTGGTTGACGATGTAGTCGGCGTAGTCCTTCCACTTGGGGCTGCCGTCTTCGTTGGTGAATCCCGGCAGGCTCATGCGGTTGGCCAGTTCAATCAGCACTGACTGGAAGCCGCGTACGTCGCGGTCGGGTTCGATCACCGGCCAGCGGATCGCATCAGCGGCGGCATCAGCCTCGCAGATTGGTCGATCCAGCAACGAGATACAGTCGTGCCGTTCCAGATAGGTGGTGTCGGGCAGGATCAGATCGGCATAGGCGACCATCTCGGACGAGTAAGCATCGGAATAGATGATGTTCGGAATGACGTATTTACCGTCGTCGTCGCGGGCGGTCAGCATTTCCATCACACCCTTGGTGTTCATGGACGAATTCCAGGACATGTTAGCCATGTACATGAACAGCGTGTCGATCTTATAGGGATCACCCGCCGCAGCGTTCGAGATCACCATATGCATCAGCCCGTGGGCCGACATCGGGTTTTCCCAGGTGAAGGCTTTGTCGATGCGTTGCGGCGTGCCGCAATCGTCCAGCAAAAGGTCTTCGGGACCACGTGGGAAGCCTAGATGTGGTCCCTCCAGCGGGCGGCCGGGGCGGCGGTCGCCGTGCGGCGTTGGGTGTGCCTCGACCGGCTTCGGGTAGGGCGGTTTGAAGCGGAACCCGCCTGGAACCTCGACCGTACCCAGCAGAATTTGAAGCGTGTGAAGGGCACGGCAGGTCTGAAAGCCGTTGGCATGGGCCGAAATACCACGCATGGCATGGAAGCTGACAGGGCGCCCGGTCATTTTCGAATGCGCCTCACCGCGGAAATCGGTCCATTCCTGATCCAGCTCAATGGCCTCGTCAAAAGCCACGTGAGCGATCTCGGCAGCGATGGCATGAATGCGGCTGGCGGGGATGCCGCAGCGCTCGGCCACGGCCTCGGGCGCATGATCGTCTGTCAGGTACTTTTCGGCCATCAGATGGAAGACCGGGCGATGCGTGACGCCATCTTTTTCGTAAGTCGCCGACAAATCAGGGCGCACGCCGGGTTTGTCAAAGGCGGTGGGTTCGCCCGTTACGCGGTCAATCACCAGTGGCTTGCCGTCCGCGTCGCGCAGGAACAGGCCCTTTTCCGGGCCCTCGGCGGCGTTTACTAGAACTGGCGCGTTGGTATACCGGCTGAGGTAGTCCAAATCGATTTTACCTGCTTTCATCAGCACATGGATCAGGGACAGGATGAACAGCCCGTCCGTGCCCGGAGTGATGCCGACCCAATCATCCGCGACCGCGTTGTAACCTGAGCGGATCGGGTTCACTCCGATCACGCGCGCCCCGCGCGCCTTGATCTTGCCGATGCCCATCTTGATGGGGTTGCTGTCATGATCCTCGGCAACCCCGAACAGCATGAACAGTTTGGTGTGATCCCAGTCGGGCTGCCCGAACTCCCAGAAAGCACCGCCCATTGTATAGATGCCGCCCGCTGCCATGTTGACGGAACAGAACCCGCCATGGGCCGCATAGTTTGGCGTTCCGAAATTTTGCGCCCAGAATGACGTGAAACTCTGGCTCTGATCGCGACCAGTAAAAAAAGCCAGCTTTTGCGGGGCGGTCTCGTGCAGCTCGTTCAGCCAGCCAACTGCAGTGCTGATCGCTTCGTCCCATTCGATTTCACGGAACTCACCGGACCCGCGCGGGCCGACCCGGCGCAGAGGTTTGCGCAGTCGAGAGGGCGCGTTGACCTGCATGATTCCGGCGCTGCCTTTGGCGCACAAAACGCCCTTGTTGACTGGGTGGTCCCGGTTGCCCTCGATATAGGCGACCTTGCCGTCTTTCATGTGAACGTTGATGCCGCACCGACAGGCGCACATGTAGCAAGTGGTGCGACGGATCTCGTCGGATACCTTGGGAGACAGATCGAGTTTCGGTTGATGGGTCACGTTTACTCTCCCTGCGGCAGATTGCCTTGGTACCAGATTATTTTGTGCATCTTGGGGTGTTTAGACGCGAGGCTCAACCTATCTGAGGAAGAGGGCGATTTTGCTCTCTCCCTCAGAAAACGGTAACAGGGACCAATATTGAACTGGTCCGAGTCAGGCGTAAGGCAGTAGGTCAAACCTGCTGCGGACGCATGTCGGCAGCGTCGATTCCAGCCACTTCGACCGGATTCTTCATTGCGTCCCGGCGGAAAGGCTCGCCCAGTTCCTGATTGATCATTGCTTCGATCAATGTCGTGATCCCATTCTTCTGATCCTCGATCGCTTGGGTCAGCGCGTTGGTCAGCTCGTCCATGGTCCGGGCAACAACACCCTTTAGGCCACAGGCTTTTGCAATACCGGCATAAGAAACCTGGGTATCCAATTCGGTGCCAACAAAGTTGTCGTCAAACCAAAGGGTCGAGTTCCGCTTTTCCGCGCCCCATTGGTAGTTGCGGAAAACAACCTGTGTAATTGCTGGCCATTCCTCGCGACCGATGGCAGTCAGCTCGGTCACTGCAATGCCAAATGCACCATCGCCTGAGAAGCCGACGACCGGGACATCCGGGCAACCAATCTTGGCGCCGACTACCGAAGGCAGGCCGTAACCGCAGGGGCCAAACAGCCCGGGAGCCAGATATTTGCGTCCTTCTTCAAACGACGGATAGGCGTTGCCGATGGCGCAGTTATTGCCGATGTCCGACGAAATGATGGCCTCTTTAGGCAAGGCTTGCTGGATTGCGCGCCATGCTTTGCGTGGGCTCAGCCAGTCTGGCTTGGCTGCTCGGGCACGTTCGTTCCACGTGGTCCCGGGATCGTCCTGCTCGTGGTCCATAGATGTGAGTTCTTGTGCCCAACGAGATTTGGTTTCAGCGATTTTCGCTCTGCGTGCGTCGCGGCCTTCGTCGCCTGCAGTGCCCGACAGCTGCGCCAGAATGTTGGTGGCAACGGTGGCTGCATCGCCAACGATGCCAACTGAAACTTTTTTGGTCAGGCCAATGCGATCAGGGTTGATGTCCACTTGGATGACCTTCGCGTCTGCAGGCCAGTACTCCATCCCGTAGCCCGGCAAAGTCGAGAACGGGTTCAGGCGGGTGCCAAGGCACAGAACAACGTCAGCTTCCTTGATCAGCTCCATGCCGGCTTTCGAACCGTTGTAACCTAAGGGACCGGCAAACAACGGGTGCGAGCCCGGGAATGCGTCATTGTGCTGGTAGCCAACGCAGACCGCAGCGTCCAGACGCTCGGCCAGAGCTTTCGATGCTTCGATTCCACCTTTCGACAGAACAGTGCCGGCACCGTTCAGAATGACGGGGTTCTTGGCATCAGACAGCAGCGCAGCAGCTTCTGATACGGCAGATGCGCCACCTGCGGGTAGTTCAAAATCAACGACGGCAGGCAGTTCGATATCAATAACCTGGGTGAAGAAGTCACGCGGTACGTTGATCTGCGCAGGTGCGGATGCACGCTTGGCATTCATGATCACGCGGCTCAGAACTTCGGCCATGCGGCTGGGGTCGCGCACTTCTTCCTGATAGCAGACGCAGTCGGCAAACATGCGCATCTGCTCCATCTCCTGGAACCCGCCCTGACCCATGGTCTTGTTGGCAGCCTGGGGCGTAACCAACAGCAGCGGCGTGTGGTTCCAGTAGGCCGTCTTAACTGCAGTGACAAAATTGGTAATGCCGGGGCCGTTTTGAGCGATCATCATCGACATTTTGCCGGTCGCACGCGTGTAACCGTCGGCCATCATGCCGCCCGAGCCTTCGTGTGCGCAGTCCCAAAAAGTGATACCAGCTTTCCCAAAAATATCGGAGATTGGCATCATTGCAGAGCCGATAATGCCGAACGCGTGTTCAATCCCGTGCATTTGCAGCGTTTTTACGAACGCTTCTTCTGTGGTCATTTTCATCTGGGTCTCTCCGGTCTGGGTGGTCGTGGCCGAGCTTCTCGCCGCAGCAATTCATAGCGGTTTTGGCGCAAGGGTGTTTGTGACGTTAGGGCCAGAACAGATGCCGGAATAAGTCCAGTCGACTAGAAACTGCGGATCGCCTCGGCGATCTGCTCGATTCCCGGAGCGATGCGTTCGGGTGAGATTGAAGAATAGCCAAGACGATAGAAGTTCCGTGGCCGGTCCGACCCGGAAAAGAACTTCTCACCGGGTTCGATATGGACACTGCGTGCCTGCAGGTCCTGCGCGAGCTGCGTGGTATCAACTTCTTGCGGCGCCTGCATCCACATGGATGAACCGCCCAGAACACCGCGTCCGGCGACGGTTAAACCATGTTTTCCAATTGCCGTCTCAATGGCCTCGCGCCGGCTCTTTAGCGCCGTGGACATACGCCTAATCTGCGCATCGTAATGCCCCAACGACAGAAAGTAGGCCGCTGTGCGCTGAATGTGTCCTGGAGGGTGCCGCAGCACGAGCGAACGTAACGCGCGTGCCTCGCGAATGAAGGCTTCAGAACCAACCATGTACCCAAGCCGCAGGCCCGGAAACAACGATTTGGAGAAGCTGCCGACATAAACGACCCTCCCATCCCGGTCCAAAGATTTCAGCGCCGGGGAAGGGGCGCCGAGAAAGGCCATCTCGAACTCGTAATCATCTTCGACAATGAGCGCATCCAGCTCGCGTGCCCGGTTCAGCAGAGCGTTGCGGCGGTTCAGCGGCATAGTTGCCGTGGTTGGGCTCTGATGGCTGGGTGTGGTGAATATGACGTCGGTTTCAGCTGGGATGTCATCCGGTGGCAGGCCATCCTGATCGACGCGCAATGGGGTCACCTTGCATTCAGAATGAAGCAAAAGATCCCGCAGTGCATAGTAACAGGGATCTTCAATCGCAGCGGTTCGGCTGCGGTTCAGTAATACTCTGGACGCAAGCCAAAGCGCGTTCTGGGCCCCGAGTGTTATCAGAATCTCTTCTGGCCGGGCCGAGATTCCGCGACGCGGCAGTGTATGGCGTGCAATGAACTCGATCAGCAGCGGGTCGTCCTGGTCGACATAATCCCCGGTCAGCGAGTCGAAATCCTTGTGCCCTAGCGCCCGAACCGCGCAAAGCCGCCAGTTGGCGTGGTCGAATAGCGATCTGTCCGCCTGCCCATATATGAACGGATAGCGATAGTCCCGCCAATCGCTTGGTTTTTGAAGGAAGTCCCCGCCGGAATAGTGCCGGGCCAAAGCAGTGCTCCAGTCAACCGATTCATCCCCCCGCTGCAACGGCGTGTATTTTGGCGGCACCGGAGCGTTCTGAGACACAAAGTACCCCGAACGTCCTTTAGCCATCAGGTAATCGTTGGCCAGCAGTTCGGTATAGGCCAGCGTAACGGTGATCCGGCTGACCCCCAGATGCGTTGCCAGTTTGCGGGATGAGGGAAGTTTTTCCCCGACATGAAAACGCCCCGACAATATGCCCTCGGCGATCATCTGCTGAATGCGCGCCTGCAAGGTACCCTGCCCATTGGGGTCAAGAAAGAAGGTGTCCACTGAAATGCCCATATCCGCTTATAGGTTGGACTTAAGGCGTGGGCAATCTGGACTTAAGTGGGAAGGGCGAAAAATTAAGCTGATGCAGTTGACGTGTGATCTCGAATAAACTAAATAACCAGAAATCTAGTTTAATGGAGAAGTAACATGTGGGAAACAGCCGCTGCAGGGTTTTCGGCCATGGGGTCCGAGGCCCGGCTGAAGGTCCTGAAAACTCTGGTCCGCGCGGGTGAGTCTGGGTTGACCGTGGGTGAGATACAGAACCGAACCGGCATCGCGCCCTCGACCCTCGCGCATCACTTGCGTTTTCTGGCCGCCGGTGGAGTGGTCGAGCAGGAAAAAGTCGGTCGTAGCACGATAAACCGTGCGTGTTTCGGCGAGTTGAGAAACCTGGCGCAGTTCATCCTCAGTGAATGCTGCGCGGATGAAGTTGGAAAGGCCGCGAACGATGGCTGAACTCTCGCAAAATCCGAAGGTAACTGCCAAAGGCGCCTTGGACTTGATAAAAACGCCTTGGGCATTGATCGTCGCAATCCTCGCTGCAGTGGCTGTTCTGGACCCGGGCAATTGGTCGGAAGTTGTAACCTTTGCCAGCAAGGCACTGGCCCATACCGGGCAGTATATCCTGTTCGCTGTGCTTCTATTGTCGTACCTCAAGGCTACCGGGGCCGAAGTGATGGTGGCCCGTGCGTTTGAGGGACGCGAAACACGGATGATCTTTCTGGCGGCGCTCTTTGGCGGGCTTGCGCCGTTCTGCAGCTGCGAGGTGATCCCCTTTATCGCCGGTCTGCTGGCCCTCGGGGCACCCCTGTCCGCGGTCATGGCCTTCTGGCTCAGCTCACCATTGATCGACCCTCCGACTTTGTTGATTACCGCAGGCGCGCTGGGTTGGCCTTTTGCGATCGGTAAGGCAGTTGCTGCGGTTTCGCTGGGCCTGTTTGGTGGCTTTGCCGTCCGCGCGCTGATGCGGGGCGGGGCATTCGCTAACCCTCTGCGCGAATACAAACCCGCCGGGTGCTGTGGATGTGGACCCAAACAAGACGACAAGCCTATGTGGAAATTCTGGCAAGAGCCCGAACGTCGTGCACGGTTCCGGACCGAGTTCGTGCACAACGGCCTGTTTCTGCTGAAATGGCTTGCTCTGGCCTACGTGCTTGAGGCGTTGCTGGTCAACTACGTTCCCGCCGATCTGATCGCACGCGCTGTAGGTGGCGAAGGCGTAGTGCCCATTGTTGTCGCAGCTTTGGTCGGGATGCCCGCCTATCTGAACTCCTATGTCGCACCACCCTTGTTGGCTGGGTTGATGGAGCAAGGGATGAGCGCAGGCGCAGCGATGGCGTTCATGGTCGCTGGAGCGGTCAGTTCGATCCCGGCGATGGCCGCAGTGTGGTCGCTGGTCAAGCCGCGCGTCTTTGCGACGTATCTCGGGCTTGGTGTCGGTGGCGCAATTGTCGCCGGGATACTGTTTCAGATGATCTGAACCAAATAATCCGCCCGGCGACAGTGTCGGGCGGATTACCGCAGTAGGGTCTCAGCTCAGCTTGCCGCGCAAAACCGCGGCAGCTTGAACCTGTAGCGAGGTTCGCCGCTTTCGACGTAGACCCGTTTTTCTATACAAGCGCTGGTGCTGACGGTCTGCGAAATGGGCGCTTCGGTCGAGGTAATCGACGTGGCTGTCCCATCCGGCAACCTGACAGAGGCAATGACCCCATTCTTAAGGTCCCCATTGATCGGCGTTGCCGACAAGACCGGGACAGTTAGGAACGAATGATGCTCGTGCTTGCCGTCGTCGCCCAGAAAAAACAACCCGGCGACAATGGCGATCATGACCGCGCCGCCCGCTAGCCCCAGACCCCATGTTCTGAGAAAGGCGTAGACAGTCACAGCACGATGCGGGCCAAGAAGAGCAGACAATACGTTCAGCATAGTTTTCTCATAGTAATCGCCCCGGACCGTTCAGACCGGGGCCATCAACGCATCAAGGGCGCTTGTCGTCTTCTTCATCATCCGCACCGTCGCCTTTGGGCAGGTTGAAGAAGCTGTCGGCGTCGAGGATCGGCTCGTCGTCTTTTTCTTCTTCCCCGTCGTCCGAAAGCGAGAAGGTCTCCAAGCCTTCGATTGCAGTCGGGATTTTGGGTGCAGCGTCCATCTCGAGCGACTGCTCGGTCGATACCAGACGACGGCGCTCATCGTCGCTCATCACACCACCTTCGGCGGCCTTTTTCGCAGCGGCCTTCTGAACAATGGCGTCCAGTTCCGACTGTTTGCAGAGACCCAAAGCGACCGGGTCGATTGGCTGCATGTTCGAGATGTTCCAGTGGGTCCGTTCGCGGATCGATTGGATCGTCGGCTTTGTGGTGCCGACCAGTTTGGCGATTTGACCATCGCTGAGTTCCGGGTGGAACTTGACCAGCCACAGGATCGAGTTCGGACGGTCCTGACGTTTGGACAGCGGGGTATAGCGCGGGCCACGGCGCTTTTCCTCGCCCGAAGCGGCCGGATTGAACTTGAGCTTCAGCTTGTGCAGTGGGTTGTTCTGCGCCGTGTCGATCTCTTCCTGGGTCAGCTGATTGTTTGCGAGCGGGTCAAACCCTTTCACGCCTGCTGCAACATCGCCATCTGCGATGCCTTGCACCTCAAGCTCGTGCATGCCCACGAAATCCGCGATCTGCTTGAAGCTGATCGTGGTATTGTCCACCAGCCATACGGCTGTCGCCTTGGCCATCAGCGGTTTTGCCATCAGCCCGTCTCCTTTGAATACATCTATCCCGTCGCCGGAATTCGGCGGCCCCGAGGTCTTGGGGCAGGTTTCCGTTGTCGGGGAACTTGGGCTGTATATAGTCCCGGCAAGGCAAGAAGGGAAGAGGCGAATGCGCCAGATGAAATTGGGGCTGGTTCTGTGGATATTCAGTGCAATGGCAGCACTTGCCGATGGAGAGAAGGCGGGCGAGTTTGACTACTACGTCCTGTCGCTGAGCTGGTCGCCCAACTGGTGCGCGCGCGAGGGTGACGCACGCGAGTCTGACCAGTGCGATGCACGGCATGACCATGGGTGGATCCTGCATGGTCTCTGGCCGCAATACCATCAGGGTTGGCCTGCCTACTGCCGCACGCCGAAGGCACCACCGACCCGGCGCATGACGCGGGAAATGACCGATATTCAGGGCAGTTCCGGCCTTGCCTGGCATCAGTGGAAGAAACACGGCACCTGTTCGGGCCTTTCAGCGCCTGACTACTTTGCCCTGTCACGTCAGGCGTATGAGCAGGTCAGGCGCCCGGAGATTTTCCGCAAGCTGGATACTTCGGTCAAACTGCCCGCGTCGGTTGTCGAGGACGCGTTCCTGAAAGCCAATCCGGGGCTTGAGCGGGATATGATTACGATCACCTGCCGCGACGGATACATCGAAGAGGTTCGGCTGTGCCTTTCGAACGATCTTGCACCGGTTCCCTGTGGCCGCGACGTGATCCGCGACTGTGAGGCTAAGGACGCGCTGTTCGATCCGATTCGCTAGAGCTTTTTGTTCTGACAATCCCGCGCATATTCCAGCGCCTTGGTCGTACCTTTGAGGTCAATTGCCATCACCGTCTCACCGGCGGGGTTGTAGACGGTCATCGTCTTGTTCTGTGCAATTGCGTTGACAAAACTCCGGTCGGTGAAGAATACCGTCGCGCCCGGCACACGGTCCTTTTTGAACCCGATAGCTGTGGCATCAAAGCTCTTGCCGTCCAGCTCGAACCGGATCGGATAGCTTTGTCCCGGTTCGATATCGCCCCAGGCCTTGTTGTAGACGGTGAAATACCCGCGATTGCCCAGCGCGTCATAGCCCAGTCGCACAACCGAGAGGTCCTGATAGATCGTCTGAATCAGGCACCCGTTGCCAAGCGCGGGGTCCATCATGATGTTCCAGCCTTCGACGAAGCCTTTGTCGACAAGTTCTTGCGACAGGGCAGCGGTTGCGGTGAAGGCGGCGAAGGTGAGGGCGAGAAGGCGGGGCACGCAAAAATCCTTTTGAAATCAAGCTGTCATTTATTCTACCGGCAAACTAGTATGGTCGAATAGCAAAAAATCCAACAAGTTGTGACTGCTTTACAAATTGAATAACTACTTGCACCCGCGTCGTTATTTCGCCGCAATTTGAGCTTTCAGTAGCCGCATGGACCCGTTGCGACGCTTTTCCCTATATGTCTGGCTGATCGTGAGCGACCTACCACTGATAGGTTGGCGGCGATTGCTTCCGGCTTTAGTGCTTATCAGCGTCTGGACTGCTTTAACGTTCTTGCGAGTCCCGGCAGCCAAGTCGTTTGTTTGGGCTTGCGTATTGGCGCAAGTGGCTCTGATCTGGCGAATCTTGCCTACCACCGTGCGCAGGCAGGGAAAGGTCACCAAAGACCTTAGAACCAATATGTGTGTGGTTCTGACAATTTGGCTGAGTGTTCTGGCCGTACAGATTTGTTTTATGAATCCTTTGATCAGCCACCGCATAGTCAGCATCTACTGCGGGCTTTACATCATCGTCATGGTTTACGGCGCGGCTGGTGACGCAGTTTTTCTGGACCGATTTGCCCCGGCACCAAAAGACGCTAAAGTTTCAACCGCATTTCGTGAGAATATTCTGAAATTGCAGGCGTTTGCCGCGTTTCTGGCTCTGATCGTCAACGAAACTTTGGTCAAAATAGAAGCGCCGTTGGGAGCACGTATCGCCACGTTTTCGTTGTTGCCGATCTTTCTGTTTTATTTCTATGGCATCGCATTGCGTTTGACATACCCGCCTCTGGATGAAGAGGAGTAAGGCGGCGACCCTGCCAGAGTTCGTAAAACCGAGAAACAGCGAAGGTATTCGGGCAGTGGTTTGGCCGCAACGGCTTTGCAATCGCCTACAACTCCTTCCGCGCCCTCAATGCCGCTGTAATCGTCCCGTCATCCAGATAATCCAGCTCCCCGCCAATCGGCACACCCTGCGCCAGTGAGGTCAGGCGGACCTGCCCCTCCAACTGATCGGCGATATAGTGGGCTGTGGTCTGGCCGTCGACGGTGGCGTTCAGGGCGAGGATGATCTCGGTGATCCCCTCGGTGGTCACGCGATCCTTGAGGCGGGGAATGCGCAGCTCGTCCGGGCCAACCCCATCCAAGGCGGACAGTGTGCCGCCCAGAACGTGATAGCGGCCTTTGAAGACCCCTGCGCGCTCCATCGCCCAGAGGTCGGCGACGTCCTCGACCACGCATAGCTCTCCGGTTGCGCGGGCTTCGCTGTCGCAGATGTCACAGATATCGGTAGTGCCCACGTTGCCGCAATTCAGGCATTCGCGGGCGGTCGCGGCCACTTGCTGCATTGCGTCCGACAGGGGCGTCAGCAACAAGGCGCGCTTGCGGATCAGGTGCAGGACTGCGCGGCGAGCCGAGCGGGGGCCGAGGCCCGGCAGCTTGGCCATCAGGTCGATCAGAATGTCGATGTCGCTGTTTGAACTCAACGCTCGCGCTCCTGCAAAAGGGCCGGGCTCTTGCGCCCGGCCAATGATCCGTCAGGAGTGTGTATCAGAACGGCAGCTTGATGTCTTTCGGCAAGCCCATGCTTTCGGTCAGCCGACCCATCTCTTCCTGCGAGCGCTCGGCAGCCTTGGACTGAGCGTCTTTGATGGCGGCCAGGATCAGGTCTTCAACCACTTCCTTATCGTCGCCGTTGAAGATGGACGGGTCGATGTCCAGACCTTTCAACTCGCCTTTCGCCGTTGCGGTGGCCTTTACCAGACCTGCGCCGGATTCGCCGACAACCGTCATGTTGGCCAGCTCTTCCTGCATTTCGGTCATCTTGGTCTGCAGATCTTGCGCGGATTTCATCATCTTGGCCATATCGCCCAATCCGCCGAGTCCTTTGAGCATCGGTAATCTCCTGTAAATCGGTTTGTCGACTAAATACGGACGCCAACAGCGCGGCACAAGGGGCCAGAGTTGCTCCCGCCTGTCGTCACGGTCTTTTTCGGGCCCTGTCATCTCGTAGGGTCCGGCAGGGTTTCCAGTTTTCGGGGTGACGGATCAGTCTTCTTCGAACGGGTCCCACTCGTCTTCAACCTCGGGCAATGCCTCGGTCTCAACTTTGGCTGCACGTTGTTCTGGCGTTTCGATCTTAGTGATCTTGGCTTTAGGGAAATGAGCGAAAACCGCCTGCACCAACGGATGTTCCTTGGCCTCGTTTTTCAGCGCTTCTTCGGCCGCGTTCTCTTTTTCATAGATAGTCTCACCGCCGCCTTCATTTACAACCGTCACGGCCCACCGATTGCCCGTCCACCTTTGCATTGCAGATCCAAGCCGCTGGGCCAAGTTGGCCGAGGCGCGCTCGGTGGGCTGAAACTCGATCCGGCCGGGCTGGTAGGCCGCCAGTCTGAGATAGCTTTTGACCTCTTCCAGCAAAACGCCATCTCTGTTTGCGCGGATCAACTCGACCACGTGATCGAAGGTCGGATAGCGCGCCAGCGCGGCCTGAACGTCCTGTGCCAGCGCCGCCGTAGGTCCGCCACCGTTTCCTGTTGTCGTCGCGGCATAGGCAGGTTGCGTCGAGGCTTGCGACGCGGGTGCGGCAGTCCCTGGAATTGCAACCCCGCCGCCGGGACCTCCATTCGGTGGCGGAGGTGTATCTTGAAGGCGTTTCAGCAGTTCCTGCGGACTTGGCAAATCAGCGACGTGGGTCAGCCGGATGACCGCCATTTCCGCAGCCATCATTGCGTTTGGCGCTGCGGACACTTCTTCGAGCGCTTTGAGCAACATCTGCCACATCCGCGTCAGAACGCGCATCGGCAGAGCCTCGGCCATCTGCTGCCCCCGGGCACGTTCGTCGGGGGAAACCGTAGGGTCTTCGGCGGCGTCGGGAGTGATCTTTACGACAGAGACCCAGTGAGTGATCTCAGCCAGATCGCGCAAGACCGCAAGGGGATCGGCCCCTTCGGCATATTGGGCACCGAGTTCGGTCAAGGCTCCAGCCGCATCTCCGCGCAGGATCATGTCCATCAAATCCAGCACCCGGCCCCGATCCGCCAATCCCAGCATGGCGCGTACCTGATCGGCACTGGTCTCGCCTGCGCCGTGTGAAATGGCCTGATCCAGCAACGAGGTCGCGTCGCGCGCAGATCCTTCAGCGGCGCGGGTGATCAGCGCCAGCGCATCTTCGGCGATCTGTGCGTTTTCCGACGCAGCTATTTTGCGCAGCAGGCCGAGCATTTCCTCGGGTTCGATGCGCCGCAGGTCAAAGCGCTGACACCGAGACAGAACCGTTACCGGGACCTTGCGAATCTCTGTGGTTGCAAAGATGAACTTCACATGTTCCGGGGGTTCTTCCAGCGTTTTGAGCAGCGCGTTAAAGGCGCTGGTCGACAGCATGTGAACTTCGTCGATGATATAGATCTTGTAGCGCGCACTGGCGGCACGGTAGCGGACGCTGTCGATGATCTCGCGGATGTCATTCACACCGGTACGGCTGGCGGCGTCCATTTCCATCACGTCGACATGGCGGCCTTCCATGATCGCTACGCAGTGTTCGCACTGGCCACAGGGTTCAGTTGTGGGGCCGCCATTTCCGTCCGGGCCGATGCAGTTCATGCCCTTGGCAATAATTCGCGCCGTTGTGGTTTTACCGGTGCCACGAATACCGGTCATGATGAAGGCCTGTGCGATCCGATCCGCCTCGAACGCGTTTTTCAGCGTGCGCACCATCGCATCCTGGCCAACCAGGTCGGCAAAGGTTTCGGGGCGATATTTGCGGGCGAGAACCTGATAGGCGGGGCTGGGCGTGTCGGTCATGTCTGCTCTGGCGGATTCGAGTTATGCGGCAGCGTAGAGCGCGCTGCCCTCCGCGTCCACCGCAGGTCTGAACGAATTTTGTTTTGGATGTTGGTACGACGGTATAGAACTTGCGGGCACAGCAAATCAGGGGGATCGATGCCGCAGTTTGGAGTTCACACTTTGCAGGTCGGCGGTGGTTCGCTTGCACTGTCACCTATGCCGGGCCGGGGCGGGTTTTATTTGGCCGATCTGAAGGTGATCAGAGGCTGGGCACCGGATGTTGTACTCTCAATGACTACTGCGGCTGAGATGGGGCAGGAAGGTGCGGGGAATTTCGGGCAGGACCTGACGGAACGCGGGATCGAATGGATCCATTTGCCCATCGAGGATTTTGGATCACCGCCGCCTGAAATAACCGAGCGATGGGCCGAGGTCAGCGCAAGAGTTCTGACGACTCTGTCAAATAAAGGCCGGGTTCTGGTGCATTGCCGCGGTGGATGTGGTCGGTCAGGGATGGTGGTTTTGCGTTTGATGGTGGAATGCGGTGAAGCATCAGAGGCGGCTTTGTCCCGGCTCCGTGAAATTCGCCCCTGCGCCGTCGAGACCGACGGGCAGATGCGCTGGGCCATGGGAAAGGCCCGCGCGCATTCTTTGAAATAGGTCAAACTGCCGCGAAAGACTCGGCCCGAGCCGGTTGGCTTGGCGCAAGCGCTACGGCCTCCAGCAACGCGCAAGGCGGGCTGCTGATCGCCTGAGAAGGAAGGGACGTAATTTCCGTGCCAAACATCAGCTCGGCATAGTCGTCCAACGTGTCAGAACCGATCTCGGGGTCTGCGCCGCAATAGACCCGCACCTGATCAGGCCGGGCGCGAAAGCGGGCGGTGCATCCCTTTAGGCAATGCGTCAGGTCGGTGTTGCCCTCGATTTCGAACTCGCGCGTGGTCGCAGGACCTGCGGTCGCTACGGCCTGCACCATTGCACGTGCCATACGGGCAAGTGCGGGGCAGGTTTTGCCCGTGTGCTGGCAAATAGTCGCGGTGAATTGATGTGTGTCAGTCTTCCAGATCATGCTGCGCCCTCCGCGCGCGGGACGAAGGGTGAGAGATAAGGAAAGGAAGCCTCAGAGCTGCCAAACCCTGCCCGGACACCCCGCCCGAGTTTCGGTTTTAGTTTCCGATGGCAGGTCTCCTGACTTGCGGGTCGTTGCTTTGCCGACCTTCCCAACCTTTCGGTCAGTGGTGTTTTGGCATCGCTCGCCGCTTACAGTTGCGGGGGCAGTCGCGGAATTAGTCCGTACCGGGTCAACCGGGTTGGACCGCACCGTGTTCCCTTTTCATCCCGGCCCTTGTTGGAGGGCGCGGAAACCATCACGCAATCGCTAGCGGTTGCGGTGTGACCGAGTCAAGCAGATTGGACATTCATTTGCTCGCTCCATTGCTTCGGCACGGCAAGTGGACGTTTGGTCAACCAAGTCCTGCCTTGACTCGAAACGACAGATAGGGCCGATTGAGGAGGTGAACTGATCGGTTCAGTTGCGACTGGAGAAGAGATGTTAGACGCTCGGCAAACGGTTCTTACCGAGAATATTCGGTTCCCTTCGGCGGCGGCAATGCTGTCGGGCCGCTTGTACCTGCCGGTGTCCGAACCGCAGACAGTCGTTGTTCTGAACAGCGCAACCGGGGTGCCGCGAGACTACTATCAGCATTTCGCCCAATGGCTTGCAGCTGAACAAGGTATGGCCTGCCTGACATATGATTATCGGGATTTCGGCCATTCCCTTGAGGGGCGATTGAAGGACTCAGCGGTCACAATGGCAGATTGGGCCTTGGTCGACATGCCCGCTGCCCGTGCCGAGATGCGGCGACGGTTCCCAAATTCGCAGCATTGGACAATCGGTCATTCGGTTGGCGGAATGCTCGGCCCCGTGCAGCCGGATATAGACGCGATCGACCGGATGATCTGTGTCTGTTCGGGCTTGGTCACGCTGTCGGATCATCCGTGGCCTTACCGCGGGCTTGCCGGATTGTTCTGGTACGGCCACGCGCCTTTGGTCGTGCGCATGATGGGATATTTGCCAGGTAGAGCGCTTGGCTTCGGTTCAGACTTGCCTCCTCAGGTCTACTGGCAATGGCGCAAGTGGTGCACCTCACTAAAAAGCTATGTGCCTGAGGTTGGTACCAGCCTACCGATGGCAAATTGGTCTCGGGCTAGCGGACCGGTTGACCTATTCGCGTTCACTGACGATCAAATGGTTCCACCTGATGCGGTTTGGAGACTGGCCGATCTATACGGACCGGACGCGAAACGTCACCTGATTGACCCTCAAGACTTCGGACTGAGCGGTATTGGCCATATAGGTGTTTTTTCACGTAAAAACGCGACAGTCTGGCCCCGTTTGATCGAAAGGTGAGGGACGCCAAAACCTGGCGCCCCCTCCTGTCAGAATTCGGTGCGCGAAGACTTTCCGCGTGTCACACTCCGCACCATTTTTCCGAATGCTTTATCGCGCGCACGGGCTTGCGCCACGGATTCGGAATTACGCATGTCCTCTCGCCGCAGTTTGCGCCACCGGTCCAGCCGGTCAGGACTCAGAGCACCTTCATTAATTGCGAACAGGACAGCGCAGCCCGGTTCGCTGTGGTGTCTGCAATCGGAGAAGCGGCACTCCTGGGCCAGCTCAACGATGTCTGCAAAGACCTCGTTCACACCTTCCTTGGCGTCCAGTAACCGCAGCGCGCGCATTCCCGGGGTATCGATTAGCCATCCACCGTTTTTCATTCGGTGCAGGGCTCTTGCGGTCGTTGTGTGCCGACCGCGCGCATCGTCCTCGCGGATGCCAGCAGTTGCGTCCTGCGATCCGGTCATGGCATTTGCGAGTGTCGTTTTACCTACGCCGGAAGAGCCGACCAAAGCAGCCGTCTGACCAGACGGGCACCAATCCAGAACGCGCTGTACGTCTTGCGCGTCCAGCGCGTTCACCGGCAGGACGGTCAGAAATGTAGATGTGGCCTGGGCCTGGTTCACATATTGCTCTGGGTCTTTGATGGTATCCGCTTTGGTCAATACGATGACTGGGAAACATCCCGCCTGATGGGCCAGCGCGAGATAGCGTTCCAAGCGGGCGAGGTTGAAATCCGCGTTGCAGGAACTGACGATGAACAGAACATCCACATTGGCGGCGATCAATTGCGCGTCGACCCCGGTTCCGGCAGCGCGGCGTTTTAGCAGGCTGCGACGGTCCAGCAAACGTTTAACTCGGTATTGTGGGTCGCAAAGCACCCAGTCACCAACGGCAAATTCACCAGTCAGGCGATCTCCGGTCAGCAATGGTATTTCGACGCCAGAACATTGTCCGATCAACCGATCACGGTGAACGGCTGTCACGCGGAGAGGAATCAATTTTGGGTCGACCGCGTGTTGCGCGGCAAAATGAGAGGACCATCCAAGGTCCGAAAGGGTAAGAGACATTGGTCTGCCTGTGTTCAGAATCAACAAGCCTTGCGGATGGCGGGCGCGTATCCACTGGCAATGTGTTCAGGCAGTCGGGATGATGGCTAAGATCAGAACCGCGTTGCCTGAAGGGCCATTGCTACAATCATAAAAGCCCTCCTGCGGCTGTGGGGTTCAGGTTGGCACCTTTTCAGGCACTAAGTGAGAGGTTGGACATCGACCCAAGCGGGGCTCGTTGTGGCTGCTTCCTTCCGGACCTGACCAGGTTGGCGAGGCGCTCGCCCGCGCCAACCTCTCGATGATGGATATAGGTGTGTGAAGCGGAAATGACAACCCGTCAGAGCGTCAGTTCAATCTGGAGAAATCCCGCAGAGTTCAAGCCATGTATATGAGGAGTATAAGCAGACAATTCGTCAAGATGCGCCTCGGCACCTGGGCCGGTCTCCAGCATGGCACTGGCTCCACCAAGCGGGGAGAGGCTGAACGGGTTTGGCGTGCGCTCCAAAGGATCGCTCGGCAGCTTTCCGGCTAGGTAATCCCGCAGAATGTCCTGAATAAGCAGAGTCGGCAATTTGATCGGCTGCATCTGTCCGGCCATTGGAAAGTTCCCGCCGCCATTTGCCCGGTAATTGTTTAGCGCGGCGACAAATCTCTGGCTGTCGGTGACAGGACGGCCTTCCAATGTCAGATTGCGGATGCGTGAGGCGGAGAGATCGGCCACACCGCCGGCGGCTGCATACCGGGGCGGCTGGGACAGGTCGATCTGATAGTTCAGCCCGTGAAGCACATCAAAATTGTGACCCGCCCGACCAGGATTTATCAAAGTGTCGCATTGGTCCGCCAAGACTTGATTGTACAGCCCGGCTGACATTTCGAGCCATTCCCGGACCTGAGCACCCGTTACTACCACGGCCCGCACTTCGTTAGGAAAAATGTGGATGTCAGCCACATGTCGCATTGAAATCTCGCCTGCCGGGACGTCGGTGTAATATCTCGGCCCTGCACGACCGCCGAATTTGGCAGGCGCCGAAACTGATATGAGCGGAAGGGATTCCAAGCTTGTCCCTGCCAGAATTGGCCGAACCGCAGCCGCCTGAGCGGCCGCCAGCAGCGCAAGTCCGCGATCAGGGGCGCAAAAACTGAAATAACTGTGAGCCGGGGCAGAGATGCTCCCAACGGGTTCTGCGACGCGGATGCGGGTTGCCGTATGACCCGCAGCGAACAGGCGCATCATCTCAGGATCTTCCGGCACAGGGTCGGCATGATTGGCGGGGTAGGCGGACTGCAGCTCGGCTTTGGCTTTGACGATACGCCAGCTTTCAGCGCCGTCGGGTTCCAGCATCAGGTTGATGACACCCAGATGGGAACCGGCAAACCCTGGCATAACCGTGGGTTTGCCATGCACCAACCCTTTGGTGCCGTCGACATGAGCGATGTTGGCATGCGATTTTCCCGGCAGCGTCAGGTGAGTGTGGCCGGCGATTATGACGTCGATTTCTTTCAAGGCGGCTAGCGGAACGACCGCGTTTTCCAACCCCGCATTAGCCTGCGTTTCGCGCAACCCTGAATGAGCCAGCGCGACGATGATATCGCAGCCCTGTCGACGCAACGCGTTGGCAGTTTCTTTAGCAGCGTCGAGAATGTCGTCGATCTCGACCTTCCCCTCCAGCCGGTGCGCTTCCCATTGAGTGGTCTGAGGGGGCAGGACAGACAGCACGCCGATGCGGATTGGCAAATCGGCGCCGTTCCATTGAACGAAACGATGCAACACCACGCTTTTCCGAGGGTTTTGGGCAGGTGATGTGCGTCTGAGGTTGCTGCTGACCAACGGGCACGAGATTTGGTCGGCAATCCGGTCAATCAGTCGAACCCCAAAATTAAAATCATGATTCCCTAGTCCTACCGCGTCGTAGTCCAACGCGTTGAACGCCCTTGCTATGGGGTGATCTTCCGTCACGTTTTCGGCGGCCCAATCTCCGAACGGTGTTCCCTGAAGGAAATCTCCGTTGTCGAACAATAGGCTGAGCGCGCGCTTCTGCCGGGCCTGTTTGCGCGCTAGGCGGATTAGACTGGCAGTCCGCGTGAAGCCTATTCGGGGGTCTGAGCGATCCGCGTAATAATCGAACCCGGTCAGATTCATGTGAAGATCGCTTGTTGCCAAAATCTGGATATGCGCGACCGGTGACGGTTTCTGATCTGGCGATGTACTAATTGTCAAACTATCAGCTTCGGGATGTTGTTGTACGGTTGAATTCACCAACTAGTAGAATACGTGCAAATTCCGGGGCATTCTTGCGGTCTTTCAACGGCAGCGCTGTTTTGCCGCGCGTTGAAAACACGTTGCGCCTAAGACAAAGACGTGGCAGCCCTTTGCCGACAGGCAGGGAAGGCAGGAATGAAACACGCGGAGCAAGTGACATTTGGCGGATCCGGTCTGGATCGGGCGGCGCTACGTCGCGGCGATGCAGAGCAGCTGGCACAAGCACAGGAAGACCCCTCCGCGCGTTGCCTTTTGTTGTGGCGTGGCAAGCTGCTGGTTCAAGGGGAACACCTGAATCGGCTGTCATTTATTCCAATGAACCATGATTTGTTGCGTGAGGGTCCAGGTGGGGTGGTCGCCTCTCCTATTTTCCTTGGGCAGACAGATCGCAACGCCCCGGTTTTTGCGATGGACATTTCCGGATGGGCGGCGGAAGGGCTGGACTTGACCGGCGTCGGTGATTTTGTCGATCGCACCGAACAGCAGCACCCGGACCTGCCGGAAGGTCACGTTTTTGCCGAGTTGCGCCGCATCATGGCGCGCCTGTCGCCGCGCGATGCGGAACTGGCCGCGACAGCCAAAGCCGTCATCGGATGGCACGAAACGCATAAATTCTGCGCCCGATGCGGGGCCCGCAGCGAAATATCTCAGGGCGGGTGGCAGCGTAGCTGTCCGGAGTGTGGCGGGCAGCACTTTCCGCGCACGGACCCGGTGGTCATCATGCTTATCACGCACGGCAATTCTGTGCTCATGGGGCGTTCCCCCGGCTGGCCCGAGGGGATGTTCTCGTTGCTGGCAGGATTTGTTGAGCCGGGCGAAACGCTCGAGGCTGCCGT
This sequence comes from Ruegeria sp. HKCCD7181, assembly GCF_057221055.1. Lineage (NCBI taxonomy): Bacteria > Pseudomonadati > Pseudomonadota > Alphaproteobacteria > Rhodobacterales > Roseobacteraceae > Ruegeria > Ruegeria sp. HKCCD7181. The sequence goes on along the minus strand of NZ_JBWVBC010000010.1, from coordinate 43,925 downwards.
GCGACGGGAGGTTATGGAAGAGGCGGGTGTGCCTGTGGGTGCTGTTCGGTATTTGTCCAGCCAACCCTGGCCGTTTCCGGCCTCTCTTATGTTCGGATGTGCGGGTGAGGCGTTGTCGCGCGATATCCAGATCGACCCGGTGGAAATCGAAGAGGCAATGTGGGTCAGCAAGGCCGAGATGATGCAGGCCTTTGCTGGCGATCACCCGAGACTGCTGCCGGCGCGAAAAGGTGCAATTGCTCATTTTTTATTGCAGCACTGGCTTGCGGATACATTGGACTGACGAAACACTGGAGTTAAAATCAAGGACGGCCCGAACCCAAGATGCAGTTTTCAGCACAAGAGGATATTGAAGCTCCGATCGACATCGTGTTCGACATGGTTGCCGACTTCGAGCGGTTTGAGCGTATGGCAATGCGGCGTGGTGTCGACGTGCAGCGCGCGCGCGGACCAGTTCAGCCAGGTGCAGGTACTGTCTGGGAAACCGTGTTCACGATACGTGGCAAGCCGCGGCATATCACTGTGGAAATGACAGATTGCGACCGTCCCGCTTTGATCCGGTTTTATGCTGGCAGCAAGGGTATGAACGGCGCAACAACCATCGAGCTGCTGGCCCTTTCCCAGCGCAGGACACGCCTGAGCATCGATATGTCGTTGACCGCAAAAACTCTGCCGGCCCGGTTGCTACTGCAATCTCTGAAATTGGGACAGTCCCGTTTCCGCCGCCAGTTTCAGCAGCGCCTGGGTGATTTTGCTCGGGAACTGGAAGAACGCCACTTGCACGGGGTGTGAAGTTTGGCTGGCGCAGAAACAGGGGGCAACTCGTGAACGATCTGAACCTCAGACCGGCCGAGGATGGCGATGCCGAGGGTATTTCTTCGGTTCTGCAAAATCTTGTCAAAGCGGGAAAACGGCGGAAGGACAGCGATGTTGACTTCGTTATGGGCCATTACATCCGCCACCCCGACCAAATTCGATGTACAATCGCCGTTGACACGGTTGGGCATATCCTGGGTTTTCAATCTCTCAAGCGAGCCGTTGAAAACAATCCCTACGGTGCGCCGGTCGGATGGGGCGTAATCGGCACGCATATCTGTCCCACGGCGGCGAGAAACGGTATCGGGCGCGCCTTGTTCCAATCTACTTTGGCCGTCGCGCGAGATCAAAACTTACCTGCGATCGACGCGACAATCGGTGCTACCAATGTAGAAGGTTTGGCCTATTACGAGGCCATGGGCTTTAGAGAGTATCGACGACAGCAAGGATCGGTGTCTAAGTCGTTTTCGATCTGATTTTTTGCATCAACCGCGCGGCTGTGCCGCCGGATAGACGCCCAGAATCTCGACATTCGTCGTGAAATGCTCCAATTCGTCCATTGCCAGTTGGACATTCCGGTCATCGGGATGCCCCACGATGTCCGCGTAGAATTGCGTGGCCGTGAACGACCCGTCTAGCATGTAGCTTTCCAGCTTGGTCATATTGATGCCATTGGTGGCAAATCCGCCCATCGCCTTGTACAGCGCTGCAGGAATGTTGCGGACCTGAAACACAAAGCTGGTGATCATTCCATGCTCACCTCGACGCGATTCGTCAGCCTCGCGCGACATGACCAGAAAACGGGTGGTATTGTCGCCGTGATCTTCGATGTGGCGCGCCAGCACATTCAGGCCATAGATTTCACCGGCAAGCTCGCTGGCGAGCGCGGCCGAGTGCTTGTCCCCGACCTCGGCCACCTCGCGGGCCGCACGCGCGTTGTCGGGGCTGACCCGACCTCGAATGCCGTGCTCTTTCAGAAAGCCTTCGCATTGGGGGAGTAGAACGAGATGGGAATGTGCCTCGGTCACGTCGGTCAAAGTTGCGCCGGGCACGCCCAGAAGGTTGATATGCACGCGGACAAAAGCTTCGTCGATGATGTGCAGCCCGCTATGCGGCAGCAGCCTGTGAATATCGGCCACCCGCCCATAGGTGGTGTTTTCTACCGGAAGCATTGCCAGGTCTGCCGCGCCCGAGCGCACCGATTCGATCACGTCTTCGAACGTGCGGCAGGGCAGGGCGTCCATGTCGGGCCGTGCATTGCGGCAGGCTTCGTGGCTGTAAGCGCCGGGTTCTCCCTGAAATGCGATGCGTTTGGTCATTTGGTCGTTTCCGTGCAACAAGTTCTTGATTTGGGCGATTAGTCGCGGTGTCTATACCTTGCCTCTTGCAAGGGGAAGCCTTAGACACCCCGCAGACAGCTGAAATGGACTCGCGATCAATGTTCGACACGATGACAGTTACCAAGGCCGCCGCCGGCCTGTTTGGCACCTTCCTGGTGCTTCTTCTCGCCAAGTGGGGGGGTGATGTCCTCTATTATGTGGGTGGGCATGGTGCCGAAGCCGCCTACGTTATTGAAACCGAAAGCTCGGGCGAGAGCGCTGACGGCGAAGAAGTCGTCTTCGAAGATATGCTGGCCGCCGCCGACCCTGAGAAAGGCGCGCGCGTGTTCCGCAAATGCACCGCTTGCCACAAGCTGGAAGACGGCGCGAATGGCACAGGCCCCTACCTGTACGCGATTGTGGATCGCCCCGTCGCTTCGGCCAAAGGGTTCACTGGTTATTCTGCCTCGATGCAGGCGCACGGCGGCAACTGGACGCCTGAAGCTCTGGATGCGTTCCTGACACGCCCCAGCGCCTATATTTCGGGCACCTCCATGAGCTTTGCCGGTCTGAAAAAACCGCAAGAGCGCGCCGACCTGATTGCGTATCTTCAGACGATCGGCAACTGATCTTTTGATCAGCCTCGACAAGTTTCAAAGCCGCTGCCCTACGCAGCGGCTTTATTTTTGCCTAAGAATAACTTCACAAAGCGTTCACGCATTCTAAACTTGCACCTGACAGTGCTGGTCATTTAGCTGGCGCGCATAAGATAAAGAACGAAACGATCCAGAGGATGAGCCATATGAAACCCCTCCTGCCCGCGATAAGCGTATCGAATGTTCGGTCCTTGGCGGGGGTCTTGGGGATAACGGCTGCGATAGTACTGGGCAGCGGCGGTCTGGCTGCTGCGACTGAGGATAATGTTACGCGCAGTCACGGTTATTCTTATTTTGGCAATCTGGATTACCCAGTGGACTACCCGCATCTCAACTATGTCAATCCTGAAGCGCCTAAGGGTGGTGAGCTTTCACTGGCTGGATCTGGGACGTTCGACTCTCTGAACCCGTATTCACGAAAAGGGCGGGCTGGCGCGCTTACAACTCTGCAATATGATTCGCTGATCGACAGCACGGCAGACAGCGTAGGGCAATACTACGGCGTTCTGGCTGAAAGCATGGAGTACGACGAAGGGCGGAACTATGTGATCTTTCACATGCGTCCCGAGGCGACATTCTGGGACGGCACTCCGGTTACCGCAGAGGACGTAGTTTACAGCCACCGATTGTTTATCGAACAGGGGTTGCCATCTTATGCGCAGGCCGTTGGGAGGATGGTCACGGGTGCCGAAGCGCTGGATGACCACACCGTCAAATTTACCTTCAGCCCCGAAGTGACTCGGCGCGGGCTGATCGAAACCGTCGGATCCACGCCAGTATTTTCCAAGTCATGGTTCGAAGCAGATGAAGAGCGGCGCTTGGATGAACCCAGACTCGAAGTTGCGGTCGGGTCGGGCCCCTACAAACTGGACAGCTACGATATCAACCGCCGTATCGTCTACAAACGTCGCGATGATTACTGGGGGCAGGATTTACCGATCAATGTTGGGCGCAACAATTACGACACGATCCGTGTCGAGTATTTTGCCGACCAGACCGCAGCATTCGAAGGATTCAAAGCCGGTGAATACACTATGCGGATTGAAAGCGATCCGAAGATTTGGGCATCGAACTACGACTTTCCGAAGCTGAGCGAGGGTTCAGTTGTCCGCGATGAAATTACGGATGGCAGCCCACCGACTCCTTCGGGATTTGTGTTCAACCTGGGCAAACCGCAATTCGCCGACAAGAAAGTCCGGCAGGCGATTGCGTTGGCGTTCAACTTCGAGTGGGCGAATGAATCGCTGATGTTTGGTTTGAATTCAGCGCGCAATTCGTTTGTACAGGGGACGCATCTCGAAGCCAAAGATGTACCGGAAGGCGCAGAGCTGGCCTTTTTGGAAACCTTGGGTGACGTTGTGCCGGCCGAAGTTTTGAATGAACCGGCACTTTTGACACATGAATCCAACCCGGCACGTCTGAACGACCGCCGAAATTTGCGCAAAGCATCCAAACTGCTGGATGAAGCAGGCTGGCCGGTGGCCGATGGTAATCTGCGTCGAAACGAACAAGGGCAGACGCTCAGGGTGAATATCCCCTACGCGTCCAGTATCCCAACGTCGACCGCGACGATGATCGAGACCTTCGTACAAAACCTGCAATCGATAGGCGTAGATGCAACTGCGGAAAAGGTAGACCCGTCCCAATACACGCTACGACGTCGAGAGCGGGATTATGACATGGTCTATTCGACCCGATACGGTTCTTTCCTGTCGACGGGCGGCGGTCTGAGTCAGATGTATGGCTCAGAAGAAGCTGCGTTCAGCCTTTTCAACCCGGCGGGATTGGCCAGCCCGTTGGTGGATGCTGTGATCGAGGCGTCTTTCGACACTACTAATCAGGCTGAACAAGACGCCGCCCTTATGGCGCTTGATCGTGTACTGCGTTATGAGTTCTTCGTCATCCCGGATGGCTATGTGGCGGACTACTGGACAGCCTATTACGACATGTATGAATACCCTGAGAACCTGCCTCCATTCACGCTGGGCTACCTGGATCTGTGGTGGGTAAACCCGGATAAAGAGGCCGACCTGAAAGCGAAAGGCGCGCTGCGGTAACATGGGCGCCTATATTCTAAGACGCCTGCTGCTGGTCATTCCGACCCTTCTGGGCATTATGATCGTCAATTTCACTCTGGTGCAGTTCGTGCCGGGTGGGCCGATCGAACAGATCATCGCTCAGATCGAAGGGCAGGGCGACGTCTTTGCCGGGTTCGCGGGTGGCGGCGATGCTGGCGCGGGTGCCGAACCGGCCGGTGGGTCTTTTGACGACAAATATGTTGGCGCACGTGGCCTTCCACCAGAGTTCATCGCAGAACTTGAAAAGGAATTCGGGTTCGACAAGCCGCCGCTCGAACGCTTTCTGGGTATGATGGGCAACTACCTGACACTGGATTTCGGAGAGAGCTACTTTCGCTCGATCAGCGTGATTGATCTGGTGCTGGAAAAGATGCCGGTTTCGATTTCGCTGGGCCTCTGGTCGACCCTGATCGCCTATCTGGTTTCGATCCCGCTGGGCATTCGTAAGGCGGTCAAGGACGGATCTAAGTTTGACACCTGGACCAGTGGAACCATTATCGTGGCCTATGCCATTCCCGGTTTCCTGTTTGCGATCCTGCTGCTGGTACTGTTCGCAGGTGGCTCTTACTGGCAGATTTTCCCGCTGCGGGGACTGACTTCGGACAACTGGGACAGCCTGAGCGTGTTTGGCAAGATCATGGACTATTTCTGGCACATAGCCTTGCCAATCATTGCGCTGACAATCTCGGCGTTTGCGACGCTGACTTTGCTGACCAAGAACTCTTTTCTGGATGAAATAAAAAAGCAATATGTGATGACGGCGCGCGCCAAGGGCCTGAGCGAGCAAAAAGTACTGTACGGCCATGTCTTCCGTAATGCGATGCTGATCGTGATAGCCGGTTTCCCGGCGGTGTTCATCGGCGTTTTCTTTGGCGGTTCGATCATTATCGAGACTATCTTTTCGCTGGATGGCCTTGGCCGTCTTGGGTTCGAGGCTGCAGTAGCTCGCGATTATCCAGTGATCTTTGGAACACTCTTTATCTTTGGCCTGATGGGCCTCGTCGTCGGAATTATCAGCGACCTGATGTACGTCCTCGTCGATCCGCGCATCGATTTCGAAAAGCGGGAGGGTTAGATGACACTTTCCCCTCTCAATCAACGCCGCTGGCGTAATTTTCGCCGAAATGGACGGGCGTTCTGGTCCCTTATTATCTTCAGTGTTCTGTTCGGTCTGTCTCTGTTCGCCGAGTTCATCGCCAATGACAAACCGATCCTCGTGAAGTACCGAGGGGAGTTTTATACTCCAGTGTTCAACTTCTACGCGGAGACTGAGTTTGGTGGAGATTTCCAGACCGAAGCCATTTACCGCGACCCTGAGGTACAGTGCCTGATCGACAGCGGTGGGCTGGAACAGTGCTTCGACGATCCCGAAGGCATCATCGAACAGATCGAGGCCGGAACTTTTCAGGCCGAAGGGTTCGAACGCGGCTGGGCGATCTGGCCACTGATCCCGTATTCCTTCAACACCAGCGTAGATCGCCCCGGTGCGGCACCGCTGCCGCCGAACAAGCAGAATCTGCTGGGTACGGATGACACCAAGCGCGATGTTCTGGCGCGGGTGATCTACGGCTTCCGGCTGTCGATCCTGTTCACGCTAATGGTGACGGGGGTGGCCAGTCTGATCGGTATCTTCGCCGGAGCCATCCAGGGCTTTTTCGGTGGTTGGCTGGACCTGGTTTTCCAGCGCATCATCGAAATCTGGTCCGCAACACCGTCGCTATATGTGATTATCATCATGTTCGCCATTCTGGGGCGAAGTTTCTGGTTGCTTGTCGCTCTGATGATCCTGTTCAGTTGGACCGGCTTGGTCGGAGTAGTGCGCGCCGAGTTCCTTCGGGCGCGAAACCTGGAATACGTGCGTGCGGCCCGAGCGCTGGGTGTCGGCAACATGACCATCATGTTCCGCCACATGCTGCCCAATGCGATGGTGGCCACGCTGACCTTCATGCCGTTCATCGTAACGGGGACAATCGGCGGGCTCGCCAGTCTGGACTTTCTGGGTTTTGGCCTGCCGTCTTCGGCTCCGTCGTTGGGAGAATTGACCTTGCAGGCCAAGCAGAACCTGCAGGCGCCGTGGCTGGCCTTCACTGCCTTCTTCACTTTTGCCATCATGCTATCGCTTCTGGTCTTTATCTTTGAAGGCGTCCGCGATGCGTTCGACCCGAGAAAGACCTTTTCATGAGCCTGTTGGATGTGAACAACCTCAAGGTCTCGTTCCGGCAGGACGGGCAGGTCAGCGCAGCGGTCAAGGGTGTCTCCTTTACCGTCGACCGCGGCGAAACGGTTGCCTTGGTGGGCGAGTCAGGGTCAGGTAAATCCGTTACCGCACTTAGCACAGTGTCCTTGCTTGGCGACAGCGCGATCGTCGAGGGTTCGGTTCAGTATGACGGGCAGGAGATGATCGGCGCCTCGGACCAGCGCCTGATGGACGTGCGCGGCAATGATATCAGTTTTATCTTTCAGGAGCCGATGACCTCGCTCAACCCGCTGCACACGATTCAGAAGCAGATGGCAGAGTCGCTGGCACTGCATCAGGGGCTGGCTGGTGCTGCTGCGCGTGATCGGATTGTCGAATTGATGACCAAAGTGGGTATACGTGACCCAGAGGAGCGTCTGGACAGCTATCCGCATCAATTGTCAGGTGGGCAACGCCAACGTGTCATGATCGCAATGGCACTGGCCAACAAGCCGGACATCCTGATCGCAGACGAGCCAACGACTGCTCTGGACGTAACCATTCAGGCGCAAATTCTGGAGCTTCTGGCTGAATTGCAGAAGTCCGAAAACATGGGGATGCTGTTCATCACACACGATCTGGGTATTGTGCGCCGAATTGCGGATCGGGTTTGCGTCATGAAAGATGGCGAGATTGTCGAAACCGGGGTGACGACCGAGATATTCGACAACCCTCAGCACCCTTATACGCGTAAGCTGTTGGCGGCTGAGCCGTCTGGTCACCCCGACCCGGTCGCTTTGGACGCCGAAGAGGTGGCCCGGACGGATAGTTTGAAAGTCTGGTTCCCGATCCAGCGTGGGTTCTTGAAAAGAACCGTTGGCTATGTGAAGGCCGTCAATGATGCGACTCTGACTGTGCGCGCAGGTGAGACGCTGGGCATTGTGGGGGAAAGCGGCTCGGGCAAAACGACCTTGGCGTTGGCCATCATGCGCCTGATTTCTTCCGAGGGGGGGATCACCTTCCGCGATCAGGATGTACGCCGCTGGTCAACGAGAGAGCTGCGGCGGCTGCGTAAGGACATGCAGATTGTGTTTCAGGACCCATTCGGCAGCCTCAGCCCGCGCATGACTTGCCAACAAATCATTGCCGAAGGGCTCGCAATCCACAAAGTGGACCCACATCGTGCCCCGCGCGAGCTTGTGGCCGAAGTGATGACCGAAGTTGGCCTGGACCCGGCAGCGATGGATCGTTACCCGCATGAGTTCTCAGGCGGACAACGGCAGCGTATTGCCATTGCACGGGCGATGGTGCTGCGGCCCAAATTGTTGGTTCTGGACGAACCGACGAGCGCGCTGGACATGACGGTACAAGTGCAGATTGTCGACCTGCTGCGTGACCTGCAGCGGAAATATGGGCTGGCCTATCTGTTCATCAGTCATGACCTCAAAGTCGTGCGCGCGATGTCGCACAATGTCATCGTGATGCGGAACGGAGACGTGATCGAAATGGGCAAGGCAGAGGATCTGTTCGAAAACGCTCAGACCGAATACACCCGTGAACTGATCGCGGCGGCGGGCTGAAGCCAGCCCGCGCGCCCAAATTGTCTAGGCGATTTCCTTGCGTTGTGTGGGCGTGGGCACCGGTCCGCGCAGCTCCTCGTAGTGATCGAATTGCAGCTTTACCCAGCCCGTGCCCCGGGTGGCGCTTGCAAGGGTGCGGTGCAGTTCGTCCTGAGCTACAGCGGGCAGCTGAGCGTTAAAAATTTCCCAACCCGAAGCGTTCGGGTTGCCCTCGAACCCCAATACCTGCCCTTGCAATGAACTGATCGTCGGCACCAGATCACCTACAAAGGTCGAGGGCAGGTGGATTTCCGCGTTCAGGATCGGTTGCAGGACAACCGGCTTCGCTTCGGGCAGAGCTTCGCGTACCGCGTTCTTGCCCGCGGTGCGGAAGGCATAATCCGAGCTGTCCACATTGTGGTGTTTGCCGTCGCTCAGCGTGACCTTGACGTCCACTACCGGGAATCCTTGGGGACCCTGTGCCAGTGCGTCTTTTGCGCCGTGCTCGACCGAAGGAATGTAATTCTTGGGCACTGAGCCGCCCTTGACCACTTCCTCGAACTGAAAACCCGAACCGCGCGGCAATGGCGCGACGGTGATGACCACATCCGCGAACTGACCGGCCCCGCCGGATTGCTTGCGGTGGCGGTGGCGATATTCGACAGACGAGCGGATTGTCTCACGATAGGCGGTTTCGGTAGCGTCAGCTTCGATTTCGATGCCGAAATCCTCGGCCAGTTTTGCGGTGACACGACGCATATGCTGGGGCCCTTGCGAGCCCAGGATCGCGTGGCCGCTCAGCTCATCATGTTCCAGATGAAGGCCCGGGTCGATCTCGACCAGACGTGTCAGCGCGTTGGACAAGCGAACGTCGTCCCGTTCGTGTGCGGGCGACACGACCTGACGATGAGCTATGGGGTGTGAGGCCGCCCATTCCGGAAGCGGCGTTGCCGAAGTGCTGTCGTACAAGTAACCGGGGTTCAAGTGGTCGGATTTCACCGCCAGCCCGATTTGCCCGGCTTCAAGAACGCTGATCTGAGTCTTGGCGTCGAGCGTTGTCAGATTGCCGACGGTCTCACCGCCCAAGGCTTCATGCGCTTTGACGCCGTCGCCCAGGCCACGCAGGACAATGATCTTGCCGATGTGTTTCTTGACATCCGCAAAGCCGGCAATGGCGCGCGCGTCTTCTGCGGCTTCGTCGCGGCCGGCTGCGATATCAAACTCGGGCGCCTCGTGTCGCAGGGCCTTCATAAGGCGAGTCAATCCGTTTCCATGGCTCGCCGCACCGAGGCAGGCCGGGATTAACTGATGGTTCTGCAGTACTTGCGCCGCCAGACCATAAATCTCTTCGCTGGGTGGCTGCTTGTCCTCGATCAGCTGCTCCAACAAATGGTCATCGAAATCCGACAGCGTTTCGAGCAACTCGGTGCGGGCCTCCTGCTCACGGTCTTCGGCCGATTGCGGCAGTTCGATCAAAGCCGAGGGTTGCCCTTCCTGATACTTCCACGCGCGTTCCGAGATCAGATCCACGGCACCGATGATCGTTTCGCCCTCTCGGATCGGAACCTGACGTAGGGCGATGTGATGTGTGCAATAAGTTTGCAGCGCTGAAATGATGTCGCGAATGCGGCCATTTGGGTTGTCCATCCGGTTGATGAACAGGAAACAGGGTATACCCGCTTCCTCGACCAGCCTTAGATACGGGGCGCATAGGACCGCCGCATCCGGGTCGGGCGGTACAACCACGACCGCTGCGTCCGAGATCGCCATCGCAGGCCCGGCATAGGCCAACGCGTCGCCGCCTCCGTCCACATCAATCGCGCACCAAGGCTCGTCCAAGTAAGAAAAACCGTGCAAATGCACGGTCCCGGAAACATCGAATGTGGTGGGTCGGCTGTCGAGGCGGCTGATGGCCTCGACCAGAGTGGATTTGCCCGATTGGCTGGGGCCGAGGACGGTGAAAACGCGCATAGGTGCTGTCCCTCTTGCAGGTTGCAGAATAGCTGCACGAAAAGGGCTGTCGAACGCGTTCGCGCCGGCAAGAACTGTCTGCGAATTCGCCTGCCTCAGGGTGTGAAGAGGCGGCCTCTCCACTCCTTGAGTTTGGAGAAAACCGAAGGCGTGCGTCAAGCCCCCGTGCCGTATTGAATCGGGCGGGCCGAATATCGGTCCGCCGAACTGGTCTCAGATCGCCGAGCTGTGTCCGGCTTTGCTCAGGTCGTAAGCGTCAAAGCTGCCTGCAATCATGCGGGTCAGCGCGCGCGCTTCGGGCGGTATGAACAGGCCTGTTTCATCGACCTGCAGCAATCCCTCGAACGCGGCGTTCGCATCGGTGTACATCTGTTGCAACTCTGAACTCGAGATGTCGTGGTCGCGCAGTATCTCGGCCGTGTCGATCCGAAAATCGCACATCAATGCCTCTATCAGGCGTGCGCGCACGATGTCCTGCCCCTTGAACAGGTGCCCCCGCGTTGTCGAGAACTGTCCTGCACGGATTGCTTTTGTGTGAGCCGATGTAGCGGGTGCGTTTTGCGCATAGCCTTGCGGGAAGCGTGAGATTGAACTGGCGCCTACACCGATCAAAATATCAGCCTGATCATCGGTATAACCCTGGAAATTCCGCTTTAGCCGTCCGGCGCGTAGTGCGTGGGTCAGGCCGTCATCCTGTGTCGCAAAGTGGTCAATGCCGATCTCGGCATAATTGTCCCACAGGAACAGACGCCGTGCGGTATCAAACAGCTCCAGCCGTTGTTCTGGCGTGGGCAAGGCATCCGACGGGATCAGTTGCTGACGTTTGGCCATCCACGGCACATGCGCATATCCGTAGAGCGCGACGCGATCCGGGGACAATGACAGTAGTTTTTGCACGCTCTCGGTCATGCGCGCTTTTGTCTGGTGCGGTAGGCCGTAGAGAATGTCAGCATTCAGGCTGGTAATGCCGCGCGCACGGATCATGTCGACGGCATCGCGGGTGATATCATAGCCTTGAATGCGTCCGATGGTCTTTTGGATTTCTTCATCGAAATCCTGCACCCCGATCGAGGCACGGTTCATCCCGGCCTCTGCCAGTGCGTCCAGACGCGCTTCGTCGATCTCGTTCGGGTCGATTTCAACGGAAAACTCGGCGTCAGGGCCAAGGGGAACGATTTCCAGAATGCGTCCGGCCAGATCACGCATCAGATCGGCATTCAACAGGGTAGGCGTACCGCCACCCCAATGCAGACGCGACAGTTTCACACCTTCGGGCAGACGCGCGGCCAGCAGGTCCAACTCGGCCTTCAGAACGTCGACGTAGGCGATGACTGGGTTGTCGGTCTGTGTGCCCTGCGTTCTGCAGGCACAGAACCAGCACAGCCTGCGGCAGAAGGGCACGTGGATGTAAAGCGAAACAGAGCTGCCGGGCGCGATGCCGGAAATCCAGTCGCCAAAAAGATCGGCCCCCACGTCGTTATTGAAGTGCGGGGCGGTGGGATAGCTTGTATAACGCGGTACTTTCGCGTCAAAAAGTCCAAGCCGTGCCAGTTGCGGTTTCGTTGTCATGAAGTTACGGGTATACCGGGAGGGGCTCAGATACTTTGACCGAGATCAAGTGGAAACGCGAATGACACTTAAGGCCCTGTATGAGCACACGACATGCGACGAGTGTCCTATCCGGCATCGGGCGGTTTGTGCACACTGCGAAAAAGACGAGCTCGAAGAGCTTGAAGGCATTAAATATTACCGCAGCTTCGAAGCTGGCCAGACGATTATCTGGTCTGGCGATCCGATGAATTTTGTCGGCACAGTTGTATCAGGTATCGCATCACTGACGCAGACGATGGAAGATGGGCGGACCCAAATGGTGGGTCTTTTGTTGCCCAGCGACTTCGTCGGGCGCCCAGGGCGCGAATCTGCCGCCTACGACGTGATCGCCACCACCGATCTGGTGATGTGCTGTTTTAGGAAAAAACCCTTTGAAGAGCTGATGGGCAAGACGCCTCATATTGCGCACCGCCTGCTTCAGATGACGCTGGATGAGTTGGATGCCGCACGCGAATGGATGCTGGTTTTGGGGCGCAAGACAGCGCGTGAAAAGATCGCCAGCCTTTTGTCGATCATTGCCCGCAGGGACGCATCGATTCATCTGAAAGGCATGTCCGGGCCGATTGTGTTCGATCTACCGCTGACCCGTGAGGCGATGGCGGATTACCTGGGGCTGACACTGGAAACTGTCAGCAGGCAGATATCTGCCTTGAAAAAGGACCAGATCATCACCCTCGAAGGTAAGCGACATGTGACCATCCCCGACATGGGCCGCCTGATGGAAGAGGCGGGCGATGACACGGATGGCGGTTTCCTAGTTTAACGGCTAACCGTAACGGTCCTTGCCAGACAATATCAGGAGCGGGTTATGGAATTCAGCAGCATATTAGCGATGATTTCTATCGGCGCGATCGCCGGTTGGCTCTCGGGCAAAATCATGGAAGGGCGCGGGTTCGGCCTGATCGGCAACATCATCGTCGGCGTGGTCGGCGCCTTTCTATCAGGGACCATCTTTCCGGCATTGGGCTTCGCCGTCGGGGGCGGGTTGTTTTCCTCGATTATCTTCGCGACGATCGGCGCGGTGATCTTGTTGTTCCTTATCGGATTAGTGCGCAAGGCATAGAATCCGACATGCTCCGTGGGCCGCGGCCGTAAGACTTCGACCAATCAATGGGCCAGGAAAACCGGCACGTCTGATTGTTCCAGCATGTTTCGCGTTGCACCGCCCAGAATGGCTTCGCGAAAGCGTGAATGGCCATAAGCGCCCATTACGATCATGTCGGCGTCTGTGTCCGAAGCGTGACGGTTGAGGATGTCCGAAACACGGGTCATTGTCTTGCTGAGTACGTCAATCTCGCACTTCACGCCATGACGGGCCAGCAATTGCGACAACATACCTCCGGGATCCGAGCGGTCCGGCCCGTGTCGGGGCGGGTCGATGACGACGATGCGCGCCAAATCGGCCTGCTTTAGGAAGGGCAGGGAGCGACGGATTGCCCGCATCGCCTCAGGGCTTTCGTTCCAACCGATCAGAACGGTCCGAGGCCTGGTCAATGGCTGCGCCTGATCAGGTACCAGCAACACGGGGGCGTGGCCTTCGAACATTGCGGCTTCGACAATCGGTTCCGCCTCTGCGTCGCGGTCCTTACCGTAGGGGCGCGGAAGGATGACCAGGTCAGAGAAACTGGCGCGGCGCGCTACGTGCCGTCCGATGTCGGCGATTTGCGCCACACCGCTTTCCGTTGACCATCGGGCATTCGATTTACCCAGCACGTCCTGGGCAAAAGCCTGGATCTCATCCGATTCGGCATTGGCGCGGCTCAGGGTCTCTTGCAGGATAAGTGCATTGGCACCAGCGTAGTAATACCCGGTCTGGCTGCGGTCGACGCCAAGACACAGAGCTTCGGCATGGGCGTCCAGCTCTTCGGCCAGAGCTATCATCTGGTTTAATGCCGAGCTGGCCAATCTGGTCTCTGTCATGACCGTCAAGAGGGATTTGTATGCCATGTCGTCCTCGTGTTTCGAGGTGCCGCCGGTCGGGCTTACACCTGCTTCTTCGGAAACACCTGTCACAGAAAACAGCCGTTTGTCTTGACACAGATCAAAGCAAGTTTACCAAGCTCACTGCATTAAAACACGCAGTCAAACGGGTTTCGCGCGGCGCCAAGAATCGCGCGGGGCATGGCAAAGGGACGCAATATGTCAAATTACATCAAGCTGATCGTGCTTGGTCTGGTCGTGCTGTTCGCAGCGATCGGGACCAATTATGCACGAGATTTGGCGTATCAGGTGCATGCGATACTGGTGATGCTGATCGCCGGTGGTCTATTCATCTGGACGCTGAGAAACACAGACGAGCCAGATATTCTTGTTGACCGTTCAGGTGAATACATGGATGGCGTGATCCGCTATGGCGTGATCGCGACTGCCTTTTGGGGGGTGGTAGGGTTCCTGGCCGGAACTTTCATTGCGTTCCAGCTGGCCTTTCCGGCGCTCAATTTCGAGTGGGCCCAGGGCTACGCCAACTTCGGCCGACTACGGCCGCTGCACACATCGGCGGTGATTTTCGCCTTTGGTGGCAACGCGCTTATCGCGACGTCGTTCTACGTTGTTCAGCGCACCAGCGCCGCGCGTCTTTGGGGCGGTAACCTGGCGTGGTTCGTGTTCTGGGGCTATCAGCTGTTCATCGTCCTGGCGGCGACCGGTTATGTTCTGGGTGGAACCCAGTCCAAGGAATACGCGGAACCCGAATGGTACGTCGATCTGTGGCTGACCATTGTCTGGGTGGCCTACCTGGCCGTGTACCTCGGCACGATCGTCAAAAGAAAAGAGCCTCACATCTATGTGGCCAACTGGTTCTATCTGGCCTTCATCGTCACCGTAGCCATGCTGCACCTGGTCAACAACATGACCATCCCGGTCAGTGTCTGGGGGTCGAAATCGGTCATTGTCTGGTCGGGCGTGCAAGACGCCATGATTCAGTGGTGGTACGGCCACAACGCCGTGGGCTTCTTCCTGACCGCGGGCTTCCTGGGCATGATGTACTATTTCATCCCGAAACAGGCCGAACGTCCGGTGTTCTCGTACAAACTGTCGATCATCCACTTCTGGGCGCTGATCTTCCTGTATATCTGGGCCGGACCGCATCACCTGCACTATACCGCGCTGCCTGACTGGGCCTCGACGCTGGGCATGGTGTTCTCGGTAATCTTGTGGATGCCGTCCTGGGGTGGCATGATCAACGGCCTGATGACCCTGTCGGGCGCTTGGGACAAGCTGCGTACCGACCCGGTGATCCGCATGATGGTGATCTCGGTTGGCTTCTACGGCATGTCCACGTTTGAGGGTCCGATGATGTCGATCCGCGCCGTGAACTCTTTGAGCCACTACACCGACTGGACCATTGGTCACGTGCACTCGGGCGCGCTGGGCTGGAACGGCATGATCACCTTTGGTGCGCTGTACTTCCTGGTACCTGTCCTGTGGAAGCGCGAGCGTCTGTACTCACTTCAGATGGTCAGCTGGCACTTCTGGCTCGCCACCATCGGCATCGTGCTCTACGCCGCGTCGATGTGGGTGACCGGTATCATGGAAGGCCTGATGTGGCGTGAAGTGGATGCCAACGGCTTCCTCGTGAACTCGTTCGCCGACACTGTGGCTGCCAAGTTCCCGATGTATGTGGTGCGTGCAATGGGTGGCGTCATGTTCGTCGCCGGTGCCCTGATCATGTGCTACAACCTGTGGATGACTGTGCGGAAGGCACCGGCTAAAGAGGCCAGCCTGACCGTCGCAGTCCCGGCTGAATAAGGAGGGCCGGAGCAATGGCAATTCTCGACAAACACAAGATCCTCGAGACCAACGCGACCCTCCTGCTGGTGTTCAGCTTTCTGGTCGTGACCATCGGTGGCATCGTTCAGATCGCACCCCTGTTCTACCTTGAGAACACCATCGAGAAGGTGGAGGGCATGCGCCCTTACACCCCTCTCGAAATGGCGGGACGTGAGATCTACATCCGCGAAGGCTGCTACACCTGCCACAGCCAGATGATCCGCCCGATGCGGGATGAGGTCGAACGCTACGGTCACTACTCGCTGGCGGCCGAGTCGATGTATGACCACCCGTTCCAGTGGGGTTCCAAGCGCACCGGGCCCGACCTGGCGCGAGTTGGAGGCCGGTATTCGGATCAGTGGCAGATGGATCACCTGCGTGATCCTCAGTCAGTGGTGCCTGAATCGGTGATGCCGAAATATGGCTTCCTCGAGCATCGCAAGATCGACGGTAAGTATATCGGGGACATCATGGCAGCTAATGCTCTGGTCGGGACACCGTACACCGACGAGATGCTGGAAAACGCCGTGGCGGATTTCCGGGCACAGGCCGATCCGGACAGCGACTATGACGGTCTGCTGGAACGTTATGGTGACAAGGTCAACGTGCGTAACTTCGATGGTCAGTCCGATCTGACCGAAGCTGATGCGCTGATCGCTTATCTGCAGATGCTGGGCACGCTGGTCGACTTCTCGACCTTCACCCCGGACGCAAGCCGCTAAGGAGGGTGTGATGGAAGAATACACAATCCTCAGGCAGTTCGCGGATAGCTGGATGTTGCTCGCGCTGTTTGTCTTCTTTGTCGGTATCGTCGTCTGGGTTTTTCGCCCCGGTGCCAGCAAGGAATACAAGGACACCGCCAACATCCCGTTCCGGCATCAAGATAAACCCGCCACATCCAAGGAGGCTGGGCAATGAGCAAGACACCTGAAAAACTACCGGGTGACCCGCAAACAACCGGACACTCCTGGGATGGTCTCGAAGAGTTTGACAACCCGATGCCCCGCTGGTGGCTATGGACCTTCTACGTCACCATCATCTGGGGCGTGATCTACACGATCATGTATCCGGCGTGGCCTTTGGTTCAGTCGGCGACAGCTGGTGTACTGGGCTGGTCTTCGCGGGCGTTGGTGCAGGAAGAAATGGTTGCGTTCGAAGAGGCCAACGCACCATGGAACGCCAAGCTGGTGGAAACACCGCTGGATGACATCGCTAAAGATGCCGAACTGCAGCAATACGCAGTCAACGCAGGCGGCGCGGTGTTCCGCACCTGGTGCGCGCAATGCCACGGCTCGGGTGCGCAAGGCGCGCCGGGTTTCCCGAACCTGCTGGACGATGCATGGCTGTGGGGCGGTACGCTTGAAGACATCGAGACCACAGTCGCCTATGGCATTCGCAACGAGGAAAGCGACGATGCGCGCTATTCCGAGATGCCGGCCTTTGGCGAAATCCTCGAGCAGGACGAAATCACTCAGGTGGTTCAGTACGTCATGTCGCTGACCAATGCGCAGACCGACGATGCGGCGGCGCAGGCTGGTAAGGTTGTTTTTGAAGACAACTGCTCGGCCTGCCACGGCGAGGACGGCAAGGGCGACGTCACTCAAGGTGCACCGAACCTGACCGACGCGATCTGGCTCTATGGCGGCAGTGAAGAGGCATTGACCGAGACTGTCACCAACAGCCGCTTCGGTGTCATGCCGTCTTGGGAAAACCGTCTGACCGAGGCGCAGGTTCGCGCCGTGTCTGCCTATGTCCACCAGTTGGGTGGCGGTCAGTAAGGTCTGAAGAATACCTCCGGGCGGTCTCCCGCCCGGAGGTTGAGGCACCGGCTGTTCCATCTGTTCGCGCGTTTCCTGAACAGCCGGTGCTGATTTTCAAAGAATAGGGCCGAGATTTGCTGCGGTCCAGAATTGGCTTTGAAATTGACAATCAAAGATCGGTCAGATCGACCGCGCGCGGATTTTCTTTCCACAAGTGACTGTCAGGTAACCAATGCCGTTTGCGGCTGCCCGGTTTGGGTACTTCGCGAATGTGCGGTGCATTTATGCGAGTGGCGGTCATGAAAAATCTGGCAAAAACGGTCAGCATGGCGTTTCTCCTATGTGATGTTGTCTCTGCTTAAAAGATTGACCTTCGGACCACCGAATGCGACTCAATAACCATTCTGTCGTGTAAGTGTGGATTACATATGGATTGGCTGACACTTCCTCCGCTCGCCTCGCTGCGCGCATTTGCGGCCTTTGCTGACAAGCGCAACGTTGTCGAAGCTGGCGCAGCGCTGAATGTCAGCCACGCTGCCATCAGCCAGCAACTGCGGACGTTGGAGAGGCATCTGGGCGTGGCGCTGCTGGACCGTTCCGGCAAAGCGTTGGCACTGACAGTGGACGGAGAGCATCTGGCTCGTGCCCTGCATCTGGGCTTTGGCGCTATTGAAACTGCGGTACGAGACTTGAACCGGTCCGGAACAGAACGCCCTGTGCATGTTTCGCTGACATCGTCATTTGCAGCGTCATGGTTGATGCCCCGTTTGCCAGCCTTTCGCGCCGCCCATCCTGAAGTGGATCTGGTCCTTGATCCCACCGCCGAGATTGTCGAACTACGGCCCGGCGGGGTTGATCTTGCCATTCGGTATGGTCCGGGCGGCTGGCCTGGCGTCCAGTCCGAGATGTTGCTGCAAACTCCGGTGGTGATCGTTGCCGCCCCCGAATTGCTGGGCGAAAAAACCAAATGGACGCCAGCCGAGCTGGCCCATCTGCCGTGGCTGGAGGAGATTGGCACCACTGAGGCGACCAACTGGCTGGCAGAGCACGGCGCCGGGCCACAACGCGGCGCCGGTCGCACGAAATTGCCGGGCAATCTGGTGCTAGATGGTTTGCGCTCAGGGCAGGGTGTCACTGTCACAGTGCGACATTTCGTCGAGTCTGACATTCAGGCTGGACGTATTGTCGAACTCTACGCTGAGCCGGACACGCGCGGATACCATATTGTAACGGCAAAAACCGCACTTAGACCTGCCGTAAAAACATTTGTGGCTTGGTTGAAGCGTCAGGCGCGTCAGGCGTGATAAAAGGTGTCTGTACGATGCGCGTTTTGACCCATGTCAATGTTTGCCAAACCGTGATCTGAGACAAGACGCAGTCAGAAGAGCTACATTTTGGAGCCAGCCCGTGAGCGATTCCAG
Source organism: Ruegeria sp. HKCCD7181 (assembly GCF_057221055.1). Taxonomy (NCBI): domain Bacteria; kingdom Pseudomonadati; phylum Pseudomonadota; class Alphaproteobacteria; order Rhodobacterales; family Roseobacteraceae; genus Ruegeria; species Ruegeria sp. HKCCD7181. The sequence continues at coordinate 24,790 of NZ_JBWVBC010000010.1, read as the reverse complement.
CCCTCCCCCCAGTCTCTATGCCGCGAGAGAGCCGATCTTCCCGAGGCGGGTGTCTGGTCCCTTTCGCAATCTCAAATGGATCATCATGGCGATCACGCTGGGCATTTATTATGTGACACCCTGGTTCAGATGGGACCGGGGGCCGAGCCTGCCGGATCAGGCCGTGCTGCTGGACCTGGCCAACCGGCGGTTTTATTTCATGTGGATCGAAATCTGGCCACATGAGTTCTATTTTGTCGCCGGATTGCTGATCATGGCCGGGTTGGGGCTGTTCCTGTTTACGTCCGCACTTGGTCGGGTCTGGTGTGGGTATGCCTGCCCACAGACTGTTTGGACCGACCTGTACATTCTGGTCGAACGCTGGATCGAAGGTGACCGCAACGCGCGTTTGCGTCTGCACCGGCAGAAAAAACTGGATTTCCGCAAAGCCCGGTTGCGGCTGACCAAATGGGTGGTCTGGTTGTTGATCGGCCTGGCGACGGGTGGCGCATGGGTTTTCTATTTTGCCGATGCGCCGACGCTGATGCGGGATTTGGTCACCGGAAACGCGCACCCAGTGGCGTATACGACCGTTCTGATCCTGACTGGAACGACATTCCTATTCGGTGGGTTCGCACGCGAACAGATTTGTATCTACGCCTGCCCCTGGCCACGTATCCAGGCCGCAATGATGGACGAGGATACTCTGGTCGTCGGTTACCGCGAATGGCGGGGTGAGCCGCGAGGCAAGGGTAAACGAACCGCAGATACAGAGCTGGGAGATTGCATAGACTGCATGGCCTGCGTGAACGTTTGCCCGGTGGGGATCGACATCCGTGACGGGGAGCAATTGGAGTGCATTACCTGTGCACTGTGTATTGACGCCTGCGATGATATGATGGTCAAGGTCGGCAAACCGCGCGGACTGATCGACTATATGGCCCTGAGTGATGAGACCCGTGAACGCGCGGGGCAGCCTCCCAAAAGCATTTGGAAGCACATCCTGCGCCCGCGTACGATCATGTATACCTCGCTATGGTCGCTTGTCGGCTTTGCGTTGCTGTTTGCGTTGTTCATACGGTCCGATATCGACCTGACTGTTGCGCCAGTTCGAAATCCGACCTTTGTGACACTGTCCGATGGGACAATCCGCAATACGTATGACGTCCGTCTGCGAAACAAGCATGGTGAGGACAGGCTGTTCAAATTGTCGCTGGCGGGTGATCCGGCCATGCGGGTCGAGATCGAAGGTGTCGAAGGCGAGACTGTCAATGTGACCGCGGATACGGCACAATTGACACGCGTTTATATCGTCGCGTCCCAGGGCACCGGACCGGCTGGCACAGATGCTACTCCGGTGCGCATCTGGGTCGAAGACCTGAGCAGTGGTGAACGAGCCTACAAGGATACGACGTTCAACGGGCGAGGAAACTGATTATGGCGGAACGTCAATTCACCGGAAAACACGCTCTTGCGGTGTTTGTTGCTGCCTTTGGTGTGATCATCGCGGTGAACCTTTTGCTAGCCTACAGCGCCGTGAAGACATTTCCGGGACTCGAGGTTAAAAACTCCTACGTTGCCAGTCAGGAATTCAACGAACGACTGCAGGAACAGCAAGCCCTAGGCTGGGATATTCGAGCCGAAATCTCGGGAGGGCTGTTGATCCTGCACATCACCGATCAAACCGGTGCTCCGGTCGAGGTGGCCGAGCTGCAAGCTATCGTCGGTCGCGCAACCCATGTGAAGGACGATTTTTCACCGGACTTCACGTTTGATGGCATCGCTTATGCGGCGCCGGCATCGCTGGGCGAAGGCAACTGGAACATTCGTCTTGTCGCCAAAGACCGGGACGGAACGGAATTCGCTCAGCGTGTTCCGCTATATGTAAAAGGCTGATGCGATGACGGCGCAGATATCCCCTGGCACCGCGGCTTGCCCCGGGTGCATTGCTGCGCCGGTCGAACCCGCTCGACCCATACCTGAGGACGTGCAGATCGCGCTATCACTGCCCGGCATCCACTGTTCGGCCTGTATCTCCACCGTTGAGCGTGAGTTGAACGCCCATCCCGGAGTTGAAGACGCGCGGGTCAATCTGACTCTCAAACGGGCGATGATCAAAGCCGCACCCGACATCCGTGCTGTTGACCTGATCCCAGTGTTGGAGCGGGCAGGCTATGAGGCGCACGAGTTGGACCCCGGTGCCTTATCCGCCACGCAATCCGACAAAGCCGGGCGCGATCTGCTGATGCGGCTTGCAGTGGCAGGCTTCGCTTCGATGAACGTAATGTTGTTGTCGGTTTCGGTCTGGTCCGGGGCGTCCGACGCGACGCGCGACATGTTCCACTGGATATCTGCGGCTATTGCGCTGCCCGCAATTGCATTCTCAGCGCAGCCCTTCTTTGCCAACGCCTGGAGCGCCCTGCGCGTACGCCGTCTGAACATGGATGTGCCGATCGTATTGGCTATCTTACTGGCACTGGTGACATCGCTTTGGGAAACCGCGCTAAGCGGTGAGCACGCCTATTTCGATGCCGCGCTGACGTTGACTTTCTTTCTGCTGGCCGGGCGGTATCTGGACTATAGAACCCGTGCTGTAGCCCGCTCGGCTGCCGAGGAATTGACGGCGCTTGAAGTGCCTCGGGCAGTCCGAGTAGCAGATGGGACCGAGGAAGAAGTCGCCGTTTCTACCTTGAATGTTGGCGATCTTATCCTCGTCCGGCCCGGTGGTCGGATGCCTGTCGATGGCCAGATCGTATCTGGCCAGTCGGAACTGGACCGGTCCTTGCTGACCGGCGAGACTCTTCCCGTTTTTACCCAAGAAGGGCATCCCGTCAGTGCCGGTGAGGTCAACCTGACTGGCCCGCTGATTATTCGTGCGACCGCGGTGGGTGAGGATACCTCACTGCATCGTATGGCTGATCTGGTTGCCATCGCTGAATCCGGCCGCTCTCGTTACACGTCGCTGGCCGACAAGGCGGCCAAGCTTTACGCGCCGGGCGTGCACATCCTTTCGGCGCTCAGCTTTCTGGGTTGGTATATTTATACCGGCGACGTCCGAACCGCACTGAATATTGCGGCGGCTGTTTTGATCATTACATGCCCATGTGCACTGGGCTTGGCCGTACCTGCAGTGACCACCGCAGCCTCGGGCCGCTTGTTCCGCAGTGGGATGCTGATCAAACACGCCACGGCGCTGGAACGTCTGGCCGAGGTGGACACGGTTGTTTTCGACAAGACTGGTACGCTGACATCAGGCACGCCCGAGCTGACCAATCTGGGGGATCGCACTCGCACTGATCTGGAAGTCGCGCTCGCTTTGGCCGAAGCGTCGGCCCATCCACTATCGGTTGCGCTGGCACGTGCAGCACGAGAGGCGGGCATCAGACCAGCAACGCTCCGCAATATCGTCGAGGTGCCCGGTTACGGCACTGAAGGTACATTCCGCGATCAACGCGTCCGACTGGGTCGCACGGCTTGGGTGGGCGGAGAAGACGGTGATCAAACCACAGCCTGGCTGGCTATCGGTACGCATCAACCAGTGGCATTCACCTTCACGGACGCATTGCGAGCAGGGGCTGCCAATGCAGTGGATGCTTTTCAAAAGTCCGGTAAAAAAGTCATTCTGATCTCGGGCGACACGCACGGCGCGGTTAACGCTCTGGCGGATAAGCTGGGTATCCAGACCTGGATCGCCCAAGCGCTGCCTCAAGACAAAGCGGCCAAAGTTCAGGAATTGAGTGAGCAGGGGCGTCACGTTCTTATGGTCGGGGATGGTTTGAACGACACAGCTGCATTGGCAGCGGCTCATGTATCAATCTCTCCGGCATCCGCGCTGGATGCGGCACGGGTTGCGTCCGATATCGTGCTCTTGGGAAATGACTTGTCCCCGATTGCAGAAGCGTGTGACACGGCAGTCAAGGCCACGCGCCGGATTCGCGAGAATTTTCGCATCGCCACCGTTTACAATGTCATCGCCGTCCCGCTGGCTGTTGCTGGTCTGGCGACTCCACTGATTGCTGCGTTGGCAATGTCGACCTCGTCCATTACCGTATCGCTGAATGCGTTGAGACTGAGGTAACCCCAATGGAAGTGCTGGCTTATCTGATCCCGATTTCCCTGTTCCTGGGTGGCGTTGGATTGGTGGCGTTCATCTACACTGTTCGGTCCAATCAGTATGAAGATCCCGAGGGGGATGCGCGGCGCATCCTCAGCGACGAATGGGATGATCGACCCAAGCCCTGACAGGGGCACCAACGGCCCTTGAAATTGCCGCAATGCCCGGTTATGTCCGGCCCATCCGCTAGCAGAGAGAACCAAGCCAAATGGCAACTATGAATCCGATCCAGTTCATTCAGCAGGTCCGTGCCGAAGTCGCAAAGGTCGTCTGGCCTACCCGGCGTGAGGTGCTGCTGACCACGGTCATGGTGTTCATCATGGCGGCGCTGACGGCTGTATTCTTTGCGCTGGTCGACTTGGGCATTCGCGGCGGGCTGCAGTTGATCCTCGGTGCGTTCAGCTAAGGTGGATTGACCCGCGCGGAAACGCCGCTGCCCTCTTGCGTAGCGGGCCGTGTCGGAGTAGTTGACGCAGGACTATTCGGAATAGGCGTGTGGCGATTCGGGCTGCGCGCCGCTTTTTATTCCGGAAGACGCGGACAGGCCGCGGCAGATTTTCAATACAGGGTGCGCCCAAGCTAACGGGAAGCGCCGAAGGCAAACAAGGACGACAGGTTCATGGCGAAACGGTGGTACTCGGTCAGCGTTCTTTCGAATTTCGAAAAGAAGATCGCAGAGCAGATCCGCACGTCGGTGGCCGAGCAGGGCCTTGAGGACGATATCGACGAGGTTCTGGTGCCCACCGAAGAGGTGATCGAAGTGCGCCGAGGCAAGAAGGTGACGACCGAACGCCGTTTCATGCCCGGCTACGTTCTGGTTCACATGGAAATGTCCGATCAGGGCTATCACCTTGTGAATTCGATCAACCGCGTCACCGGTTTCTTGGGTCCGCAAGGCCGCCCGATGCCTATGCGTGACGCCGAAGTGAACCAGATCCTCAACCGCGTTCAGGAAGGCGAAGAAGCGCCGAAGCTGATGATCTCCTTCGAGGTCGGCGAGAAGGTCAAAGTCAACGACGGCCCGTTCGAGGATTTCGACGGCATGGTCGAAGGCGTGGACGACGAGAACCAGAAGCTGAAGGTTTCGGTTTCGATCTTTGGCCGCGAAACCCCGGTCGAGCTAGACTTTACGCAGGTTACGAAGCAGGGCTGATTAAGCTCGCAGCGAGTTTTACGATGCCGCGGTGCACATGCATCGCGGCTTTTTTTGTATGTGTTTGTGTGAAGTCTGTTGTCCGGCAATCAAGTTGTCCGTTGCAGTCAAGCGTGATAGCTCTTCTGAATAGTGAACTTGAAGCGGCAGTTTAAGTGCCGAAGATTTTGTGTCCCCTGAAAAAATGATTGAGCTCGTCATGGCGGGCGAAAAAACCGACTTTAGTCAGGAGTTGTGGTCAGCTTTCCGGAACGGCTATCCTATTGAGAACCTGAGGCCGTTACTGCTGACGGACACCCCGGATATTCTGGATCTTGCGGCCTACCTTATCTATGAATTGGGTGTAGATGTCAGATGTCTTCTAAATGATATCGTTCCGCTTTTGGATAACGAGCGTGCTCATATCCGTGCAAATGCAGTAATGGCTTTGGAAGAATGCGCAACGAAGTTTGATACGTTTGCCTTGGGCAAGGTCATTGGATTACTCGATGATCCTGATCCTTTCGTGCATCGCATAGTCATGCGCTTTGTCCAATATTGCGAAGTTGGCATGTTGATTGCCGGAATAAATGAAGCCGCGTTGATCAAAAAAGGGACAATATTCGAGAGATTTCCGGGCGTCGTAGGGAATTTTTTCTCACGCAGAGCGAACCGATCATCATCCGGGCTTCCGAATATTATTGTTGGATTGTTGAGGCACGAGAACCCAATCGCAAATAGGCTGGGTGTGGGGCTTGCCACACGCCCGAGATTAATCGCCGATGAAAACCTCATCGACTTGGCCGCGCAAGTTACTGAAGAAGAATGCCGCAACATTGTCAGATGGGCACGGAAAGGCGCGCGTGTTATGTACGCTGACACAACGAGACTCTAGTTCGGAGTGACGTCGGCAGCTTCGGACTCAAGGTGGTCTTTTCCGACTGTGGCGAACGCCACTTGCCAACCCCCGCATTCCTCTGTAAGTGCCGCCTCTATCGTCTTTGGGCGAGATTCTCTCGTGGGAGGTTGCTGGGATCGCGATCCCGGATCGGACCACGCAACATAATCTGGGTGAGACGCGTTTCACCTAAGTTGAAAGGAAAACCAAATGGCCAAGAAGCTTGCTGGTACAATGAAACTGCAGGTTCCTGCAGGTCAGGCGAACCCGTCGCCGCCAGTTGGTCCGGCGCTGGGTCAGCGCGGCATCAACATCATGGAATTCTGCAAGGCGTTCAACGCCAAGACCGCAGACATGGAGCAAGGCGCACCTTGCCCGACCGTGATCACCTATTATCAGGACAAGTCCTTTACCATGGACATCAAGACGCCGCCCGCGTCTTATTACCTGAAAAAAGCAGCTGGTCTGAAGCCGGTTGGCAAGCGGAACCGTCCCCGTGGCGCGGAAAACCCAGGTCGTGAGACCGTGGCCACCGTGACCACAAAGCAGGTTCGCGAAATCGCCGAAGCCAAAATGAAAGATCTGAACGCCAACGACGTCGAAGGCGCAATGCAGATCATCGTGGGCTCGGCCCGCTCTATGGGCATCGAGGTGAAGTAAGATGGCAAAACTCGGTAAACGTACGCGCACTGCGCGCGAAGCTTTCGCTGGCAAGACAGACCTGTCGGTGGAAGAAGCGGTTGCACTGGTTAAAGCCCACGCAACTTCGAAATTCGACGAAACCGTCGAGATCGCTCTGAACCTGGGCGTTGACACACGTCACGCGGACCAGATGGTTCGTGGTGTTGTCGGCCTGCCGAACGGCACCGGCAAGGCGATGCGCGTTGCAGTATTTGCTCGCGGCCCCAAGGCGGACGAAGCGAAAGAAGCAGGCGCGGATATCGTTGGCGCAGAGGACCTGATGGAAACCATTCAGGGCGGCACCATCGAATTCGATCGCTGCATCGCAACCCCTGACATGATGCCGATCGTCGGTCGTCTGGGTAAAGTTCTGGGCCCCCGCAACCTGATGCCGAATCCCAAGGTTGGCACCGTGACCATGGATGTGAAAGCAGCCGTGGAAGCAGCCAAGGGCGGTGAAGTTCAGTTCAAGGCGGAAAAAGGCGGCGTTGTGCACGCCGGTGTTGGCAAAGCGTCCTTCGACGAAGCCAAGCTGGTCGAAAATGTCCGTGCTTTCGTTTCGGCCGTGGCCAAGGCCAAGCCGACAGGTGCCAAAGGCACCTACATGAAGAAAATTGCGCTGAGCTCGACAATGGGCCCTGGCGTGACGCTGGACGTGGCAGAGGCTGCGGGCGAGTAATAGCCGCAATTGGCGGAAATTCAGGCGGGCAGCTTTTGGTAGCTGCCCGTTTTTTTGTTTAGGATGTCAGTAACTCTGTTTGTGTTGCGGCCCCATCGGTCAGGGTAAAGAAACTTCTGTCCTTGATCGGTGTCCAAGTGCCGGTGCCTTTGTCCAGAGGCTCTGATGCGATGACCTTCCCGCCATGGTCGAGCCCTTCTCCGAAATACAGTGTCGGGCTGCGTCGGTCGCTGGAATACCGGAAGGCGTACAAGCTCGATCCATCGGAAAAGGCGACAGCCATGCGATCGGGCTGTGCCCGATTGACTTCAAGTGCATCTATCTGTTGGAGCGTGGTTGAAACCGCTTCGCCAGGCGACGTGTCTAGACCGTTGGAGAGTAGCAAAAGGAACAATAACTCCGAATCTGTTGAACCCCGTCGTGCGGCATAAAGATCGTCGGGCAGCGTTGCTTCCAGTCGTCTGCGCAGACGTCCGAAGTCGCCTATCTGGCCATTGTGCATAAAGGACCACTTGCCAAATGCGAACGGGTGGCAGTTAGAGCGTGAAACTTCGCCGAAGGTTGATGCGCGGACATGCGCCAGAAACAACGAAGAATTGATCATGCGACACAGGTCAACCAGGTTGCCATCAGACCATGCGGGCAGCACATCCCGGTACAGCCCGGGCCGCTCTTGATCTGAATACCATGCCATTCCGAACCCATCCCCGTTAACGGCCAGCTTTGCTTCTGCGGCGTGCTGGCTTTGCTCCAACAAAGAGTGGCTGGGTCTGATGATAATGTTTTCCAGGGGAATACTGGTTCCGCAATAGGCGGCAATTCTGCACATCTGTTCTGCCTTTGCGCAAATCTTAGAAAATTTGTCGGATTATAGTCTCGAAAATGGAACAATGTCACGCGAAACCTGGATTATGTCCTGGACTGGTCGCGATCCCGGTTTGCTTTTGCATCTTTCGACGGTGGTCACGAAGTTCCGCCGAATTGGTCAAAGCTTTTGGTAGACTGTCATGAAGGTTTGCCAACCGCGCGTTGCGCGGGTTGTTGGGTGCTGTCAATTTACCCCTTGGAAACCCCGGCCATCTGCCCTAAGTAGAGCTACGGAATAAAGCGTGCGATTCGTCGTGCGCTTTATTTCATTTCGTCCAAGACGGTGGGTGGTGTCACTTGACTCCTTAATTCCCTGCCTGAGACGGGTAAGACCAAAGAATTTCGAGGGTCCCGCCCTCGGGCGAATTTTGGCCAATCCCGTAACAACGGACCTGAACGCTGGGGCGCAAGCCGCAGCAAATATGAGCCGGGATGAGATATCGTCCCAAACTTGGAGAGAACTGTGGATAGAGCCCAGAAAGAGAAAGTGGTCGAGGAACTCGGCCAGATCTTCGAAAGCTCTGGCGTCGTAGTGGTATCGCACTACGCCGGTCTGACAGTTGCCGAGATGCAGGACCTTCGCGCACGTGCTCGTGACGCGGGTGGCGCCGTGCGTGTTGCCAAGAACAGGCTCGCCAAAATCGCCCTCGACGGAAAGCCGTGTGAAAGCATTGCTGACCTGCTGACGGGTATGACCGTTCTGACCTATTCCGAGGACCCCGTGGCAGCAGCCAAGGTGGCCGAGGACTTCGCCAAGGATAACAAGAATTTTGAGATTCTTGGTGGTGCAATGGGTGAGAACGCTCTGGACCGCAAAGGCGTCGAAACAGTTTCGAAAATGCCGTCTCGCGAGGAGCTTATTGCTTCGATCGTGGGCTGCATTGGCGCACCTGCTTCGAATATCGCCGGCGCGATTGGCGCACCTGCAAGCAACATCGCAAGCATCCTTTCCACCATCGAAGAGAAGGCGGAAGCTGCGTAAGCGGTTGGCACTGAATGATCTGCGTAGGGTAAATACCCTGACGTTGGAACACACACTGTAAACGGAAAGAGCTGATAAAATGGCTGATCTGAAAGCACTCGCAGAAAGCATCGTGGGTCTGACCCTGCTGGAAGCACAAGAACTGAAAACCATCCTCAAAGACGAATACGGCATCGAGCCCGCAGCTGGCGGCGCCGTAATGGTCGCAGCTGGTGGCGACGCCGGTGGCGCAGCTGAGGAAGAAAAAACCGAATTCGACGTCGTTCTGAAGAACGCCGGCGCTTCGAAAATCAACGTGATCAAAGAAGTTCGCGGCATCACCGGTCTGGGCCTGAAAGAAGCCAAAGAGCTGGTCGAAGCTGGCGGCAAGATCAAAGAAGCTGTGTCGAAAGACGAAGCCGAAGAGATCAAAGGCAAGCTGGAAGCAGCTGGCGCCGAGGTCGAACTGGCCTAAGTCAGTCTTCTGGTGCATCGCTGATGCATCGCAAAATTTGGCTGGGTCCGGAGATATCCGGGTCCAGCCGAACCTGTCTTAGAAAGGGCCTCATTTATCGGGGCGTTTTCTAAGACGCGGTTCGCGGATCGGGAGGTCGCCATTCGGGACGGTGGCCACGAATTGATCCGGACGTGTCGTCTCTAATGTGCAAGGCGCCGGGGCCCGACGGTGTCTTTGCCCGCTGAGAACATCGAAAGGTGACATCTGACATGGCTCAATCGTTCCTTGGCCAGAAACGTCTTCGGAAATACTACGGCAAAATCCGCGAAGTGCTGGAGATGCCGAACCTCATTGAGGTACAGAAATCTTCTTATGATCTATTCCTGCGCTCCGGCGATGCTGACGTGCCGACTGACGGCGAAGGCATCAAAGGCGTGTTCCAGTCGGTCTTCCCGATCAAGGATTTCAACGAAACCTCCGTTCTGGAGTTCGTGAAATACGATCTGGAAAAACCCAAATATGACGTCGAAGAGTGCATGCAGCGCGACATGACCTACAGCGCGCCGCTGAAGGTCACTCTGCGCCTGATCGTGTTTGATGTCGATGAGGACACTGGCGCCAAGTCGGTCAAGGACATCAAGGAACAGGACGTGTTCATGGGCGACATGCCCCTGATGACACCGAACGGTACCTTCATCGTGAACGGCACCGAGCGTGTGATCGTGTCCCAGATGCACCGATCGCCCGGTGTGTTCTTTGACCACGATAAGGGCAAGACCCATTCCTCGGGCAAGCTGCTGTTTGCCTGCCGCATCATCCCGTATCGCGGCAGCTGGCTGGACTTTGAGTTCGACGCCAAGGACATAGTATTCGCCCGTATCGACCGTCGCCGTAAACTGCCTGTGACAACCCTGCTGTATGCGCTGGGTTTGGATCAGGAAGCGATCATGGACGCGTATTACAACACCGTGTCCTACAAGCTGGACAAGAAGAAGGGCTGGATCGCGCCGTTCTTCCCGGAACGTGTTCGTGGCACTCGTCCAACCTATGATCTTGTTGACGCGAAATCCGGTGAAGTGATTGCCGAAGCGGGCAAGAAAGTCACCCCGCGCGCGGTCAAGAAACTGATCGATGAAGGCAGCGTTACAAACCTATTGGTTCCCTTCGATCACATCGTTGGCAAATTTGTCGCCAAGGACATCATCAACGAAGAAACCGGTGCGATCTACGTCGAGGCAGGTGATGAGTTGACGCTGGAATACGACAAAGACGGTGAGCTGATCGGCGGTACTGCGAAAGAACTGATAGATGCCGGCGTCACCGACATCCCGGTTCTGGACATCGACAACATAAATGTCGGCCCCTACATGCGCAACACAATGGCCGCAGACAAGAACATGGGCCGTGAAAGCGCGCTGATGGACATCTACCGCGTCATGCGTCCGGGTGAGCCGCCCACCGTCGAAGCGGCCTCGGCCTTGTTCGACACGCTGTTCTTCGACAGCGAGCGCTATGACCTGTCTGCCGTTGGTCGCGTGAAAATGAACATGCGTCTGGCGCTGGAAAAGCCAGACACACAGCGCACGCTGGACCGCGAAGACATCGTGGCCTGCATCAAGGCGCTGGTTGAACTACGTGACGGCAAAGGTGACATCGACGATATCGACCACCTCGGCAACCGTCGTGTGCGTTCGGTCGGCGAACTGATGGAAAACCAGTACCGCGTCGGTCTGCTGCGCATGGAGCGCGCGATCAAAGAGCGTATGTCGTCGGTCGAGATTGACACCGTCATGCCGCAGGACCTGATCAACGCGAAACCTGCCGCCGCTGCTGTCCGCGAATTCTTCGGCTCGTCGCAGCTGTCGCAGTTCATGGACCAGACCAACCCGCTGTCGGAAGTCACCCACAAACGCCGCCTCTCGGCGCTTGGCCCCGGTGGTCTGACACGTGAGCGTGCGGGCTTTGAGGTTCGCGACGTGCACCCGACCCACTATGGTCGGATGTGCCCGATCGAAACGCCGGAAGGTCCGAACATCGGTCTGATCAACTCGCTGGCCACCTTTGCCCGCGTGAACAAGTATGGCTTCATCGAAACACCTTACCGCGTCGTCAAAGACGCTGAGGTGACCGATGAGGTTCACTACATGTCCGCGACCGAGGAAATGCGTCACACCGTGGCGCAGGCGAACGCGACACTGGATGCGGATGGCAAGTTCATCAACGATCTGGTTTCGACCCGTCAGTCGGGCGACTACACTCTCGCCCCGCGCGAGAATGTGGACCTGATCGACGTGAGCCCGAAGCAGTTGGTTTCGGTCGCTGCTTCGCTGATCCCGTTCCTCGAAAATGACGACGCCAACCGCGCTCTGATGGGCTCGAACATGCAACGTCAGGCGGTTCCGCTGCTGCGGGCCGAGGCGCCGCTGGTCGGCACCGGGATCGAGGAAAAAGTTGCGATCGACTCGGGTGCTGCGATTCAGGCGAAACGCGCCGGTATCATCGACCAGGTCGATGCCCAGCGTATCGTTATCCGCGCCACCGAAGATCTGGAACTGGGCGACGCTGGCGTTGACATCTATCGTCTTCGCAAGTTCCAGCGTTCGAACCAGAACACCTGCATCAACCAGCGTCCGCTAGTCAAAGTGGGTGACACGGTTGGCAAAGGCGAAGTGATTGCCGATGGTCCGTCCACCGATATCGGTGAGCTGGCTCTGGGTAAGAACGTGGTCGTCGCGTTTATGCCGTGGAACGGCTACAACTACGAAGACTCGATCCTGATCTCGGAACGTATTGCGCGTGATGACGTCTTTACCTCGGTCCATATCGAGGAATTCGAAGTCGCCGCTCGTGACACGAAACTGGGTCCGGAAGAGATCACCCGCGACATTCCAAACGTCGGTGAAGAAGCGCTGCGCAACCTCGACGAGGCGGGCATCGTTTACATCGGCGCGGATGTTGAACCGGGCGATATTCTGGTCGGCAAGATCACTCCGAAGGGCGAAAGCCCGATGACCCCGGAAGAAAAGCTGCTGCGCGCCATCTTTGGTGAAAAAGCATCTGACGTGCGTGACACCTCGCTGCGCGTGAAGCCGGGCGATTACGGTACGGTCGTGGAAGTCCGCGTCTTTAACCGTCACGGTGTCGAGAAAGACGAGCGTGCGCTGCAGATCGAGCGTGAGGAAGTCGAACGTCTGGCCCGTGACCGGGACGACGAGTTGGCCATCCTTGACCGCAACATCTATGCGCGTCTGCAGGGCCTGATCCTTGGGAAAACCGCTGTCAAAGGCCCAAAAGGCGTCAAGCCGGGCTCGGTGATCACCGAGGAACTGCTGGACATGCTGACCCGTGGTCAGTGGTGGCAGCTGGCGCTGGAAGACGAGCAGGACGCCCAGATCGTCGAAGCTCTGAACGAGCAGTACGAAGTGCAAAAGCGCGCTCTGGACGCTCGTTTCGAAGACAAGGTCGAGAAGGTCCGTCGTGGCGACGACCTGCCGCCGGGTGTGATGAAGATGGTCAAAGTCTTCATCGCCGTGAAGCGTAAGCTTCAGCCGGGCGACAAGATGGCCGGTCGTCACGGGAACAAGGGTGTGATCTCCAAGGTTGTTCCGATGGAAGACATGCCGTTCCTGGCCGATGGTACTCCGGTTGACTTCTGTCTGAACCCGCTGGGCGTGCCTTCGCGTATGAACGTTGGTCAGATTCTTGAAACCCACATGGGTTGGGCCGCGCGCGGTCTGGGTCTGAACATCGACGACGCACTTGGCGAATACCGCCGTTCCGGCGACCTGACCCCGGTTCGCGAAGCGATGAAGCTGGCCTATGGCGAGAATGTCTATGAAGAAGGCATTGTTGGCATGGACGAGGATCACCTGATCGAGGCTGCGGGCAATGTGACCCGCGGTGTTCCGATCGCGACCCCGGTTTTTGACGGTGCCAAAGAGGCCGACGTCAACGACGCGCTGGTGCGTGCGGGTTTCTCGGAAAGCGGTCAGTCGGTTCTGTTCGACGGTCGTACCGGTGAGCAATTCGCGCGTCCGGTGACCGTGGGCATCAAGTACCTGCTGAAACTGCACCACCTGGTGGACGACAAAATCCACGCGCGTTCGACCGGGCCCTACAGCCTTGTTACCCAGCAGCCGCTGGGTGGTAAGGCGCAGTTCGGTGGTCAGCGCTTTGGTGAGATGGAAGTCTGGGCTCTGGAAGCTTACGGCGCCGCCTACACCCTGCAGGAGATGCTCACCGTGAAATCGGATGACGTCGCCGGCCGGACCAAGGTCTATGAGTCGATCGTCAAGGGCGAGGATAACTTTGAAGCGGGCGTACCGGAATCGTTCAACGTTCTGGTGAAAGAAGTCCGTGGCCTCGGCCTGAATATGGAACTCCTGGATGCGGAGGTTGAGGAGTAAGGGCGCTGCCCTTTCTCCCGTCCCCCCTTCCGCAAGATTTGAGGTAACAAATGAACCAGGAAATCACCAACAACCCGTTCAACCCGCTGACGCCCCCGAAGGTCTTTGACGAGATCAAGGTCTCGCTGGCGTCGCCCGAGCGGATTCTGTCTTGGTCCTATGGCGAGATCAAGAAACCCGAAACCATCAACTACCGGACGTTCAAGCCTGAACGTGACGGTCTGTTCTGCGCGCGTATCTTTGGCCCGATCAAAGATTACGAATGCCTGTGCGGCAAATATAAACGGATGAAATATCGCGGCGTTGTCTGCGAGAAATGTGGTGTGGAAGTCACCCTGCAGAAAGTCCGCCGCGAGCGTATGGGTCACATCGAACTGGCCGCGCCCGTCGCACACATCTGGTTCCTGAAATCGCTGCCGTCCCGCATCGGTCTGATGCTGGACATGACGCTGCGCGATCTGGAACGTGTTCTGTACTTTGAAAACTATGTCGTTATCGAGCCCGGTCTGACTGACCTGACCTATGGCCAGATGCTGACCGAAGAAGAGTACATGGACGCTCAGGATGCCTACGGCATGGACGCGTTCACAGCGAATATCGGTGCCGAAGCCATCCGTGAGATGCTGGCCCAGATCGACTTGGAAGCCGAAGCCGAGCAATTGCGCGCTGATCTGGCCGAAGCGACCGGCGAACTGAAGCCCAAGAAGATCATCAAGCGCCTGAAGGTTGTTGAATCCTTCCTCGAGTCGGGCAACCGGCCCGAGTGGATGGTGATGACCGTGATCCCGGTCATCCCGCCGGAACTGCGTCCGCTGGTTCCGCTGGATGGCGGCCGTTTCGCGACTTCGGATCTGAACGATCTCTATCGCCGCGTCATCAACCGGAACAACCGTCTGAAGCGTCTGATCGAACTGCGCGCGCCTGACATCATCGTCCGCAACGAAAAGCGGATGCTGCAGGAATCCGTGGATGCTCTGTTCGACAATGGCCGCCGTGGCCGCGTGATCACCGGCGCCAACAAGCGTCCGCTGAAATCGCTGTCGGACATGCTGAAAGGTAAGCAGGGCCGCTTCCGTCAGAACCTTTTGGGTAAACGCGTCGACTTCTCGGGCCGTTCGGTCATCGTGACCGGTCCGGAGTTGAAGCTACACCAGTGTGGTCTGCCCAAGAAGATGGCGCTGGAGCTGTTCAAGCCGTTTATCTACTCGCGCCTTGAAGCCAAGGGTCTGTCTTCGACCGTGAAACAGGCGAAGAAACTGGTCGAGAAAGAGCGTCCCGAAGTGTGGGATATCCTCGACGAGGTGATCCGCGAACACCCTGTCATGCTGAACCGTGCGCCGACGCTGCACCGTCTTGGCATTCAGGCGTTCGAGCCGGTTCTGATCGAAGGTAAAGCCATCCAGCTGCACCCGCTGGTCTGTTCGGCCTTCAACGCTGACTTCGACGGGGACCAGATGGCCGTTCACGTCCCGCTGAGCCTTGAGGCGCAGCTGGAAGCGCGTGTTCTGATGATGTCGACGAACAACGTTCTGTCGCCTGCAAACGGCGCGCCGATCATCGTTCCGTCTCAGGACATGATCCTGGGTCTGTACTACGTGACCCTGGAACGTGAAGGCATGCCGGGCGAAGGCAAGGTGTTTGGTTCGATCGACGAAGTTCAGCACGCGTTGGATTCCGGCGAAGTGCACTTGCACACCAAGATCACTGCGCGGATCGCGCAGATCGACGACGAAGGCAATGAAGTTCAGAAGCGTTTCGAGACCACCCCAGGCCGTCTGCGTCTGGGTGCCTTGCTGCCTATGAATAACAAAGCTCCGTTCGAGCTGGTCAACCGTCTGCTGCGGAAGAAAGAAGTGCAGCAGGTGATCGACACCGTCTACCGTTACTGCGGTCAGAAAGAGTCGGTGATCTTCTGTGACCAGATCATGTCGATGGGTTTCAAAGAGGCGTTCAAAGCCGGTATTTCCTTCGGCAAGGACGATATGGTGATCCCGGATGACAAGTGGGGCATCGTGGACGAAACCCGCAGTCAGGTGAAGGACTTTGAACAGCAGTACATGGACGGCCTGATCACTCAGGGCGAGAAGTACAACAAGGTCGTTGATGCCTGGTCGAAGTGTAACGACCGCGTCACCGACGCGATGATGGGCACGATCTCGTCTTCGGATCGGGCAGCGGACGGGTCTGAACAGGAACCGAACTCGGTCTACATGATGGCCCACTCGGGTGCGCGTGGCTCGGTCACGCAGATGAAGCAGCTGGGCGGGATGCGCGGCCTGATGGCGAAGCCGAATGGCGACATCATCGAAACGCCGATCATCTCGAACTTCAAGGAAGGTCTGACCGTTCTTGAATACTTCAACTCGACCCACGGCGCCCGTAAGGGTCTGTCGGATACCGCTCTGAAGACGGCGAACTCGGGTTATCTGACCCGTCGTCTGGTGGACGTGGCGCAGGACTGCATCGTTCGCGATATTGACTGCGGAACCGAGCGCGCGATCACTGCAGAAGCAGCCGTTAACGATGGCGAGGTTGTTGCATCGTTGGCCGAACGTGTGCTGGGTCGTGTAGCTGCCGACGATGTTCTGCGTCCGGGAACGGATGAAGTGATCGTTGCCGCTGGTCAGCTGATTGACGAGCGCATGGCGGACACTATTGATGAGGCCGCTGTTGCGTCGATGCGCATCCGTTCGCCCCTGACCTGTGAGTCTGAGGAAGGCGTCTGTGCCACCTGCTACGGTCGTGACCTTGCGCGCGGTACCATGGTCAACACGGGTGAGGCTGTCGGCATCATCGCCGCTCAGTCGATCGGTGAACCCGGAACACAGCTGACAATGCGGACCTTCCACATCGGTGGTGTTGCCCAGGGTGGTCAACAGTCGTTCCAGGAAGCCAGCCAGGACGGCGTTGTTTCGTTCGAGAACCCGCAGATACTGGTCAATGCCGCAGGTGAAAGCCTGGTCATGGGCCGGAATATGAAGCTGGTGATCAACGATGAGCACGGTGAGGAACGTGCCAGCCACAAGCTGGGTTACGGTTCCAAGCTATTCGTCAAGGATGGCACCAAGGTGGCGCGTGGCGACAAGCTGTTCGAATGGGACCCCTACACCCTGCCGATCATCGCCGAGAAAGCCGGTACCGCTAAATACGTTGACCTTGTTTCGGGCCTCGCGGTTCGTGATGAGACCGACGAAGCAACCGGCATGACCCAGAAGATCGTGGTTGACTGGCGCGCCGCCCCCAAAGGCAGCGACCTGAAGCCCGAGATCATTCTGGTTGGCGAAGATGGCGAGCCGGTCCGCAACGATGCGGGCAACCCGGTTCACTATCCGATGTCGGTGGATGCGATCCTGTCGGTTGAAGATGGCCAGACCATCGAAGCCGGTGACGTTGTCGCGCGTATCCCGCGTGAAGGCGCCAAAACCAAGGACATCACCGGTGGTCTGCCGCGTGTGGCCGAACTGTTCGAAGCCCGCCGTCCGAAAGATCACGCGATCATCGCAGAAGCCGATGGTTACGTGCGCTTTGGCCGCGACTACAAGAACAAGCGCCGCATCAGCATCGAACCAGCTGACGAGTCGATGGAAACGATCGAGTACATGGTGCCCAAGGGCAAGCACATTCCCGTCGTGGAAGGTGACTTCGTTCAGAAGGGTGATTACATCATGGACGGCAATCCTGCACCGCATGACATCCTGTCCATCATGGGTGTCGAGGCATTGGCAAACTACATGATCGACGAAGTGCAGGACGTCTACCGTCTGCAGGGCGTGAAGATCAACGACAAGCACATCGAGGTTATCGTGCGCCAGATGCTGCAGAAGTGGGAGATCCTGGATTCAGGTGACACCACCCTGCTGAAAGGCGAGCATGTCGACAAGCAGGAGTTTGACGCAGCCAACGAGAAGACGATCTCGCGTGGTGGCCGTCCGGCTCAGGGCGAACCGATCCTGCTGGGTATCACTAAGGCCTCGCTGCAGACACGTTCGTTCATCTCGGCGGCGTCGTTCCAGGAAACCACGCGTGTTCTGACTGAAGCTTCGGTTCAGGGCAAAAAGGACAAGCTAGTTGGCCTGAAAGAGAACGTCATCGTTGGTCGCTTGATCCCGGCCGGTACCGGTGGGGCCACTCAAAGTGTCCGCCACATCGCCCAATCACGCGACAATGTGGTTATCGAAGCCCGTCGGGAAGAGGCCGAAGCGGCCGCTGCTCTGGCTGCTCCGATGATCGACGACGATATGGTCGGAGACGAGCTGGACGTTCTGGTAGAAACACCGGAAAGCCGCGAGTAAGCGACTGTACATTGCAAAGATCAGGCCCTGCGATTTCGCGGGGCCTTTTCTTTTGCTGCATAACGTTCAGCCTGCGAACCGGATATTGCGTTTCCAGGGTTTTCCGGTGCTAGTACCACATGGCTGAAAACGATATTGATCCCGTCATCTACTTTTATGCTCAATCCGATCCATATGCGGAGTTTTCAAACTTTGCGGCTTATGGCGTGGCCATCGACGACCAGTGGTGGCGCACGGTAGAACACTTCTTTCAGGCCCAGAAGTTTCGAGACGTAGTTTACCGTGAACGCATCAGAGCGTGTAGCAGGCCAAAAGATGCCAAAGCGCTTGGCATGACGCGGAAAGTACCGCTCCGGGAAGATTGGGAAGAAGTGAAAGACCAGATCATGCTGGATGCGGTGCAGGTCAAATTCAGGACGCATGAACATCTCAGGCAGCTTCTGCAATCAACCGGTTATGCACAGATCGTGGAAAACGCACCAATGGATTCCTACTGGGGGTGTGGCCCAGACGGGCAGGGGTTGAACACGCTTGGTAAGATATTGATGCAAGTACGGGACGAGCTGCGGCTGGAGGGAGAAGAATGCGATGAAAAAGGTAAAGGGTGATCTTATTCAGCTGGCCTTGGATGGTGAGTTCGACGTCATCGTCCACGGCTGCAATTGCTTTCACATGATGGGCGCGGGAATAGCAAAAACCATTGCTGCAGATTTCCCGGAAGCCTACGAGGCTGATAAACTGACCGAATATGGGGTCAGATCAAAACTTGGCACCATTTCAACGGCCTCTGTTAACCGAGAGGCGGCCAGTTTCGTGATCGTGAACGCCTACACTCAATTTGATTGGAGAGGGCGGGGTAGAAAGGCCGATTACGAAGCCATCTCAGGATGTTTCGACGAAATTGCGCGCTGTTTCTCAACCGCGCGTATCGGGTATCCACTGATTGGCGCCGGCCTCGCAGGCGGCGATTGGTCCGAGATTGCGCCGCGAATAGAAAAGGCTCTGTCTGGTCTGCCTCACACGCTGGTCGAGTTTTCATTTTGACACGCTTGCGACTGGTAAGTATCCGAAATTGCAGACCGCTGGACGATGCCAGTTGACAACCCGCTTCGGTTTTCGGCCAATGAGCCGGAAATTTGAATGGCGGATTCCACCAGTATGACTCCAAATGTCAAAGGCGCGCTGCTGATGATGGGCAGCATGGCGGCTTTTACCGTCAATGATACACTGGTGAAATCGGCGTTGCAGGACTTGCCGCTATTTCAACTGATCGCCATGCGTGGAGTTCTGGCAACGATCCTCGTGTATTTGCTGGCGCGACACCTGGGCACCCTGCATCTGAGCTTTTCGAGACATGATAAATGGCTGGTTATACTTCGTTGCCTGACCGAGCTGTCGGCCACATTCTTTTTCCTGACCGCTCTGAAGAACATGCCGTTGGCGAATGTGACGGCGGTACTGCAGGCCTTGCCCCTGACGGTAACTCTGGGCGCGGCGCTTTTTTTCCAGGAGAGCATAGGCTGGCGGCGAATGGTGGCGATAGGAATGGGTTTTGCGGGTATGTTGCTAATCGTCAGACCCGGCCCGGACGGGTTCAGCCTCTATGCGATCTATGCGTTGATCGCCATGATGTCCGTCACCGCCCGAGATCTGATCACCCGTCGCATGTCTGCGGACGTTCCCTCGATGGTGGTCACTCTGGCGACATCGCTGTCGATAACCGTAACAGCGGCCGTAGTTTCGGCGTTCGAGGGTTGGGCGCCAGTTCCTCTTGTAACTGGAAGCCTCGTGGCTTCGGCGGCGATTTTCGTTCTGATGGGATACGTCTTCAGCGTCTTGGTTATGAGGGTAGGAGAGGTTGGGTTCGTTGCGCCGTTTCGTTACTCCAGTTTGCTTTGGGCGCTGGGTTTGGGTTGGCTGGTTTTTGGTGATTGGCCAGACAAGGTGACGATGATTGGCGCGACCTTGGTCGTCGGGGCGGGCTTATTCACCCTGTTCCGGGAACGCGCCGTTCAGGCGTCGGAGTAAACCTGTGGCACGGCATCCGCTTGCACGCCAAAGCGATTTGCAAACGTGCCCTTATGATCTTCGTCCAAAGGTTCCAATTTAAGTTTGCCTTTGCGCGCGTTTGGGGAATCGTTGAACCCGTTCAGAGATCGGATCCACATCGGTGCATCCGGATAGCTGACAACGGGCATGAAGCGGCCCATGCGCTGATGCGCAAAGTTCATGATCGTCAAATCGCATCCTGCGCCGACATACATCCCCAAACCAGCCGAAATCAGGCCACGATAGAGGTGCATAGCATGAATGCCGTCCGCCCTTAACTCCGCCAGATATCCACAACTGAAATCGATGGCGACGGTGTGATTGGCCTGAATAAGCCCCGTGCAATCGCGTGCCGCGTGCCGTAGCCTTTCAACGAAATCCACGGCGACTGCGTCGTCGTCATCCAACCGGAATTGAATGCACGGTTTCTCTGGACTGGAGCGTGCGCGGTTCAAGATACGCTTCATGACCTTGCGATGCTCATCGGGAGGCTGCGCGATGATGCGGACTTGCTTTATTTCTGCGGTCAGATCACGCAACTTGTCGGACGCATCTTTGGGCAGGCAATCCCCAATCACGATGACAAAATCGAAATCTTCATCCGTTTGCGCCCGCAGCCCGGGCAAGGTGATGGCTTCGAACAAGCGGAACCGTTCGTCTAGGCGCTTGGGGGCATAAAGATAGTCCCGACGATCATCGATCGTGTCGTGTTCGATTTGAAAACCGCCAATGGCTGGATAGGAAAAGCGGCACAGACCGATGACTTGCATAGTTCATCCCTGGATTTTGGCACCATCAGACTATGCCCGCGTGCTACCCGCCCCGCAACCGATCAAGGGTCTTGAATGTGCGTAACCGGCTTTTATAACCCAACGCGATCCAGCCTGACGATACCCAAGCCTGGCGTGCTGTTGACAGTCAGGCCGACTCCCCCTATACGCGCGTCATCTCGGTGCCGGGGGCCGCCCCGCAACCGATTCCAGTAATGAACTGGTCAAGGCCCGGACAATTTTGCCGTTCGCGCCCTCTGATAACAAACCGCGACGTTCACCTCGGAATGGGAACGTTCGCGGGTTTTGCGCTTGTGGACGCATGAGTGCAGCGAATTTAACCGCACGCATCGCGCGTGCATGTCATGTGTGTTGCAAAACGGGGATATAACCGGAATGCCAACGATCCAACAGCTGATCCGCAAGCCGCGGCAGCCGAAAGTAAAACGCTCGAAGTCCATGCACCTGGAGCAGTGCCCGCAGAAACGCGGTGTCTGCACACGTGTTTACACAACCACACCGAAAAAGCCGAACTCGGCTATGCGTAAGGTTGCCAAAGTGCGCCTGACCAACGGGTTCGAGGTCATCTCGTACATCCCCGGTGAAAGCCACAACCTGCAGGAACACTCGGTTGTTCTGATCCGTGGCGGCCGTGTAAAAGACCTTCCCGGTGTCCGTTACCACATCCTGCGTGGTGTTCTGGATACCCAGGGCGTCAAAGACCGTAAGCAACGTCGTTCGAAATACGGCGCGAAGCGTCCCAAGTAAGAAGGAGAGGCTGATATGTCACGTCGTCACGCCGCCGAAAAACGCGAAGTCCTGCCTGACGCCAAATTTGGCGACAAGGTACTGACCAAATTCATGAACAACCTGATGATCGACGGCAAGAAGTCGGTCGCAGAGCGCATCGTCTACAACGCCTTTGACCGCGTTGAAGGCAAGATCAAACGCGCTCCTGTCGAAGTGTTCCACGAAGCACTCGACAACATCAAACCGTCGGTCGAGGTTCGCTCGCGCCGGGTTGGTGGTGCAACCTATCAGGTTCCGGTCGAAGTGCGCCCCGAGCGCCGTGAAGCACTGGCCATCCGCTGGCTGATCACTGCTGCACGCGGCCGCAACGAAAACACCATGGAAGAACGCCTTGCCGGCGAACTGCTGGACGCCGTACAGTCCCGCGGTACTGCCGTGAAAAAGCGCGAAGACACCCACAAGATGGCCGAGGCGAACAAAGCCTTCAGCCATTACCGTTGGTAATTCCAGAGGCTTATCAAAATGGCACGCGAATATACACTCAATCACTACCGTAACTTCGGTATCATGGCGCACATCGATGCAGGTAAAACCACCTGCTCGGAGCGCATCCTGTATTACACTGGCAAATCCCACAACATTGGTGAGGTGCACGACGGTGCAGCCACCATGGACTGGATGGAGCAGGAGCAGGAACGCGGCATCACCATCACTTCGGCTGCGACCACCACTTTCTGGGAACGCACCGAGGACGGTCAGACTGCTGACTCGCCCAAGCACCGCCTGAACATCATCGACACCCCCGGCCACGTTGACTTCACGATCGAAGTCGAACGTTCGCTGGCGGTTCTCGACGGTGCAGTCTGCGTTCTGGACGCAAACGCTGGTGTTGAGCCCCAGACCGAAACCGTGTGGCGTCAGGCTGACCGCTACAAGGTTCCGCGTATGGTGTTCGTCAACAAGATGGACAAGATCGGCGCCGACTTCTTCAACTGCGTTCGCATGATCGAAGACCGCACCGGTGCACGTGCTGTTCCGGTTGGTATCCCGATCGGCGCAGAGACCGAGCTGGAAGGCCTGGTTGACCTGGTCACCATGGAAGAATGGCTGTGGCAGGGCGAAGATCTGGGCGCAAGCTGGGTCAAAGCTCCGATCCGTGACAGCCTGAAAGACATGGCTGACGAATGGCGCGGTAAAATGATCGAAGCGGCCGTCGAAATGGACGACGACGCGATGATGGAATACCTGGAAGGCAATGAGCCCGACGTTCCGACCCTGCGCGCCCTGCTGCGCAAAGGTACTCTGGAAATCGCGTTCGTTCCGGTTCTGGGTGGTTCGGCGTTCAAGAACAAAGGCGTTCAACCGCTGCTCAACGCTGTGATCGACTATCTGCCCAGCCCGCTGGACGTTGTCGATTACATGGGCTTCAAACCCGGCGACGAAGAAGAAGTTCGTGACATCGCACGTCGTGCGGACGACAACATGGCCTTCTCGGGTCTGGCGTTCAAAATCATGAACGACCCCTTTGTTGGCTCGCTGACCTTCACTCGGATCTACTCGGGCACCATGAACAAGGGTGACTCGATCCTGAACTCGACCAAAGGTAAAAAAGAGCGCATCGGTCGTATGATGATGATGCACTCGAACAACCGGGAAGAGATCGAAGAAGCGTTTGCAGGCGACATCATCGCGCTGGCGGGTCTGAAAGACACGACGACCGGTGACACCTTGTGTGATGCGAAAGACCCGGTGGTTCTGGAAACCATGACCTTCCCCGATCCGGTGATCGAGATCGCGGTTGAGCCCAAGACCAAGGGCGACCAAGAGAAGATGTCTCAGGGTCTGGCCCGTTTGGCCGCCGAAGACCCGTCCTTCCGCGTGGAAACCGACCTGGAATCTGGTCAGACCATCATGAAGGGCATGGGCGAACTTCATCTGGACATCCTGGTGGACCGTCTGAAGCGCGAGTTCAAAGTCGAGGCGAACATCGGTGCACCGCAGGTGGCCTATCGCGAAACCATCTCGATGCCGGTCGAGCACACCTACACCCACAAGAAACAGTCGGGTGGGTCGGGTCAGTTCGCGGAAGTCAAGCTGGAGATCCAGCCGACCGAAGCGGGCGAAGGCTATTCGTTCGAAAGCCGCATCGTTGGTGGTGCCGTTCCGAAGGAATACATCCCGGGTGTTGAAAAAGGCATCAACTCGGTCATGGATAGCGGCCCGCTGGCTGGCTTCCCTGTGATCGACTTCAAGGTTGCCCTGCTGGACGGTAAGTTCCACGACGTTGACTCGAGCGTTCTGGCGTTCGAAATCGCATCGCGGATGTGTATGCGTGAAGGCATGCGCAAAGCTGGCGCGAAGCTGCTGGAACCGATCATGAAGGTCGAAGTGATCACCCCGGAAGAATACACCGGCGGTATCATCGGCGACCTGACCTCGCGTCGGGGCCAGGTATCTGGACAAGAGCCGCGCGGCAACGCGATCGCGATCGACGCGTTCGTTCCGCTGGCGAACATGTTTGGCTACATCAACACTCTGCGTTCGATGTCGTCGGGCCGTGCCCAGTTCACCATGCAGTTCGACCACTACGATCCGGTTCCGCAGAACATCTCGGACGAGATCCAGGCGAAATACGCATAAGCGAAGATTTGAGGGAGCTCGGGTAACGGGCTCCCTTCATTACCGAAAAAGGAGGCCATCATGGCAAAGGAAAAGTTTGAGCGTACAAAACCGCACGTCAACATCGGCACGATTG